>DATBCI010000256.1:0-5151 GCA_036270555.1 Burkholderiaceae bacterium
CACTCCGGCATACAACTCGAAGGCTCCGTACAGCGTCACCAGCAGCCAGGCGGGCATCTGGATCGGCGGAAAAATCAGCAGGATCGTTCGGTGCGGGTACATCATCCCGAAGGCCAACAACACTCCGAACACGCCGCCTGAGGCGCCAATGGTGGGCGCGGAGGACCCGGCCCACCAGGACACCAGCATCTGCGTCACGCCGGCCGACAGCACGCAGGTGAAGTAGTAGGTCAGAAAGCGATTGCGGCCCCAGACCCGTTCCACGTCGGCGCCGAACATCCAAAGAGCGAACATGTTGAACACCAGGTGAAGCGGGTTCGCCGGCTCGTGCAGGAAGCTGTAGGTCACGAGCTGCCAGAGGCCGAAGTCCGGGGTGCCGAGCGGCCACAACGCGAGGTAGTTCAGCAAAAGACCGGACCCATCCAGCATTTCCAACGCGTACACGGCGACGTTGATCAGCAGCAGCCAGCGGATTCCAGCAGGAAGGTTGAACATAGGGGGTTGGCTTGCGTCCGGCCCGGGCGGCCGTCCAAATCCGGCATCTTACTGAGCTTTGGACAACCCTCCCGCCGGGCGCTTTAAACTGCGCCTGCATCCACTGTCTGACCGCATGCCGGAGCACATCGTCTTTCTGACGGGCAAGCTGGCCGAGCGCAACCTGCGCAGCATCCTGGAGGAGCTGGCGCCGGACGAGTTCACGTACGACGTGGTGCGGCTTCCGATCAACGTCGCGGGCCTGATGACGGCCGATTTCATAGGGCGGCACTTCCCGCGGGGCGACGGCGCCGACCGGGTGATCGTTCCGGGCCGTTGCCGGGGCGATCTGGACGCGCTGGCCGGCACACTGGGCGTGAGGGTCGAGCGTGGCCCCGATGAGCTGCGCGATCTGCCGGAGCACTTTGGCAGGGAGCGCAGAAAAGTCGACCTGTCAATGCACGACGTGCAGATCTTCGCCGAGATCGTCGACGCCCCGCAGCTGAGCCTCGAACAGATCCTCGCGCGTGCGCGGGCTTATCGGCGCGACGGGGCCGACGTCATCGATCTGGGTTGCCTGCCGGACACGCCGTTTCCCCACCTGGCGGAGGCGGTCCAAACGCTGCGCGGAGCCGGTTTACGCGTGAGCGTCGATTCCCTGGAGCGCGACGACCTGCTGGCCGGGGGTCGCGCCGGCGCCGACTATTTGCTGAGCCTTAAGGCCGAGTCGATCGACATCGTGGACGAGGTCGCCTCGACCCCCGTGCTGATACCGTCCGAGCCCGGCGATCTGGACTCCCTGCTGCGTGCGATCGAGGGCATGCGCCAGCGCGGCCGGACTTTCCTGGCCGATCCGATTCTGGAGCCGATCCAGTTCGGCTTCACTCGATCGTTGCTGCGCTATCAGCGCCTGCGCGAGCTGGAGCCGGAGGTGCCGATCCTGATGGGCACCGGCAACGTGACCGAGCTCACCGACGCCGACTCCAGCGGCACGACTGCGGTACTGCTGGGTGTGGCGGTCGAGTTGAGGATCAACGCCATTCTGACCACGGAGGTCAGCCCACACTGTCGCCGCGCAGTGCGTGAAGCCGACTGGGCCCGCCGGATGATGTTTGCGGCGCGCGAGTCGCAATCGCTGCCGCGCGATCTGACCGATGCGCTGTTGACGGTGCACGCGCGCAAGCCGTTTCCCTACTCGAGCGACGAAATCGCGCAAGTTGCTTCAGAAGTGCGCGACCCCAATTTCCGGATCCAGGTCGGCGACCGCGGCGTTCACGTTTTCAATCGCGAAGGACTGTCGATCGCTACCGATCCCTATGAACTGTATGCACGCCTGGGCGTCGAGGAAGATGGCGCGCACGCCTTCTACCTGGGCGTCGAACTGGCGCGCGCTCAGATCGCATGGCAGCTGGGCAAGCGCTTTACGCAGGACGAAGAGCTCGCCTGGGGTTGTGCCTACGAACAGGCGCCTGAAGACCGGCTGGTCCAACGTGCGCCCGGACCCACGCTCGCGGCACGCCGAAAGCGCATTTCACGCAAATAAGGCGCACATGAGATTGCTATGAACCGGATCTTCGAGACCATCGTCACCGTCCGTGCCGCAGACCGAACCCAGGTCACACCGCTGGGCGTTCGGCAACAGGGCGACCTGATCGTGCTGGCGCCGTTCAAGCCATCGCTGACGCTGGAGCTGTTGCTGCAGTCGCGCGTGGCCGTCGTCAACTACACCGACGATGTGCGCGTGTTCGCCGGGTGCATCGTGGGGCGGCGCGACTGGCCGTTGGCGCCCGCGACCACGGTCGATGGGGTTCGCCTCGCCTCGAGCCTGGCGCACGAGGAAATCGAGCTGGTCGAGCTGATCGACGACGTCCAGCGCCCGCAGATGCGCTGTCGCCTGGTGCACCGCGAGACCCATGCGCCGTTTCGAGGCTACAACCGGGCTCAGGCGGCGGTGATCGAAGCCGCTATCCTGGTCAGCCGGCTTTCGATCCTGCCGGCCGGCAAGCTGGAAGCCGAGCTGGAATACCTGAAGATCGCGATCGACAAGACGGCCGGCGAGGCGGAGCTGGAGGCCTGGAGCTGGCTCATGGAAGCGATCGCCGTTCACCGCGAAACGCACGGGTCAGCGCACGGATCAGCGCGATGAATCGCTCGCCTCGGGTCAGGATGCTGGCCAGCGTGCGCTCGGCCGAGGAGGCACTGTTCGCGCTGCAGGCCGGAGCGGACCTGATCGACGCCAAGGAGCCTTCCGAGGGCACCCTGGGCGCGGTACCGGACGAGACGCTGCGCGCGATCGTCGCCACCGTGGGTGGCCGAAAGCCGGTCAGCGCCACGGTCGGTGACCTGCCACTGGATGTGGAGCGCGTGCGCACGGCGGCGCTGCACAACGCCGGTTGCGGGGCGGACTTCATCAAGATCGGCATCTTCGAGCAGCCCATCGAGGCGTCAAGACTCAAGGCGCTGCCGCCCGCCCTGCCTGGCGTGTCGCTGATCGCCGTCCTGTTTGCCGACCGCTCCCCACCGCTCGGGATCGCGGCCGACCTGGCGGCGAATGGCTGGCACGGGGTGATGCTCGATACGGCGGATAAAGCAGCTGGCAGCCTGCGCGACTGGACCGACCAGGATTGGTTGGCCGACTTCGTTCATCAGGCGCGCGCAGCCGGGCTGCTGGTCGGGCTGGCCGGTTCGCTGCGCGAGACCGATGTTCGACCCCTGGCGGCGCTTGGACCCGACTACCTGGGATTTCGAGGGGCCTTGTGCACCGAATCGGATCGCGAAGAGTGCCTCGACCCCGATCGCGTGCGGGCGATCCGCGCGCTGCTCGATCGCGCGACCACCTAGGGATTTTCCGGCTTGCGCCTTCGGAGCCGCTGGCCAGAATAGGGCGCGAATTGGCGATTGCGGGGGCCGCGATGACCCGGGTCGAGGTGAAGTCGAGGCAGAATCAGACCGCTCGCTGCCGCTCCTTTACTGCCAGCCGTAGCGCTTCAGATACCACGTCTTCACCACCTGGGTCAGCACGATGTAGCCGCCGACCATGGCCGCCCACCACGGAAAGTAAGCGAGCGGCAGCGGAGCGAATTTGAAGACGTGTGCCATCGGGCCCACCGAGATCACCATGCCGAACGCGACGACCGCGATCGTCATCACCAGCAGCGGCGTGGCGGGACGGCTCTGGACGAACGGCAGCTTCTGCGTTCGGATCATGTGCACGATCAATGTCTGGGTCGCGAGGCCCTCGACGAACCAGCCGGCCTGGAACAGCGGCGACTGCGCCTCGGTGGTGGCGCCGAACACGTACCACATCACGGCGAAGGTGCAGATGTCGAACACCGAGCTGACGGGCCCGAACACCACCATGAAGCGGCCGATGTCGTCGGGACGCCAGCGCTGGGGCAGCTGCACCAGCTCGGGATCGACGTTGTCGAATGGGATGGCCGTCTGCGAGATGTCATAGAGCAGGTTTTGCACCAGCAACTGCAGCGGCAGCATCGGCAGGAACGGCAGAAAGGCGCTCGCGACCAGCACCGAGAAGACGTTGCCGAAGTTCGAGCTGGCGGTCATCTTGATGTATTTCAGGATGTTGGCGAACGTGCGCCGCCCCTCCTGCACGCCCTGCTCGAGCACCAGCAGGCTCTTTTCGAGCAGGATGATGTCGGCCGCCTCCTTCGCAATATCGACCGCGCTGTCGACCGAGATGCCGATGTCGGCGGTGCGGATCGCCGGTGCATCGTTGATGCCGTCGCCCAGGAAGCCGACGATGTGGCCGCGCGAGCGCAGCGCGCGCACGATGCGATCCTTGTGGGCCGGGGTCAGCCGGGCGAACACATTGTTCTGCTCCGCCGCCGTGGCGAGTTGTTCGTCGTTCATCGCCTCGATCTCGGCTCCCAGCACGATGCCGCGGTTCTCGAGGCCGACTTCCTTGCAGATCTTGCGGGTCACCAGGTGGTTGTCGCCGGTCAGCACCTTGACCGCCACGCCATGGTCGGCCAGTGCCTTCAGCGCCGGGGCGGTCGATTCCTTGGGCGGGTCCAGGAACGCGATGTACCCGACCAGCGTCAGGTCCGTTTCATCGGCCAGTCCGTAGGTCTCGCGCGTCGGAGGCATCTCCTTGATCGCCACCGCGACCACACGCAGGCCCTCCTCGTTCAGGTCGGCCGTCAGCTCGCGCATGCGGGCCAGGATCTCGCCGGTGATCGGCTCGGTTGCTCCGCCGTGCTGTACCAGCGAGCACACCGACAGGATTTCTTCGACCGCTCCCTTGCAGATCAGCAGGTGATGCTGGTCCTGCTCCGCCACCACCACGCTCATGCGGCGGCGGTTGAAGTCGAACGGAATCTCGTCGACCTTGCGAAACGCGGTGGCGACGGACAGCTCCCGGTGCACCTCGACGTGCTCCAGCACCGCCACGTCCAATAGATTCTTCAGGCCCGTCTGGTAGTAGCTGTTCAGGTAGGCGTACTCCAGGACCGTATCGAAGTCCTCGCCGAACGCTCCGCAGTGGCGCGACAGGAAGATCCTGTCCTGGGTCAGCGTACCGGTCTTGTCGGTGCACAGCACGTCCATCGCGCCGAAGTTCTGGATGGCGTCCAGCCGCTTCACGATCACCTTCTTGCGCGACAGGTACACCGCGCCCTTGGCGAGCGTCGAGGTCACGATCATCGGCAGCATTTCCGG
>DATBCI010000257.1:0-6231 GCA_036270555.1 Burkholderiaceae bacterium
GGAAGTTGCCCCAGGTTTTCAGGAAGATCAGAAACCAGCTGGCCAGCGACATCGCGAACAGGATGTACACGTTGGCCCGGATCAGCCCGTCGGCCTGCATCCAGAAGTGTTCGAATCCGAACGCCTCGGTCACGTGGATCCTTCGCGGCGGACCTAGCCGAGACCCAACACGTCGCGCATGTCGTACAGGCCTGCCCCGCGCTGCGCCAGGAAACGCGCGGCGCGCAGGCTGCCGAGCGCGTAGGTCATCCGGCTCGACGCCCGATGCGTAATCTCGATCCGCTCGCCGACGCCGGCGAACATCACCGTGTGATCGCCCACCAGGTCGCCGCCGCGAATGACCGAAAAGCCGATGCTTCCCGACGGTCTGGCCCCGGTCAGCCCGTGCCGTGCGTGCACGGCCACCTCGCTCAGCGTCCGTCCCTGGGCACTGGCGACCAGCTCGCCCAGACGCAGCGCGGTTCCCGACGGCGCGTCCACTTTATGGCGGTGATGCGCCTCGATGATCTCGACGTCGAAATCCTCGGACAGCATCCGCGCTGCCAGCTCGACCAGCCGGAAAGCCACGTTGACGCCGACGCTCATGTTGGGCGAGAACACGACCGGTACGCTGCGCGCCGCCTGTTCGATCTGGCGCCGTCCGGCCTCGTCGAAACCGGTCGTCCCGATCACGGCGCGCACGCGATGCTCGACGCACGCTCGAAGATGCTTCAGCGTCCCCTCGGGACGGGTGAAATCGATCAGCACGTCGGCTTGCTCGATCGAAGCCATGTCGCTGGTGATGATCGCTCCGCTCCTGCGCCCCAGGAACAAGGCGCAGTCTTCCCCGATCTGAGGCGCATCGGGCCGCTCCAGCGCGGCCACGATCGAGAAGTCATCGGCGGCCAGCGCGGCCTCGATCAACATCCGGCCCATGCGGCCACTGCTTCCTGCGATTGCCAGTTTCATGTTTCCCCTCGAGTCCGGCCAGGGACCTCTGGTGCATTCGGTGATTGCACGACAGCCCGCTGCAGGGCTACTGGCTGGAGGCCGGCGGAGTCGGCTGATGTTCCGGCTCCGCAGGCGCCGGTTCCGCGGGCGGCTCGCCCGCTGGCGGCATCGCTTGCGGGGCCGCTTCCTTTGGGGGTTCGCTCGCCGTCGGCGTCGCGTCGGGGGTCGCCTCCTTGGGTGATTCGTGGGTCGACGGGGTCGCCACCGGAGCTGCTTCCTTCGGTGCCTCGCCTGCCGGCGCGGTCGACTCCTTGGATGGCGCGCTCGGCGGCGGCAGCGGTGTCTTGCGGCCCAGGATCAGATTGTCCGCCATCGACTCGGGCGGCATCGGATCGCTTTTGAAGCTATCGAGTCGGTTGTCCTTGAAATAGATCACCAGGTTGCGACGCTGCGGCGAGCCGCGGCGCGGGTTCAGGAAGTAGAAATAGTCCCACCGGTCCGGGTGGAACCCATCGGTCAGCAGCGGCGTCCCGAGCATGAACTTCACCTGATCGCGCGTCATGCCGGTCCTGAGTTGCTCGACCATGTCGCTGGTGATCACGTTGCCCTGCTGAACGTCGGGCCTGTAGGGTTTCAGGAAGTGCGGCAGGCGGTCGATGACCGAGTTGCACCCGGCCATCATTAGAGCCACGCTCAACAAGGCAGCCGCACGCCGAACAGACGCACGCTCCTGCCTTGCCCCCGATTTGACATCGCTTGAATGAATGGTGACCATTTCTACATATGATACCGACTGAACTTCTCGTGGGATTGGGCGGGAAATGAAAAACGCAACCGGCTCGAGCGACCTTAAAGTCAGCGGACTGAAGGCGACGGCTCCGCGCCTGAAGATCCTCGAGCTCTTTCAGAAGCGCTCCACCGAACCGGACTCGTCACGTCACCTGAGCGCCGAAGACGTGTACCGCTCGCTGGTGGCCGAGCACATGGACGTCGGCCTGGCGACGGTGTATCGCGTACTGACGCAGTTTGAACAGGCCGGACTGCTGGTGCGCCGCCACTTCGAGGCGGGGCGCGCCGTGTTCGAGCTGAACGAAGGTCCGCATCACGACCACCTGGTTTGCCTGACCTGCGGCCGCGTCGAGGAGTTCGTCGACTCCGAGATCGAACGACGGCAGAAAGACATTGCGCTGGAGCGCGGCTTCGAGCTGCAGGACCATGCGTTGGCCCTGTACGGCGTGTGTCGCAAGCCCAACTGCAGCCACCGCCACGAGCACGAGGACACCTAGCGCTCTTCTTGGCGTACTCCGATTGAGCTCCCCTCTCCCCTTGGGGAGAGGGGTGGGGGGGAAGAGGGGCCGTTAGGGTCCTTTCTACCTAACTTATTGAGCCAGCAGTTCACGCGCGTGCTTGCGCGTCGCGTCGGTAATCTGCTGGCCGCCGAGCATCCGGGCCAGCTCCTCGACCCGTCCGGCCCGGTCCAGCGGCGCAACCAGCGAGACCGGGCGCTGACCCGACCCATGCACCTTGGACACCACCAGGTGGCGGTCACCGTGCGCGGCGACCTGCGGCAGATGAGTGACGCACAGCACCTGGCGCAGCTGCCCGAGCTGCTTCAGGCGGCGGCCGACGACATCGGCCACCGCGCCGCCAATCCCGGCATCGACTTCGTCGAAGATCAGCGTCTGGACCGGCGTTGCCGAGGCGGCGATCACCGAGATCGCCAGGCTGATACGGGACAGCTCGCCTCCGGACGCAACCTTGGCCAGGGGTCGCAACACCGTCCCCTCGTGGCTGGCCACCTGGAATTCGGTCTGCTCCAGTCCGGTGGCGGACGGTTCCGAAGCCTGCAGCCCGACCGCGAAACGTCCACCCGCCATGGCCAGATCCTGCATCGCGCGCGTCACCTCCAGGCTCATGTTCAGGGCAGCGTCGCGCCGCGCCGCCGACAGCGCGGCTGCGGTGTGAGCGAAACGCTCAGCGGCCTTCGCTTCGATTTCGCGCAGACCGTCCAGGTCTGAAGAAGCCTTCAGCGCGGTCAGCTGCGCCTGAGTGCTTTCGAGCAATGCGGCGAGTTCCTCGGGGTTGCATCGCAGCTTGCGGGCGGTCGCGTGCATCGCCGCCATCCGCTGGTCAACCGCGGCCAGGCGTGCCTCATCCAGGTCCGAATGGGCCAGGTACTGGTTCAATTGGCGCGCCGCCTCGTCGACCTCGTTGCGCGCCGACTCCAGGACCTCCAGTACCGGCCCCAGGCGCGCGTCGAACGCGGCCAGCAGGCGCAGGCGGCCGGCCGCCGCATCGATCCGGCCCAGCGCGGCCAGGTCGGCCTCGGCCAGGCCGTCGATCGCCGCGTGCGCGCCTTCCAGCAGGCCCGCCGCATGCGACAGGCGCTTGTGCTCGGCCGCCACGCGCTCCCATTCTCCGGCTTCGGGAGCCAGCTCCTGCAGCTCTGCGGCCATCCACTGCAGCCGCTCGCGTTCGCTCGCGGCACCCGCTTGCGCCGTCTCCGCATCGACCCGCGCCTGGCGCGCGCGGCGCAGGTGGCCGTAATCGGATGCGACGTTGCGTGCCAGGTCCTGCAATTGGCCGTGCTCGTCGAGCAATTGCAGCTGCGCAGCCGGCCGCAGCAGCGACTGATGCGCGTGCTGGCCGTGGATGTCAACCAGCGTCTCGGCGAGCTCGCGCAGCTGCCCCAGCGTGACGGGGCTGCCGTTGATGAAGGCACGGCTGCGCCCGGCCGCGTCCAGGGTGCGACGCAGCAAGGCGACTTCTCCTTCGCTCACCAGCCCAGCCTCGGCCAACCAGCTGGCGGCGCGGGGATCGACCCGGAACTCGGCGGCGACTTCCGCCCGCTGCGCGCCTTCGCGGATTACGCCGGTGTCGGCCCGGTCGCCCAGCGCCAGTTGAAGGGCATCGATCAGGATCGATTTGCCGGCGCCGGTCTCCCCGGTCAGCACCGTGAAGCCCGGTCCGAAATCCAGCTCGAGCGATTCGACGACGACGAAATCGCGGACGGACAGATTCAGAAGCATCGACGAGGCGGTCTTCAGGTCCGGCCGTACGGTTCGCCGGACAACAGGTTCCAGTGCAGCTTGCGCCGCAGCGTTTCGAAGTAGTTGTAGCCCGCCGGGTGCAGCAGCGTCACGCGGTCCTGGCTCAGCTGGACGCGCACAATGTCGCCCGATCGCAGCGGGGAGAACAGCTGCATGTCGAAATGGGCACTGGCCTCGCGCATGTCGCTCAGTTCGATTTCGACCACGACGCTGTCGGGCAACGCGATCGGACGATTCGACAACGTATGGGGAGCCACCGGCACCAGGACCAGTCCCGCCAGCGATGGGTGAAGGATCGGACCGCTGGACGACATCGAATAGGCCGTGGAGCCGGTCGGGGTGGCCAGGATCACGCCGTCGGCGCGTTGGTTGTACATGGTCGCACCGTCCACGCGCACCGTGAACCCGACGATGCCGCCGGCTGTGCCGTGGGATACCACCACGTCGTTGAAGGCCCGGCCGCTGAATATGCGGGTGCCGTCGCGCATGACCTCCGCCTCCAGCATCGTGCGGTGGTCGGCCTCGTAGCGGCCGGCCAGCATCTCGGACAGCACATCGGGCATTTCGTCCAAACCGATGTCGGTGATGAAGCCCAGTCGTCCGAAGTTGATCCCGATCAACGGGATCCGCGACGGCGACAGCTCGCGCGCGATGCCCAGCATCGTGCCGTCTCCGCCCAGCACGATGGCCACGTCGGCTTTCTGTTGGAGCACGGCCAGCGTGTGCCCCTCGAAATCGCGCAGTTCGACTGCTTCGCGCGTGACGGCCTCCATCATCGGAGTCAGCCCGGCCTGCTCGATCAGGCGCACAATGTGCCGCAGCACCTGCTGCAGTGCGGGACGATTGCCCTCCGTGCGAGGCTTGGCGAAGATGGCCACGTGGCGGAAGGGCGCGGTCATGGCTTGATTATGCAGAAAAGTCCTCGAGGCCGACATCCCGCGCGGCACTGACAATGCACAGCCCGTTTTTTAGAATGTGACTCATGATGGACAAGCGCTCGCGCCTGTTGCTCAAACGGCTGATCGAGCAGTACATCGTGGAAGGACAGCCGGTCGGGTCGCGATCGCTGTCGAAGCTGTCCGGGCTTGAATTGTCCCCGGCCACGATCCGCAACGTGATGGCCGACCTGGAGGAACTCGGGTTCGTCTCCAGTCCGCACACGTCGGCGGGACGGGTTCCGACGCCACGCGGCTACCGCTTTTTCGTCGACACGCTGATGACGGTGCGGCCGCTGGAGGCCGAGCAGACCCAGCTGATGCAGGGACAATTGCAGGTGGCCGAGCCGCAGCGGGCGATCCAGACGGCTGCGCAACTGCTGTCGAACCTGTCCTCGTTCGCCGGAGTGGTGCTGTCTCCCCGGCGCGCCTCGACCTTTCGCCAGGTCGAGTTCCTGCGCCTGTCGGAGCGGCGCATCCTGATGATCGTGGTTTCGCCCGACGGCGACGTGCACAACCGGATCCTTCTGGTCGAGCACCCCTATACGCATTCACAACTGGTCGAGGCGGCCAACGCGCTGAATCAGCAGTACGCGGGACTGAGCTTCGAGCAGGCGCGCGCCCGCCTGCGCGGGGAGCTGAGCGCGCTGCGCCAGGAAATGGCGGACCTGATGGAGGCGGCCGTGCAGGCCGGCGCCGAGGAGATCGAACGGTCGGACCCGGTCGTGATCTCGGGTGAGCGCAACCTGCTCGGAGTCAACGATCTGGCCACCGACATGGAGAAGCTGCGGGCGCTGTTCGACCTGTTCGAGCACAGGACGCGCCTGCTGCAATTGCTGGACATCTCGGGACGTGCGCAGGGCGTCCAGATCTACATCGGGGGCGAGTCGGAACTGGTGCCGCTGAACGAGCTGAGCATGGTGGTGGCACCCTACGAGGTGGATGGCCGGATCGTGGGAACGCTGGGCGTGATCGGGCCGACCCGCATGGCCTACGAACGCGTGATTCCGATCGTCGACATCACGGCCAAGCTGCTGTCCAACGCCCTGTCCCGGGAATGACCCGTTTGGAAGGTTGAATGCAGTTCATCGGCGCGGACAGGCACGTGCATGGAGGCGCGGAGCGTTGCGGGGTGGTCCTGATCAACCTTGGCACGCCCGAGGCGCCGACCGCGACCGCGGTACGCCGCTACCTGCGCGAATTCCTGTCCGATCCGCGCGTGGTCGAGCTGCCACGCTGGCTCTGGTGGCCGATCCTGAACGGTCCGGTGCTGGCACTGCGGCCGCGCCAATCGGCGGCCAAGTACGCGGCCGTGT
>DATBCI010000258.1:0-14433 GCA_036270555.1 Burkholderiaceae bacterium
TCGACGCTCCCTGATGCAAAGAGTTCCACCACTGGACCGAAAAATAAATGATCGGCAGGTTCACGACGCCCACCAGGGCGAGCACCCCAGCGGCGCGATCGGCGCGCCGCGGATCGTCAATGGCCGCGTGCAATGCCATGAATCCGACGTACAGGAACAGCAGAATCAGCGTCGAGGTCATCCGCGCGTCCCACGCCCAATAAGTACCCCACGCCGGTCGGCCCCACAACGCCCCGGTGCACAGCGCCAGAAAGGCCATCAACGCTCCCGTCGGCGCCATCGCGCACGCCCACATGGAAGACATCCGGGTGTTGAAGGCCATCCCGAAACCGGCCCAGAACGCCATCACGGCGTAAATGAACATCGCCATCCAGGCCGCCGGAACGTGGATGAAGATGATCCGGTACACCTCCCCCTGCTGGAAATCGGTCGGCGCCACGAAGAATCCGACATACAGGCCGAACGCGGCCGTCACGGCAGC
This sequence comes from Burkholderiaceae bacterium, assembly GCA_036270555.1. Taxonomy (GTDB): domain Bacteria; phylum Pseudomonadota; class Gammaproteobacteria; order Burkholderiales; family Burkholderiaceae_F; genus VBCK01. The sequence continues at coordinate 482 of DATBCI010000258.1, forward strand.
CGCCGCCCCGAACCATGGGATCAACTGCCCGGCCAGCCGATAGAACTCCGGCGGCGCAGCGAAGCGGTGGAGCCCGAATTTCAAGGGACGTATCGTTTCGGCCTGCATACCCCGTCATTATCTCAAGTTATTCGACCGACACCCGGAGGGCGGCCGTAATTGCCCATGGCGCCAGCGCGCCGGCAGCCAGCGAAAGCCCGCCCAACAGCATCAGATGCGAGGCGGGCGACAAGCCACCCGCCGCCGCGTCAACCGCCCCGGCACCGAAAATCAGGACCGGAACGTACAACGGCAGAACGAGCAGGGTGATCAGGACGCCAGCGCCTCGCAACCCGAGCGTCAGCGCAGCGCCGACCGCTCCGATCAGGCTCAGACAGGGAGTGCCGAGCAGCAGCGAGGCGATCAACGTAACGCTGGGTGCGGGCGCCATGTCGAACATCAGCGCCAGCACGACCGCCAGCGCGGTGATCGGAGCGCCGGTGATCAGCCAGTGGGCCGCAGTCTTGCCAAGCACCGCGAGCGACAGCGGCTGGCCCGACAGCATGATCTGTTCGAGCGTGCCATCGGCATAGTCGAGCGCAAACAAGCGCCCCAGCGACAGGATGGCCGACAGCAGCGCGGCGACCCAGACCACCCCCGGCGCGATCATCCGCAGCAGATCCTTGTCGGGTCCAACGCCCAGCGGGACCATCGTCACCACGATCACGAAAAACAGCAGCACGTTGATCACGTCGCCGCGCTGTCGCAACCCAAGCAGCAGGTCCCGATGCACGACCGCGAGCAGCGTGCGGATCACCCGGTGCGCTCCGCACCCAGTTCCAACCGTACGACGGGAACCGGGGCCTGCCACGCCTGGTGCGTGGTCAGGATGACAGCGCCGCCGCCACCTACATGCTGCTCGATCAGCCCATTGAGGGTTTCGACTCCGTGTCGATCCAGCGCGTTGAACGGCTCGTCCAGGATCCAGATCCGCGCCGGATCGGCCAGTGCCAGGCGCGCCAGCCCGATGCGCCGCTTCTGCCCTTGCGACAGATGGCCGGCCGGCCACTGCGCGAACTCGCCGATCGCAAGAAGGCGCAGTGCCTGCGCCAGCCGGTCGCTGCCGACGCGGCGTCCAGACATCGCAGCCCATGTGCCCAGATTCTCGGCCGCTGTCAGGTCGTCTTTCACGCCGTTCAGGTGACCGACGTACACCAGATCGGCGCCATACTCGTCGCGCACGCGGTCGATTCTGCGGCCGTGCCAACGCACTTCGCCGTGGGTCTGCCGCAGCAGTCCGCACAGGATCCGCAACAGGCTGGTCTTGCCGGCTCCGTTATCGCCAACGATGTGCGTGCACTGGCCGGCGGTCAGCGCGAAGCAGAGGCGGTCGAACAGTCGCCGATGGCCGCGCTCGCACTGCAGATCGATCGCCTCGAGCATCAGGCTGATGAACCGAACAACAGCACCACGGCACTGGCGGCGATCGCCTCGCCACGTCCGATGAATCCCAGGCGTTCGGTCGTCTTGCCCTTCACACTGACTCGTGCCGGCTCGGTGTTCAGCAAGCTGGCAATCGAGCTGCACATCGCGTCGACGTGCGGTGCGATGCTGGGCTGCTCCGCCAGCACCACGCAATCCAGGTTGCCGACGCGCCAGCCCTGCCGCTGGACTCGTTGCACCACCTGCGCCAGCAACGCCCGGCTGTCGGCGCCGCGATAGCGCGGGTCGGTGTCGGGAAAAAGGCGCCCGATATCGCCGAGGCCGGCCGCGCCGAGCAAGGCGTCGGTGATCGCGTGCAGCAGCACGTCGGCATCCGAGTGGCCCAGCAGACCTCGCTCGTACTCGATCGTGACTCCGCCCAGCACCAGGGCCCGGCCGGGCACCAGCGCGTGCACGTCGAATCCCTGCCCGATCCGGACCGGATCTACCATCGTCCGCTCGCCTTCAAAATGGCCTCCGCCAACGGCCAGTCGTCGGGAGTTGTCAGCTTCAGGTTGGCGTCAATCGCGTTCACGACCTGCGGCCTGAAGCCGAGCCGCTCGACCGCGCTCGACTCGTCGGTCACCGCATGCAGGTCCCGGCAGCTTTCGAGCGCGCGCAGCAGGATACCGAAAGGAAACAGCTGCGGCGTCTGCGCCCGCCAGAGTGCGGTCCGCTCGAGCGTCTCGATCACGGCAGTCCCATCGACCCGCTTCAGCGTGTCGGACAGCGGCGCAGCCAGCAGACCCCCCGCTTCCCGCGTGCCCACCGCATCGATCAGGCCCGAAAGATCCTGGGCCGACAGGCAAGGTCGCGCCGCGTCGTGTACCAGCACCCGATCGTCGCTTTGCACTTCGCTCGCGAGTGCCCGCAGGCCGTTTCGAACGCTTTCGGCGCGCGACGCTCCACCGATCGGCGCCAGGCGCACTCCGTTAGGAAAAGGCAACGCAGCGGCGTGCCGGTCCGCGGATGACACCACGACCAGAACACGCTCCACGCGCGGATCCGACATCAGCGCCGCCACCGAATGCTCCAGCAGCGTCCGCGATCCGAGGCGCAAGTACTGTTTCGGAAGGTCGGCGCCCATCCGGGAGCCATGTCCGGCGGCCGGGATCAAACCGAGAAAGCGGATGGTCACGGGTGGATTCGGATTGCGGTGTTATCGTGGGTGGCGCCGTGTCGCCCGATGCAACCGATCTGCCGATCGCGGCGTCTTCGGATGAATTCTCGCACGCCATGATCGAGGCCATTTCGACCCTCGCCGATTTTGCCCTGCCGACCCTGAAGGCGGGCGAACGCTTCGCGATCGGCCGCCCCGCCGGATCGGGCGACTCCCTGCTGCTTTCGAAGCTGGCCATGCGCGAGCGTCGGCAGGGACACCCGGTGGTCGTCGTGTGCGCGGATGCGCTGGATGTGTATCGCCTGTCCGAGGAGCTGCCTTACTTCGAGCCGGAATTGTCCGTGCGCGCCTTTCCCGACTGGGAAACACTGCCCTACGACATTCTTTCGCCGCACCCGGATCTGGTGTCGGAGCGGATCGAGACGCTGTACCGCCTGATGAGCCGCGCTGGGGCGGGCGATGCCTCCAGCGCGGACGTCCTTCTGATCGCCGCCACCACGGTCGTGCAGCGGCTGGCCCCGGCGTCGTTTGTCGCAGCGCGCACATTCCAGCTGCGGCAAGGCCAGCGAATCGACCTCGAGCAGCTGCGCTCCCAACTCGCGTTGGCCGGCTATCACGCCGTGTCGCAGGTGGTCGGCCCTGGTGAGTTCTCGCTGCGAGGAGGCTTGATCGACTTCTTTCCGACCGGCGCCACGCTGCCGCTGCGCCTGGACTTGCTCGATGACGTGGTCGAGACGATCCGCGCATTCGATCCGGACAGCCAGCGCAGCGTCTACCCGGTACCCGAGGTCCGGCTGCTGCCGGGACGCGAGTTTCCGTTCGACGAGCCGGCGCGCGCCGCCTTCCGCGGCCGCTGGCGCGACGTGTTCGAGGGTGACCCGAGCCGCGCTCCGTTGTACCGCGATGTCGGCAACGGCATCGCCGGGGCTGGAATCGAGTACTACCTGCCGCTGTTCTTCGATCAAACCGCAACACTGGCCGAGTACCTGCCGGGCGACACGCGCGTGGTACTGCATGGGCCGATCGAGGCCTCGGCGCGCCGCTTCTGGAATGAAACGAACGAGCGCTATGCGTTCCTGTCGCGCGATGCCCAGCGGCCATGTCTGCCTCCAGCGCGTCTCTACCTGGCAGTCGAAGAGCTGTTCCTGCAGCTCAAGCCGTTCGCCCGCCTCGCGCTGTCCGAGTCCGATCATCCGGACTTCGAGCCGCTGCCGGCGCTCGCGGTCGATCGCAAGAGCAGCGATCCGCTGGAGAGCCTGCATCGCTGGGCTGATCAATTCGCGGGCCGCGTGCTGCTGGTAGCCGATTCGGCCGGGCGGCGCGACACGATCTCGCAACTGCTGACCGAGTCGCACCTGTCCTTTGCCGAATGCGAGCGGTTCGAAGACTTCGCGCGATCCGACGTGCACCTGATGCTGGGAACCGCGCCGCTGCACCAGGGCTTTTCGTCTCCCGGCGCAGGCCTGGCCATCGTCACCGAGGCCGAGTTGTACGCGGCCAGCCCGCGCCGTCAGCGCCGTACCCAGCGCGACCGCGCAACCAACGTCGACGCGGTGGTGCGCGACCTGGCCGAGCTGCGGCCCGGCGATCCGGTGGTACATATCGAGCACGGCATCGGGCGCTACCTCGGACTCGAGACGCTCGATCTGGGGGAAGGACCGACCGAGTTTCTGCTCCTGCAGTACGCCAACGAGGCCAAGCTGTACGTGCCCGTCGCGCAGCTGCACCTGATCGGGCGCTACATCGGCGCCGATCCCGACGCGGCGCCCCTGCACGTCCTGGGCGCCGGCGAATGGGACCGGGCGCGGCGTCGCGCCGCCCGCCAGGTGCGCGACACGGCCGCCGAGCTGTTGAATCTGTATGCGACGCGCGCCGCGCGCAAGGGCCACGCCTTCCAGGTTTCCGACCGCGATTACCAGGCCTTCGCCGATGGGTTCGGCTTCGAGGAAACCCCGGACCAGCGCGTCGCGATCGAGGCTGTATTGAAGGACATGCGTGCCGGCTTCCCGATGGACCGGCTGGTGTGCGGCGACGTGGGTTTCGGAAAGACCGAGGTGGCGCTGCGGGCGGCCTTCGCCGCGGTTGCCGACAGCCGGCAGGTCGCCGTGCTGTGCCCGACGACGCTGCTTGCGGAACAGCACGTTCAGACGTTTCGTGACCGCTTTTCGCAATGGCCGGTGAAGATCGGCGAGCTGTCGCGCTTCCGCTCGGCACGCGAAGTGAGCCAGATCCTGGCTGGGCTGGCCGACGGCAGTGTCGACATTGCCATCGGGACCCACAAGCTGTTGTCGAGCGAAGTGCGGTTCGCGCGACTCGGGCTGGCGATCATCGACGAGGAGCACCGCTTCGGCGTGCGCCAGAAGGAGCGGCTGAAGGCGCTGCGCGCGGAAGTCGATGTGCTGACGCTGACCGCCACGCCGATTCCCCGCACCCTCGCGCTGTCGCTCGAGGGGATCCGTGATTTCTCGGTGATCGCGACCGCGCCGCAACGGCGCCTGGCCATCAAGACCTTCGTTTGCCCGGAAAGCCGCGGTCTGATGCGCGAGGCCTGCCTGCGCGAGCTCAAGCGCGGAGGCCAGATCTACTTCCTGCACAACGCGGTGGAAACCATCGAACAGCGGCGCCGGATGCTGACCGAACTGGTGCCGGAGGCGCGCATCCAGGTGGCCCACGGACAGATGCCGGAGCGCGAGCTCGAGCACGTGATGAAGGACTTCTATCAGCAGCGCTTCAACCTGCTGCTGTGCACGACCATCATCGAGACCGGCATCGACGTGCCGACCGCCAATACGATCCTGATCCACCGCGCCGACCGCTTCGGCCTGGCGCAGCTGCACCAGCTGCGCGGCCGGGTCGGGCGCTCGCATCACCAGGCCTACGCCTACCTGATGGTGCCATCGGAAGACGGGCTGACGCGCAACGCCGAAAAGCGGCTGGAGGCGATCCAGAACCTGGAGGAACTGGGCAGCGGCTTTTACCTGGCGATGCATGACCTGGAGATCCGCGGCGCCGGCGAGGTGCTGGGCGAGGCGCAGTCCGGCAACCTGCAGGAGATCGGCTTCGACCTGTATACGCAAATGCTGAACGCCGCGGTGCGCGCGCTGCGCAACGGCCGTGAACCGGATCTGTTGCAGCCGCTGGCGGTGGTGGCCGAAATCAACCTGCATACGCCGGCTCTGCTGCCCAGCGACTATGTGGGAGATGTTCACCAGCGCCTTTCGCTGTACAAGAAGCTGGCGTCGTGCGAAGACGAGGCAAGCCTGGATGCGCTGCGCGAAGAGCTGATCGACCGCTTCGGAAGGCTGCCGGCCGCGGGCCGAGCGCTGCTCGAAACGCACCGGCTGCGATTGGCGGCCGAGCGCCTGGGAATACGCAAGATCGACGCTTCCTCCGATTCGATCGGCTTGCAGTTCGGCACCGATACCCCGGTGGATCCGGCGCGCGTGATACAGCTGATACAGCGCGACAAGCGACTGCGGCTGGCCGGGCCCGACCGGGTTCGCCTGAGCGTGGCCACACCGCAGATCGAAAACCGCCTGCAGGAACTGCACCGCCTGCTGAAGGAATTGGCGTGACCAGCCGGGTGGAACCGGCCGATCTGGTGGTTCAGGCTCCCGACCTTGCGCCTGCCGCGATCGCCGCCTTTCGCGACCGGTTTGGCGCGGCGCAGCTGCGCCGGCAGGCTGCTTCGGTGCGCCTGATCGGAGTCGGTCGATCAACCGATATCGCTGCGCAGGTGCTTGCTCTGGCCACCACCTGGCGCTGCGACGCTGCGCTGGTGCCACCTCAATGGATGCTGTCGGAGTTCCGTCTGCTGGCCATTGACATGGACTCGACGCTGGTTCAGATCGAAGGCATCGACGAGCTGGCGCAACTGGCCGGCGTGGGGCCGCAAGTCGCCGCCCTCACCGACGCTGCGATGCACGGTCAGCTCGGCGACTACTCGGACAGCCTGCGTCAACGGGTCGCCTTGCTGGCCGGGGTCGACGAGTCATTGCTTCGGCAGGTCGCGCAGCAGCGCATGCGGCTGTCGCCGGGCGCTGAGCGCCTGCTTCAAGCGGCGCGCCAAGCAGGTCTGCGGAGCCTGCTGGTGACCGGCGGGTTCGACTACTTTGCCAACATCCTGCAGCGCCGCCTCGGCATCGACTCGGTGTGCGCCAACACCGTGCAGATCCGCGACGGGCGGCTGACCGGGACCGTGCATGGGCGCGCAGACACGCCGGACGTTCTGGTCGATGCGCAGGGCAAGGCCAACGCGCTGAAGCGCGCGTGCGCCGAAGCGGGCTGCTCGCCTGCGCAGGCGATCGCCATCGGCGACGGCGCCAACGACGTGCCGATGCTGCAACTCGCTCGCCTCGGCATCGCCTACCACGCCAAGCCGCTGGTGCGCGAGAGCACGACGTACGCGCTGGACTACACAGGGCTGGATGGCGTGCTCGAATGGTTCACCGACACCACCCTCACCCCCTCCCCTCTCCCGCGCGGCGGGCGAGGGGCGATCTAGTCCCTCTCTCACGAACGTCGACGCCACTTACGGAACTCCCCTCTCCCACCGAGTGGGAGAGGGGCCGGGGGTGAGGGGTTGCAACAGCGCGATCAAATGCGCTCGAAGATCGCGGCGATTCCCTGGCCGCCGCCGATGCACATCGTCACCAGCGCGTAGTGGCCCTCAATGCGATGCAGCTCGTGCAGCGCCTTGACGGTGATCACCGCGCCGGTCGCGCCGATCGGGTGGCCCAGCGAGATTCCGCTGCCGTTCGGGTTGACCTTGGCGGGATCGGCGCCGAGCTCCTTGGTCACGGCGCACGCCTGAGCGGCGAACGCCTCGTTGGCCTCGATCACGTCCATCTGCTCCAGCCTCAAGCCGGCCTTTTCGAGCGCAATGCGGGTGGCGGGAACCGGACCGATCCCCATGATCTTCGGGTCCACTCCGGCGTGCCCGTAGGCGACCAGCCGCCCCAGCAGCCTGGCCCCGCGCTTGCGCGCCACCTCGCGCTCCATCAGCACGACCGCGCCGGCGCCATCGTTGATGCCCGAGGAATTGCCGGCTGTCACGGTGCCGCTGTCCTTCGCGAACACCGGTTTCAACTTGGCCAGGTCCTCGATGCTCACCTCGCGCCGAACGTGCTCGTCGGTGTCGAAGGTAACGGTGCCGCGCTTGCCGCGGACTTCGATGGGCACGATCTGCGACTTGAAGCGCCCCTGGTCGATGGCCTGGGTGGCCCGGCGGTGGCTCTCGAGCGCCAGCTGATCCTGCTGGCCACGGCTGATGCCGAACTGGGCAGCGACGTTTTCCGCGGTGACACCCATATGGATCGAATGAAACGGGTCGTGCAAGGCCGCCACCATCATGTCGATCACCGCGGCGTCGCCCATCCGCTGGCCCCAGCGCGCAGCCGGCATCGCGTAAGGCGCGCGCGACATGCATTCGGCGCCGCCTCCGATCGCAATATCGGTGTCTCCCAGCAAAATGGACTGCGCGGCCGACACGATCGCCTGCAAGCCGCTTCCGCACAGACGATTGACGGTCAGGCAGGGTGTCGCATGCGCAACCCCCCCCTCGACCGCTGCCACGCGCGCCAGGTACATGTCGCGCGGTTCGGTGTGGACGACATTGCCGAACACGACGTGGCCCACGTCCGCACCGGGCACGGCCGCGCGCGACAACGCCTCGCGGATCACGATCGCGCCGAGCTGACTGGGAGAGAAGTCCTTCAGGCTCCCGCCGAAGGTTCCGATCGCGCTTCGAACACCGCTTGCGACCACGACTTCTCTCATCTGGACCTCCGACGCAAAAGGGACTAGCCCGCTCCGTCGAGCTGCACCTGCACGGCGGCGAGGTCGTGCTCGTCCGCAGACACGATACGCGCATGGCACACGGAACCGGGCTGCATCGGCCGAACAGCCGTCACGCGCACGACGCCATCGATTTCCGGCGCTTCGAATCGGGTTCGCCCGATGCCGCCTTCGGGCGTCAACTGGTCGATGACGACCTGCTCGATGCGGCCGATCCGGGCTGCCAGCCGGCTGCGCGACACCTCGGCCTGCACCTGCATCAGCCGGGCTTTGCGCTCCTCCCGCAGCGGTTCTGGAACCGGGTCCGGCAGCTCGTTGGCCGCGGCGCCCTGCACCGGCGAGTAAGCGAAGCAGCCGACGCGATCGAGCTGAGCCTGTCGAATGAACTCGAGCAGCGCTTCGAACTCTTCCTCCGTCTCGCCCGGAAAGCCCGTGATGAAGGTGCTGCGGATCGTCAGCTCCGGGCAGCCTGCACGCCATGCCCGGATGCGGTCGATGTTGCGCTCCGCATTGGCCGGGCGGCGCATCAGTCGCAGGATCCTCGGGTGCGCGTGCTGGAACGGTACATCCAGGTACGGCAGAAGCCGGCCCTCGGCCATCAGCGGGATCAGCTCGTCGATGTGCGGATAGGGATAGACGTAATGCAGCCGCACCCAGGCACCGAAGCGCGCCAGTTCGGTCACCAGGTTCTTCACGTGGGTGCGCACCGGCCTGCCCTGGACGAAATCGGTCCGGTGTTGCAGGTCCACTCCGTAGGCGCCGGTATCCTGCGACACGATCAGCAGTTCCCGCACCCCTTGCTGCACCAGGCGTCCCGCCTCGGTGACCACCTCACCGATCGGGCGCGACACGAGCTTGCCTCGCATCGAGGGAATCACACAGAAGGTGCAGCTCTGGTTGCACCCTTCGGCGATCTTCAGGTAGGCGTAGTGGCGAGGCGTCAGCTTCACGCCCGCCGGCGGGATCAGGTCCGCAAACGGCTCATGAGGGCGCGGCAGGTGGGTATGGACGTGCTGCAGCACCTCGTCGGTGGCGTGCGGGCCGGTCACCGCCAGCACGCTGGGGTGCACCTGTTGCACCAGGCGCCCGCCGTCCGCCTGCCGGCGCGCGCCCAGGCACCCTGTGACGATCACCCGCCCGTTTTCCGACAGGGCCTCGCCAATCGCATCCAGGGATTCTTCGACGGCTGCGTCGATAAATCCGCAGGTATTAACGACCACCAGGTCGGCCTCGCGGTAGGTCGGGCTGATCGTGTAGCCCTCGGCCCGAAGCTGACTCAGGATCCTTTCAGAGTCGACCAGCGCCTTGGGGCAGCCCAGCGAAACAAACCCGACCGCAGGCTGCTTACGCCCTTCTGCAAGGGCCGATTGTCGACCTGCGGGACCCTCTGAACCGCGCCGTGGTGCAGGCCGCCCGCCCTTCGGTCGGGCAACGGTGCTCACCCGCCCTTCTTGTCCGTCGTGGTCGGAGCGCCGAAGGGGAAGGTCGAGAACATCGACCGGGTCTGGTTCTGCATGTTCTCCTGCATCTGCACGAACAGGTTTTTGCTCTGTTCAATGTAGTTCGACATCATCGACTGGATCATCGGAGCCTGCATGTTGACGAACTGCGTCCAGGCTTCGGGTCCGATCTTGTTCGTGTCGTAGAAAGCCCGGCTCTGCTCCTGCAGCTTGCGCTGGATGTCGATGAAGGCCTGGATGTTCTTTTCCAGGTACGAGCCCATGATCCCCTGCATCGCGTTGCCGTAGAAGCGAATGATCTGCGACAGCATCGGGGACGTGAACATCGGCATCCCGGCCTGCTCTTCCTCCAGGATGATCTGCAGCAGGATCTGGCGGGTCAGATCCTCGGTCGATTTCGCATCGATGACCTGGAATTCCTCCTGGTCGATCACGAGTTGCTTCACGTCGGCCAGCGTGATGTAAGTGCTGGTTTGTGTGTCGTACAGACGCCGGTTCGGGTATTTCTTTATCAAGCGTGCACTGGCCATGTTGCTCGGATCCTGTCTGGGGCGGCACCGGGCCGCTCCTATTCTGCGGCGCCGGACTACCGCGGAGCCGGTACGGATTCTACAGGCTCAGCCGTTGGCGTGCGCCCGGCACTCTCACCCCATGTGCAAACCGCCATTGACCGAGAAGTCCGCCCCTGTGGTGAAGCCGGCGTCATCGGTGGTCAACCAGCCCACAACCGAGGCGATCTCTTCAGCCCTGCCGAATCGCCTGACCGGGATCGACTGAATGATCTTCTCCCGGACCTCTTCGCGCACTGCCATCACCATGTCGGTCGCGATGTAGCCGGGCGAGACGGTGTTCACCGTGATCCCCTTGTTGGCGACCTCCTGGGCCAGGGACATCGTGAATCCGTGCATGCCCGCCTTGGCGGCCGAATAGTTGCTCTGCCCGAACTGCCCTTTTTCGCCGTTGACCGAGGAAATGTTGATGATTCGGCCCCAATTGCGCTCGAACATGCCGTCGATGACCTGCTTGGTGACGTTGAACAGGCTGTTAAGGTTGGTGTCGATCACAGCCCGCCAATCCGAGAGCGACATTTTGCGGAACACGCCGTCACGCGTGATGCCGGCGTTGTTCACCAGGATTTCGATCGGGCCGATTTCCTTTTGGACGCGCTCGAAGGCAGCTTTGCTCGAGTCCCAATCAGCGACATTTCCGACTGAGGCGGTAAAGTGGTAGCCGGTGGCGCCCTGCTCCCCGAGCCACTTGACATGGTCGCGGGTCGGGCCACATCCCGCGATCACCGTGTAACCCATGTCATGGAACTTGCGGCAGATGGCGGTGCCGATGCCGCCCATTCCACCTGTCACATAAGCCACCCGCTTCATGTTCTGTCTCCTCGCTCGGTTCCCTCAGCCGCGTTCAACTGCCAGCGCTACACCCATGCCGCCCCCGATGCACAAGGAAGCCAACCCGCGCTTGGCTTCGCGCCGTTTCATCTCGTGCAGCAGCGTGACCAGGATGCGGCAGCCGGAAGCCCCGATCGGATGGCCCAATGCGATCGCGCCTCCATTCACGTTGATCTTGCTCGTATCCCAGCCCATCTCCTTGTTGACCGCACAAGCCTGGGCAGCGAACGCTTCGTTGATCTCCATCAGGTCCAGGTCGGCCGGTTTCCAACCGGCCCGCTGCAGTGCCTTGCGCGAAGACGGAACCGGGCCCATCCCCATGACCTTCGGATCGACGCCCGCGCTGCCGAACGCCTTGATGCGCGCCAGCACCGGCAGTCCGAGCGCCTTGGCGCGAGCATCCGACGTCACCACCACGGCGGCCGCTCCGTCGTTGATGCCCGACGCATTGCCCGCCGTCACGCTTCCTTCCTTGTCGAAGGCGGGCTTCAACGCGGCCATCCCCTCGACGCTGGCATCGGCGCGGATGAATTCGTCATCCACGAACGGAACCGGATCGCCTTTCCTCTGCGGGATCGGGACGGCCACGATCTCCTCGCGAAAGCGGCCAGCCTCACGCGCTGCCTGCGCCTTGCGCTGCGATGCGACCGCAAACTCGTCCTGCGTGGCACGCGAGATGCCGTACTCCTTGGCGACGTTCTCGGCGGTGATCCCCATGTGATACCGGTTGTACACGTCCCACAGGCCGTCGACGATCATGCTGTCGATCAGTTTCGCGTCTCCCATCCGGAAGCCCTCGCGCGACCCCAGCAGCACGTGAGGCGCGAGCGTCATGTTCTCCTGCCCGCCCGCCACCACCACATCGGCATCTCCGTTGCCGATCGCTTGCGCCGCGAGCATGACCGCGCGCAGGCCGCTGCCACACACCATGTTGATCGTCATGGACGGGATCGCGACGGGAAGCCCCGCCTTGATCGAGGCCTGCCGCGCCGGATTCTGTCCGGAGCCTGCGGCCAGCACCTGTCCAAAGATGACTTCGTCGACCTGTTCGGGTGCGAGCTTGGCCCTTTTCAAGGCTTCGGTGATCACCACCGCACCCAACTCGGGCGCGCTGATGCGGGACAAGGTCCCACTGAACTTGCCGATCGCGGTTCGGGTTGCGGAAACAATCACAGCTTGCTGCATCGTTCAATCTCCTGCGGTTACTTCCTGGGCCTTCTGAACCACATACCGGCCCGGTGCCGGCTCGATAGGTGGGTATTGACGGCCGCCATAAGCACCAGGCGCGTCGACCTCTCCGTCCGCGAACCCGGCCAGCCAGCGGTCCCAGTGTATCCACCAGCTTCCGGGCACTTCTTGCGCACCGTCAAACCAATCATCCGCTGCCGACGGCAACTGCGCATCCTGGCGGACCCAGTAATTGCGGCGGTTCTTCGACGCGGAATTGATCGTGCCTGCAATATGGCCACTGGCTCCGAGCACGAACTGAAGCTCCCCGGCGGCCACGCCCGTCAACGCCTCGGCAGAAGCGTACGCGCCCTTCCACGGAACGATGTGGTCCTCGCGTGCCGCAAACACGTAGGTTGGAGCCTCGATCCGCCCCAGGTCGATCGGAACCCCACAGCACGAGATCCTGCCGGGCACGACCAGATTGTTTTCCAGGTACGTGTTGCGCAGGTACCAGGCGTACATCGGACCCGGCAAGTTGGTACTGTCGCCGTTCCAGTACAGCAGATCGAACGCGGGTGGCGCGCGACCTTCCAGATAGTTGTTGACGACGTAGTTCCAGACGAGGTCGTTCGGCCGCAGGCTCGAGAACGTGTTGGCCAGATCGCGGCCCGGCATCAACCCGCCCTGGCCGATCATCTGCTCGCGCATGCGCACATGCGTCTCATCGATGAAGATGTCCAGGATCCCGCTGTCGGTAAAGTCCAGCAACGACGTCAGCAACGTCATGCTGGCGACCGGATCGTCGCCCCGCCCCCGCATCACGGCCAATGCAGTGGCCAGCAGCGTGCCGCCCACGCAGAAGCCGAGCGCGTTGACTTTCGAGGCGCCCGAAATCCCCCGCGCCGCGTTGATCGCCGCGATCGGGCCACGCTCCACGTAATCATCCCAGGTCACCTTGCTCTGGTCCGTGCCAGGATTGCGCCACGAGACCATGAACACCGTGTTGCCGCGCTCGACCGAGAATCGAACGAAAGAGTTTTCGGGCTGCAGGTCCAGGATATAGAACTTGTTGATGCAGGGAGGCACGATCAGGAAGGGGCGAGCGCGCACCCTGCTCGTCCGCGGTTTGTACTGGATCAGCTGGATCAGGTCGTTTTCGAAAACGACCATGCCTTCGCTGGTCGCCACGTTGTGCCCGACCTCGAAGGCCGCTTCATCGGTCTGCGAGATCTTGCCCTTGACGACGTCGTCCAGCAGATTGCGCAGGCCATCGGTCAGGCTTCCACCCTTCGTCTCGACCAGGCGCTTCTGGACCTTCGGATTGAACGCGAGAAAGTTGGAGGGCGCTGAGGCATCGACCCACTGAGACACGGCAAACCGTATGCGTGCCTTCGTTTTGGGATCGGCCTCGATATTGGCGGCCAACTCGTTCATGAACTCCGCGTTGACCAGGTAGGTGCGCGCCGCAAACGAGGCCAGCGAATTTTCCTGCCAGGCTGGATCGCAAAAGCGCGAGTCGCGGATCGGAGCAGCGGCGCGGTCCGG
>DATBCI010000259.1:0-3743 GCA_036270555.1 Burkholderiaceae bacterium
GCCGGCGGCGCGCCACGTGCAGGTGGCCGAAATGGTGATCGAGAAAGCCAAGCGGCTGATCGAATCCAAGAAGGACGTGGTGATCCTGCTCGATTCGATCACCCGCCTGGCGCGCGCCTACAACACGGTGGTGCCGGCATCCGGCAAGGTGCTGACCGGCGGGGTGGACGCCAATGCGTTGCAGCGGCCCAAGCGCTTCTTCGGCGCCGCACGCAACATCGAGGAAGGCGGCTCCCTGACGATCATCGCCACCGCGCTGATCGATACCGGATCGCGGATGGACGACGTGATCTACGAGGAGTTCAAGGGCACCGGCAACATGGAGATCCACATGGAGCGGCGCCTGGCCGAGAAGCGCGTCTATCCGGCGATCAACGTGAACCGCTCCGGCACGCGGCGCGAAGAGCTGCTGCTGAAGCCTGACGTGCTGCAGAAGGTCTGGATCCTGCGCAAGCTCCTGTTCGGCATGGACGAAATCGAGGCGATGGAGTTCCTGCTGGACAAGATGAAGCAGACCAAGAACAACGCCGAGTTCTTCGACATGATGCGCCGGGGAGGTTGACCGGCGGGCCGATCCGAGCCAGAGCATCCAGCTTCGGTGCTACACTCGCAGGTTAGCTAGAGTCAGAGCACGAACCCATCGCGAGTCGCCCGATGAAATCCGGCATCCACCCCGATTACCGCGAAGTCGTCTTCCTGGACGTCTCCAACGACTTCTCGTTCGTCACGCGCTCGACCGTCCAGACCCGGGAAAAAGTGACCTGGAAGGACGGCAAGGAGTACCCGCTGTTCAAGCTGGACACGTCCTCCGAATCGCATCCGTTCTACACCGGCGCGCAAACCCGCATCGTTGAAGCCGGGCGCGTCGAGAAATTCCGCCAGAAATTCGCCGCCAAGACCGAGGCGGTCAACGCGGCCGCTGCACAAGCCTCCGCCGCCAAGAAGCGCCGCTAGCAAGCGGTTGCTAAGTGCCGGGCGGGCCGCAGCCGTAAAGCCGTACGCTTGCCTGTCGGCGCAGCACGGGCGTGGTGCGTTGTTGCAGGCGCTCACCTGACCTTCGATGTCTTTCGATCGTGACCGCCCCACCCCTTCGCGCCTGTCGGCCGAAGCGGTGGTCCCGCTGCCGCGCCCTGCCCTGCTGGCGCTGCTGCTGGCCTTCGCTTTGCCCGGGGTTTTCGGGCGCGACCTCTGGCCCGAGGACGCGGCGGCCTTCGGCCGGATGTGGACGATGGCGCACGGAAGCGTGGCCGACTGGTGGTTCCCGAACGTCGCCGGCATGGCGACGCCGCAAGACGGCCCGTTTCCTTTCTGGCTGGGGGCCGCAGCGATCCGCTTCATGGGCGGCTGGCTGGGCGAGACGACTGCGAGCCGTATCGCAGCCCTCTTCTGGTTCTTGCTGGCGGCCGTCTCGATGTGGGGTGCCACGCGCCGCTTTGCAGCGACCGAACTGGCGCAGCCGATCGCGCCGGCTTTCGGACCCGAAACCGACCCGGGCGACTATGCGCGCCTGCTGGCGGACATCGCGGTACTGCTGTTCATCAGCACACTGGGCATCCTGCTGACCCTGCATGTGACCAGCAGCGATACGGTGTCGGTGGCGCTGGTCGCTTCGGCGCTGTACGGGCTCTCGCTCGTGCCCGGACGTCCGATCGCCGGGGCCGCGCTGGCCGGCGCCTGTGCAGGGGCCCTCGCCTTGAGTCGTGGTCCAGTGCTGGCCGCCGGTCTGCTGGCCGGTTGCGACCTTGGACTGGCGCTGAGTGGAAATCGCCGTAACAGCTGGCTGCCCATGCTGGTGTGCACCGTCACTGCGCTGGTCATCGCGGCCGCCTGGCCCGTGATCGGCTGGTGGCAGCTGCCGCACCTGGCCGGTCCGCTCGGGTCGGAGTGGCTGCACGCGATGCCGGCGATGCATGGGCTGCTGGGGGGCGACGATGGCATCTGGCTGCTGCGCAACGCGACCTGGTACGTGTGGCCGTTGTGGCCGCTCGCGGCCTGGGCCTTGTACGCCTGGCGGCACCACGTGCGTGCCGCACACATCGCATTTCCGGCCTCGGTGCTGGCAGGACTCGTGCTGGCGCTGGGGGTGGCGGCACCCCTGGACGAATCCAAGCTGGTGCTGACCATCGCTCCGCTGACGGTGCTGGCCGCCTTCGGCTTCCCGACGCTGCACCGCGCACGCGAGCAGTGGGTCGACTGGTTCGCGATCGCGGTCTATACGCTGTTCATCGCGTTCGTGTGGGCCTATTTCCTGGCGCTGATCAGCGGCACGCCGCGCGCGATGGCCGCTTCGGTGCAGCGCTTGATCCCCGGCCACACCCCGGACAACAGTGTCCTGCCCCTCGTCCTTGCGCTGGCCGTCACAGGGCTGTGGGTCGCGCTGATCGTCTGGCGGGTGCGCCGGCACCCGCAACTGCTCTGGCGTGGCGCCTTTCTTTCGGCGGCGGGAATGACGTCGCTGTGGTTGATCGCAGTGACCTTGTTTCTGCCCGGTGCCAACTACAACCGCAGTTACCGGGCACTGGCCGAGCAGATCGGGCATCGGGTACCCGTCGGCGACTGCGTGCTCGCGGTCGGAATATCGCCGGCGATGCGCGCCGTGATCGCCTTTTACGGGAAAGTGCGCTTCGCGCCGGACAGCGCAGACGGCACCTGCCGCCTCGCGCTGCGGCCCCAGTACCGCCGGACCGGCCCAACGCCGCTGCCGCTCAACCCGAACGGCTCATGGACCCTGGCGTGGGAAGGTCGGCGGCCGGTGCGAGCCGACGAGACCTGGCAGCTCTGGCGCCTGGGGCCCCGTCGCTCCTGATGCGGGTCTTGATCCGGCTTGCGCTTTCAGTTGGGAATTGCGCCGATCAGTTCCCGAGCGCCCGCAGCGCCGCGATCCGCTGCTCGATCGGAGGATGGCTGGCGAACAGCAGGCCAAGACCACCGGCGCCGCCGGTGATGCCGAAGGCACTGATCTGGCGCGGCAGCTCGCCCGGCTCCAGTCCGCCCAGGCGCTGCAGTGCGCTGATCATCGGACGCGTGGTGCCGAGGATGCTCGCCGAGCCGGCATCCGCTCGGAATTCGCGCCGCCGCGAAAACCACATCACGACGGTCGAGGCCAGCAACCCGAACACAAGTTGAAAAACGATGTTGGCTGCGAAGTACCCCAAGCCCGACCGCTCGTCCTCGTTGCGCAGGATCATCCGGTCGATCACATAGGCGCACACGTTCGAGAGGAATACGACGAACGTGTTCATCACGCCTTGCAGCAGCGTCATCGTGACCATGTCGCCGTTGGCGATGTGCGTGACCTCATGGCCCAGCACCGCCTCCACCTCTTCCTTGCTCATCGTCTGCAGCAGCCCCGTGGAGATCGCCACCAATGCGCTGTTCCTGAAGGCGCCGGTCGCGAAGGCATTCGGCTCGCCCTCGTAGATCGCCACTTCGGGCATCTTCAGCCCCACCTTCTGCGTGTGATGGCGAACCGTGTCGAGCAGCCATGCCTCCATCGCGTTGGCCGGCTGCTCGATCGTGCGCGCGCCGGTCGTGAACTTGGCCACCGGCTTGCTGATCAGCAACGAGAAGATGGCGCCACCAAACCCGATCACGGCCGCAAAACCGAGCAGTTGGCCCAGGTCCAGGCCCTGAGCCGACAAGAAGTGATTCACGCCAAGCGCGCTGGTCACGACACCCAGCATGAGCACAATCGCAAGGTTCGTGATGACGAACAGAGCGATACGTTTCATAGAGTTCCCACC
>DATBCI010000260.1:0-5434 GCA_036270555.1 Burkholderiaceae bacterium
GTGCAATGCATGTCGGCGGCCCGCGATGCGGGCGTGAACTTCTTCGATAACGCCGAGGTGTACGCGGGCGGCCAGGCCGAGCGGATCATGGGGGCGGCGCTGCGCGAGCTCGGGTGGCCTCGGGCCAGCTATGTCGTGTCGACCAAGTTCTTCTGGGGTTTGAGCGGTGGCCCCAACGAGAGAAACACGCTGAACCGGAAGTACCTGCTGGGCGCGATCGACGGCTCGCTGGAGCGCTTGGGACTGAATTTTGTCGACGTCGTGTTCTGTCATCGGGCCGACCCCGACACGCCGCTGGAAGAAACCGTGCGGGCCATGCACGACATCGTCGAGCGCGGCAAGGCGTTGTACTGGGGCACGTCGGAATGGAGTGCCGATGAGATCAGCGCCGCCTGGGAAATTGCGGAGCGCCACCATTTGCACAAACCCATCACCGAGCAGCCGCAGTACAACCTGTTCTGTCGACGACGCGTCGAGGAGGAGTACCCTCGCCTGATCCGGCAGATCGGGCTTGGCCTGGCGACATGGAGCCCGCTCGCTTCGGGTCTGCTGACCGGGAAGTATCGCGACGGCGTGGGGCCCGGAACACGCGGCGCACTGGAGGGCTATTCGTTCCTGAAGGACAGGCTGGTCGACTCGAACCGCAATGCCAAGGTCACCGAGCTCGCCGAAGCCGCGCTCGATCTGGGGTGCTCGGTCGGGCAGCTGGCGATCGCATGGTGCCTGAAGAATCCCAACGTCAGTACGGTGATCACCGGCGCCCGGACGCCGGCGCAGGTCCGGGAGAATATGCTGGCCGCCGAAGTGGCGCCCCGGATCGACGCGACAATGATGGAACGCATAGCGTCGATCATCGGCAACGAGTACGAGTAGTTTCGAGCGACCGGGGTTCGCGCGGCGGCCGCTGAAGGACGCAACGTATGAGCAATGCGGTTCGAGGTTTCCTGATCTTTGTGGTGCTGGCCGTCGTGGCAGGGGCGGTCTACTGGTTTGTGCTGCGTGAAAAGCCCGCGCCCGCGCCGGCGCCCGCGCTGGCTCCGCCCGCCGCGACACCTGCTCCGGCACCGGCTGCGCCGAGTGGCGAGGGCAACGCTCCGCCGCTGCCTGGTCTGGCCGATAGCGATCCGGACGTCATGCAGGCCCTGGCGCGCTTGTTGGGGTCCGGCGCGGAAGGGCTGATCCTTCGTCCGGGTATCGTGCATCGGATCGTTGCGACCGTCGACAACCTGCCCGGCACCAAGGTGCCCCAGCAGGTGATGCTGGTGAAGCCGCCCGGTGGAGCTTTCGTCACGGTCGACGACAGTGGCCACAAGGCGATCAGTCCGGCCAACGCGGCGCGCTATGCACGCTACGTCAGCCTGGTGTCTGCGCTGGACATTGCCCAGCTGGTCGCCACCTACCGACACTACTACCCGCTGTTCCAGCAGGCTTATCGCGAGCTCGGCTATCCGAAAGGCGAATTCAACGACCGTTTGGTGGAGGCGATCGACGACATGCTCGAAGCGCCGCAGCCTGAGCCGCCGGTCGCTCTGGTTTCGCCGCGCGCCATGTTCGACTACGCCAAGCCCGAGCTGCAGGACGCGTCCGCCGGCCAGAAGATCCTGATGCGTCTTGGACCTGAGAGCGAAGGCCGGGTGAAGGTCAAGCTGCGCGAGCTGCGCCGGGCACTGGACAGCGTCGACCTTCCGCGCTGAAACGCTCGATGAGCTCCCGCCTCGGAAGCCCTCAAGTGGGAGCGAACGCTGCCGATTCCAGGGTAGGCCGGGAACAGCCGGATCGAACGGATCGGGATCGAGATGCTCAAGTTCGCAATTTGCGCCGGGATCGCCTTCGAATGGATGGTCGGTGCGCCAGTCCTGTCCCTGCAGTCGCTCGGCTCGGCTTCGATCCGTGCGCTGATGGCGACGATGCTGGCCTGGATCGCGTTGGAGGCGGTGCAGGCGGTGTGGCGGGCCGTGATGATGCTGGATGGCCGCCCGCCGCACCCGCGCCCGACGGCGGCCGGCAGGTAAGTCAGCGCCGGCTGTCGTAAAGCGGTAACGCGCGGGCCGGATAATCGCGGCGCGATGCCTGTGTCCCGCGAGCCAGCCCCGCTTACCGCACGCCATCCGATCATTCTCGTAACGGACGCCTGGCACCCCCAGGTCAACGGGGTCGTCCATACCTGGAGCTACATCCAGCGCGAGCTGGATCAGCTGGGCCATGAGCTGCACGTCATTCATCCGGCCGGCTCGCGCGGCGTGCGCGTACCCGGCGAGCCCCACCTGCTGCTGTCGATCGAACCGGCCCGCCACCTGCGCCGCCTGCTCGGATCGCGCACTCCGGCGGCGCTGCACATTGCGACCGAAGGGCCGCTTGGTTGGGCCGCCCGCGCCTGGGCCAGGGCTGCCGGCTGGCCGTTCACCACGTCCTATCACACACGATTCCCGGAATACCTGAAAGCGCGCTTCGGCCTTCCGGCCTCCTGGACCTACTCGGTCTTGCGCCGCTTTCACCGCGATTCGCGCGCAATCCTGGTGCCCACCGAAGCCATGCGCGAAGAGCTGCGGCGCGCCGGGTTCGAGCGCACTCGGGTCTGGGGAAGGGGTGTCGATTCGCTGCGGTTCGCGCCCGGGGCCCGCGACGCGCTGGATCTGCCGCGCCCGATCCTGCTGTACGCGGGGCGGGTGGCGCCGGAGAAGAATCTCGCGGCGTTCGCGGCACTGGACCTGCCCGGATCGCGTGTGGTCGTTGGCGAAGGACCTGAGCTGGGGCGCCTGCGCACGCGCTACCCGGATGTGCATTGGCTCGGAGGCCAACCGCACGATTCGCTGGCCCGCTACTACCGCGCCGCCGATGCCTTCGTGTTTCCGAGCCGCACCGACACCTTTGGCCTGGTCATGCTGGAAGCGATGGCCTGCGGTTGCCCGGTGGCTGCCTATCCGGTGACCGGGCCGATCGATGTGGTCACGCAGGGGGTGAGCGGAGCACTGGACGATGACCTGCGGCAGGCCTGCCTGCGGGCGTTACAGCTTCCGCGGGCGCAGGTGCGCCAGGATGCGGTCAGGCGATCATGGCTGACGATCGCGCGCGATCTGCTGTCCGTACTGGTGCCCATCGAGGCAGCGACGGCCTGAAAAGCGGGTGTGCTATTGCAAGCTGAACCATTCAAGCTCGCCGCGCGCCGCACGGTCCAGCGCCGACTGCACGATCCGGAATTGATCGGCATCGAACGCGGGCAGCGGCGCCGAAATCAGCCCGCGCGCCTGGCTGAGGTCGTGCGCGGTTCCCAGCCAGCGCCAGCGATCGAACACGTGCCAGTCGCAGGCGGTGCCGATACCGCCGTCCTCGATCAGCGCAATCGCGCCCGGGTACGGCCAGGCCGGCAGGCGCCATGGCTGCAACGCCTCGTACAGCCTGAGCGAGTGAGAGTGCAGCGGCTCCAACCCCATGCAGGCGCCACGACAGCGGCGCAACTGATAGTTGAAACAGGGCGACGGGGCGCCGCTCGCACTGCGGCGTCTTTCCATGCCGATCGTCTTCAGGCACAGCCCCTGCTCGGCGGCGAGCCGCATCACCGCGCTGCGGGCGGCCGAGCGCGAGGTAAACGGCCCGTAGTACTCCTGCTGCGCCGGGTCCGCCAGGTCGGCGGCGCGCACCCAGCGCGGGTGGTCACCTTGCAATCTCAGCGCTCCCTGTCCGAGCTGGCGCCGCAGCCTCACGTTATGGGCTGGCAGCCGCAGCTTGATCAGCTCCGATTCGCGCAGCAGCGCGCCGATTTCGCCGGCCGTCCGCTCCCAGTCGATCCGCTCGACCTCGCGCGCGAGGCGCTGGCTGCGCTCGTCCCAGGCGTCGCCGCTGAAGTGGGCGGCAACCCGGCTCTTCAGATCGATGCTCTTGCCGATGTACAGCGTGTGTCCCGCGGCCCCGACCATCACGTACACCCCGGGCACCGACGGAATCCGATCCAGCTCGTCGGGCTCGAGCGCCAATGGCAGGCCCGGGCGGACCATCAGCGAGCGAACGGCGTCCTCGATCAGGGCTGGCGGCACCCGGTCGTACAGGCGCTGGGCGAAGCGCCACAGCAGGCGCGCATCACCCAGGGCCCGGTGGCGCTCCGAATCGTCCAGTCCAAAGCGCGCCGCAATGGCATCCAGCGAATGCGTGCCGCGGTCCGGAAACAGGCGCCGGCTCAGGCGAACCGTGCACAGTGCGCGCGTGGTCCATGCGATGCCGGTTCGCGCAAACTCGGACTTGACGAACGAGAAGTCGAAGCGCGCGTTGTGGGCGACGAACACTGAACCCTCCAACGTGTCGTACAGGCGCTCGGCCAGCTGCGAGAACTGCGGCGCCGCTCGCACCATCGGGTCGCTGATGCCGGTGAGCCAGGAGATCTCCGGCGGAATCGAGACCCCCGGGTTCACGAGCGAGGACCATTCGGACACACGCAGGGCGGCTCCGTCGCGGTCGACCGTCACCACGCCGATTTCGGTGATCCGGTCGCGCAACGGGTCGGTCCCGGTCGTCTCGACGTCGACGAAGCAGGTGCGCGGGGCGAACATCCGATCAGGCTAGCACTGCGCCTGACAATGCGTCCCAGCGAAGGGACCCATGAAGACTTCACGACACGGTGTCGCCCTCGACCCACTGGACCGCGGCGATCCAGTTGCGCTTGCGGCGCTCCAGGCGCGATTCGACGCTCTCGCCTTCGAACGAAGCCGGCACCTGGCGAAGCAGCGAACGCGGCACGTTGTTGAAGGCATTGACGCTGACGACGGCGTACAGGCGTCGTTCGATCTGGCTGGTGACGACCGGAACGACACCGCAGCGGGTGCAGGTGTGGAACAGGGCGGTGCTCGTGCCGAAGGAGTACTTGGATACCAGCGCCGGCTGGCGGACCATGATTCGCAGCGAGCCTTCCGGGTTGGACGTCCATACGCCCCCGTGCTTGGCGCAGAAGGTGCAGCCGCAAGCGCGCGCCGGTATCTGCGCAGGATCGGGCGTCCACGTCAGCTCGAACGAGACGTTGCCGCAGTGGCAACTGCCTTGAATCAGCATCGCCGTCGTGGTCCTTCTCGAATTCAAGTCCCGATCGGCTTAGGTTCGGCAGGCGCCTGCGCCAGACTGCGGATCCGCGTCAGCCGCAGGGAATTGCCAACGACACTGAGGCTCGAAAGCGCCATCGCCCCGGCCGCCATCACCGGCGTCAAGGCGCCGGCGGCCGCCAGCGGCAGTCCGATCAGGTTGTAGACGAAGGCCCATGCGAGGTTTTGCCTTATCCGGCGCACGGTCGCGGCCGAAATGGCGATGGCATCCACCACCAGGCGCGGGTCGGCGCGCATCAGCACGATGCCCGCCGCATCCAGCGCGACATCGGCTCCGGTTCCCATCGCGATGCCGACGTCGGCTGCGGCCAGCGCCGGCGCATCGTTGATGCCGTCGCCGACCATCGCGA
>DATBCI010000261.1:0-4412 GCA_036270555.1 Burkholderiaceae bacterium
ACTTCAAGCTCGACTCGCCCGCATGCAGGATCACCTTCAACCCGGCATCACGCAAGCGCTCGGCGGCCCGCATCGCACCCTCGTAGGTGCCGCCCCCTTGATGCAGCACGTAGATCTGGCACTCAAGCGGTGCAACCGCGGCCGCATTGTCGCTCATCAGCTCGATCACGCGGTCAATGCCTAGCGAGAAGCCGCAAGCGGGTGCTGGCTTGCCGCCTAGCAGCTCGATCAGACCGTCATAGCGGCCGCCGCCGCAGACCGTGCCTTGCGCGCCGAGCCGATCGGTCACCCATTCGAACACCGTCAGGTTGTAGTAGTCGAGTCCCCGCACCAGGCGATGATTGACGGTAAAGCCGATGCCGGCCGAGCGCAGCAGCTGCTGAAGCCGCTCGAAATGCGCCAGCGAGGTCTCGCTCAGGAAGTCGAGCAGGCGCGGCGCCGCCCCGACCAGTTCCTGCATCGAGGGGTTCTTGCTGTCGAGGATGCGCAACGGATTCGAGTGCAGCCGGCGGCGCGCGTCCTCGTCGAGCCGGTCGTGATGCTGTTCCAGGTAGCGGATCAGCTCGCCTCGATGGCGCGATCGCTCCGCAGGCTGGCCCAGCGTGTTGAGTTCGAGCCGCACATCCGTAAGGCCGATCGCCCGCCACAGCCGTGCGAGCAGCACGATTTGTTCAGCGTCCACGTCCGGCCCGGGGAACCCGAGCGCCTCGGCCCCGGCCTGGTAAAACTGCCGATAGCGGCCGCGCTGCGGCCTCTCATGGCGGAACATCGGCCCCATGTACCAGAGGCGGCGTGGCCCGTCGTACAGCAGGCTGTGCTCGATCACCGCCCGTACCACCCCGGCCGTATTTTCCGGGCGCAACGTCAACGCCTCGCCGTTCAACGAATCGATGAAGCTGTACATCTCTTTTTCGACGATGTCGGTCACCTCGCCCAGGCCGCGTCGGAACAAGGCGGTCGGCTCCACGATCGGCGTGCGGATCTGCGCGTAGCCGTAGCCATGCAGGATCCGCACCGCGTGCGCCTCGAACGCTTCCCACAGCGGGGCCTGCGCGGGCAACAAGTCGTTCATGCCGCGCACAGCGGCAATCTTGGGTGAAGCCATGCGGTTAGTGAGCCCGCCGTTCTGAGCCGAGGTTCATGAAGAGGACGTGAGGGCCGGCACGCTGTAGCGACGCGCGACGTATTCCTCGACGATCGCTTCGAACTCTTCGTTGATGCGGCCGCCTTTGAGCGTCATGCGCCGCTCGCCGTCGATGAATACCGGCGCCACCGGCTGTTCGCCCGTTCCCGGCAGGCTGATGCCGATATCGGCGCGCCGGCTCTCGCCCGGCCCGTTGACCACGCACCCCATGACCGCCACCGTCAGGGTCTCCACGCCCGGATAGCGGCTCTTCCATTCGGGCATCCGATCCCGCAGGAACGCCTGCACGCGCGAGGCCAGCTCCTGGAACACGGTACTGGTGGTGCGGCCGCAGCCCGGGCAAGCCGTCACCATCGGAACGAAGGCGCGCAGTCCCAGCGACTGCAGGATCTCCTGCGCCACCTGCACCTCGCGCGCGCGCGCTCCGCCGGGCTCCGGGGTCAACGACACGCGAATCGTGTCGCCGATGCCTTCCTGCAGCAGCACCGATATCGCGGCAGTCGATGCCACGATGCCTTTGCTGCCCATTCCGGCTTCTGTCAGACCAAGATGCAGCGGATAGTCGCAACGGCGGGCCAGTTCGCGATACACCGCGATCAGCTCCTGTACGGCGCTCACCTTGGCCGACAGGCAGATGCGATTGCCCGGCAGGCCGAGCTGCTCGGCCCGCTGGGCGCTGTCGAGCGCCGATCGCACCAGGGCCTCGCGCAGCACCGCTGCCGCATCGAGCGGTTGCCCGCTGCTGCCGTTCTCGTCCATCAAGCGCGCCAGCAGCTCCTGATCCAGGCTGCCCCAGTTCACGCCGATGCGCACCGGCTTGTCGTAGCGGCACGCCACCTCGATCATCTGGGCGAAGTTGTCATCACCGCGCGCGCCGCGCCCCACGTTGCCCGGATTGATCCGGTACTTGGATAGCGCCTGCGCGCAATCCGGGAACTGGGTCAGCAGTTTGTGTCCGTTGAAGTGGAAGTCGCCGATCAGCGGAACGCTGAGGCCGCCGCGATCGAGCATGTCGCGCAGATAAGCCACCTCGCGCGCCGCGTCCGGCGAATTAACGGTGATCCGAACGGCTTCGGACCCGGCAGCTGCCAGCTCACGTACCTGGATCGCCGTGGCGACCGGATCGGCCGTATCGGTGTTCGTCATCGCCTGCACCATCACCGGCGCGTCGCCGCCAAAGCGCACCGCGTGCGAACCCCAGCGCAATTCGACCTGCCGGGATCGACGCCGCGCCAACGGACCGGTCGCGGCCAAGCCTTCGAATGTGGGGGCATTCATCGGTTGTTCTGACCTCCGTTGACGGCATTACCCTCGGCGAGCAGCACCCGCACCACCCCGTTGGTGGCGTTCACATAGGGCTTCAGGTTCACCGGTTGGCCACGGTATTCGACCTTGACGGCATCGGCGCGCCCGATCACCAGCACCAGCGGGGCCGAGGCATTGACCAGCTCGATGCTGCCGGCTTCGCCAATGTGCGACAACAGCACGTGACCGTCGGGCTGGCTGACTTCGACCCACGAGCGCTCGACGAAGCGCAACAACAGGCCGCCGGTTGCACCGGACGGCGGCGGCATCGTTGCCACCGGGATCCGACCCTCCTTCGCTCCAGGCGCTGACGCGTCTGGAGCTTCGGAGGGCAAGCCCGCCGTGGCGCCCGGCCCGGAGGCGGGCAAGGTCGTCGCAGGTGCCGCCGATGGGTCATCAGCGGACGGGCCGCTCGAACTGGCGCCGGAATCGAGAGCGGAAGCCGCCGGTGTCGGCAACTGCGCCCTTGCGTTGACGACCGGATTGGGCGAAGCCCCTGAGGCGGCCGCGCCCTCATCCGCCTGAGACGTTGCGTCAGCCTTGCCCGCCGAGGGCATCGCCGGCCCGGCGCCCGGTGACGAGCCGGGGGTGGAGGCCGGAGCAGAGCCCGGCGCGCCAGCGCGATCCGGCGAACGAGCCATCCAGACTCCGATCAGGCCGGCGCAGATCAAGGCGATGACGATCCCCGCCAGCACCAGGTGGCGCAAGCCCCGGTCATCCAGCATCGGTGCGTGCATCGGTCCGCCAGTTCCCAGATCCGGCTCAGAACCAGCAAATCCTCGGAGCTTGAGCTTGGAGTTCAGGTCGTCGATCAGCGGGGTCGGGTCGATGCCGATCTCGCGCGCATAGTTGCGCACGAAGCCGTTGACATAGGCCGCGGCCGGCAGCAACTGCAAATCCTCGTTCTCGATCGCCTGCAATTGCTTCGCAGACAGCCGGATGCGTGCTGCGGCCTGCTCGATGCTCAGACCCGCACGCACGCGCGCTTGCGCCAGCGTATAGCCGAAACCTGCCGGTCCCATTCGGCCGCCAGCCTCGGACGGTGCCGGCATCGGCTCGACGGCGGCCGGCTCAGTCATTGAAAGCCTCCCGGTTCAGCAAGACCGTCTCCGGCGCATCAGGAAAGCGCGAGCGCAACTCCTCGCTCAGACGCCGCTGTGCGATCAAGTCCGGTTTGGCATGAGCAATTTTTGTTCCCAGCCACAGCGTTTGAGCATTCGGCTCCACTCCTTTGGCCAGCAGCTCGTAGTAGAACTGGGCCCGATCCACCTGATGGGTGCGCAGATACAGCTGGGAGAGTTGAAACTTGGCCACCGGAGAGGATGCATCGGCCTCGAACGCCCTCATCAGGTACTTTTCGGCCCGATCATTGTCACCGATCTGCGCCAGGCAGATTCCGGCGTTCTGCAAGGCCATCGCCGGGGTCGCGTACAGTCGGTTGGTGGCCGCCCGGTCGAAGTAACTCAGTGCATCGCGCTCGCGCTTGGTGCGGCAGAGGAACCAGCCGAAATCATTGTTGAGCTCGGGATCGTTGGGGCTCAGCGCCAGGGCGTGGCGCAAGCTGTCCTCGGCCTGGGGGTTCTGCTGCAGATCCATGTAGATCAACCCCAGCAGCGCGTAGGCCGACGCGTTGCCCGAGTCCAGATCGGTGGCATCCTTGGCCTCCTTGAGTGCAACCTCCAGCTGTCCCTTCTGGTAATAGCCGGCGGCCAACTGCAGCCGCACGGCCGCGCGCCGGTGCGGGTCGCCCTCGGCGCTGGCTCCGCTCGTTCGGGAGGTGTCCGAGGTCGTGGTCACGGTGGTTGTCGTCTTGCAGCCGCCCAATGAAGCCGCCACCAGAGCGAATGCGACGAGCCGAAGCAACCATTTGCCTGAAGCGCTTGGCATCACGAGGGGCTCGTCAATGGGCTACCCGCAGCGGCACGGAGCGAAGCCGGGAGTCCGCGGTCCGCCCGGCGATACC
>DATBCI010000262.1:0-12551 GCA_036270555.1 Burkholderiaceae bacterium
TGGGCTTGCACGATTTCGGTGGGCGTGCGCTTCGGCGCTGAGGCCGGGACCGAAGTCTGTGCGATCGACGGGCATGAGAGTGCCAGGGCC
The DNA here is from genome assembly GCA_036270555.1 of Burkholderiaceae bacterium. Lineage (GTDB taxonomy): Bacteria > Pseudomonadota > Gammaproteobacteria > Burkholderiales > Burkholderiaceae_F > VBCK01. The sequence goes on from DATBCI010000262.1 coordinate 91, forward strand.
AGCATCCCGGCAGAGATCTTGCGGACCAGCATCACCATTTCACTCCTCCTCATTGAATTCTGTCAGCTCTCGGCGCAGATGAGGCCGGCGCGGATGGCGCAGCGGGTCAGACTGGCGATGTCGTGGATGTCGAGGGTCTTCATCAGCTCCCCGCGGTATGTCTCGGCGGTTCGGGCGCTGATGTCGAGCTTTCGGGCGATCTCCTTCGTTGTGTGACCCTCCGCCACCAATTGCAGCACTTCGCGCTGGCGGGGCGTCAACCGCTCCAGGGAAGTCAGTGCTTTGTCGGGCGCCTTGAGCCAGGCGGCAACCACGTGCTCCGAAACCGCCGAGCTGAGGAATCTCTCGCCGCGCATGACGGCGCGTATCGCGAGCTCCAGCTCCGCCGGGTCGGCGGTCTTTACCAGGTAGCCGACGGCGCCAGCGCGTAGTGCCCTGAGGACCGACTCCTGCTGCGCGCTCATCGAGACGATGATCACCCGCGTGCGCGGGCATGCGCGGGCGATCCGAGCGACCGCGTCGAGGCCGTTCAAGCCCGGCATCATGATGTCCAGGAGGACGACGTCGGGGCAGTGGGCCTTGGCCAGGCTCAGTGCCTCTCGGCCATCATCCGCCTGGGCCACGACTTCAACGTCGTCGAGCGCCTGCAGCAGCGACCGAAGGCCTGCTCGGAAGAGCTTGTGGTCGTCTACCAGCAGAACGCGGATTCCCGGCATGGGGCTACCGCGCGCGCCCGTCCGGCCTGGCCGCGGCCTCGACCATGGGAAGAGAAACGCGAAGGCGCGTCCCGTGCCCCGGCTGGGAATCGACCTCCAGGTTGCCGCCGAGTATTTGCACTCGCTCGCGCATTCCCAACAATCCGAGATGCCCGTGGCCGACAGCCTCCTCCAGTGTCCTTGTGACGTCGAAGCCCACGCCGTCATCGCGAATCGCCAGCTCCAGCGCGGTGTCGCCGCGGCTCAACTCGATGCGGACGTGGCGCGCCCGTGCATGCCGCGCGACGTTGGTCAGCGCCTCCTGCGCCACGCGGAAACACGCAATCGCCGCGGCGCCGGTTACGCCGCTCAAATGGCCCACGACCTGGGTGGCGATGCCCGTTGTTCGCTGGTGCTGTTCGGCAAGCCAGCGCAAAGTCGCATCCAAGCCGGCCGTTTCGAGCATGGCCGGACGCAGTTCCAGCGCGACGCTGCCGACTTGCTCGCCGGCGCGTTGCAGCAGTGCCAGGCACTCGTCCAGCGCCGGCTGGGCAGCCGCCGCGGCCAGGCGCCTGGCCGCGTGTAGGTGCAACGCCATCGTGGCCAGCAGCTGGCCGAACTCGTCGTGCAATTCGCGAGCCAGGTGGCGGCGCTCTTCCTCCTGGACTTCGAGCAGGCGGCGGGACAGATGATGCAAGAGGCCCGCGGATTCTCGCAACGCTTCCTCGCCTCGCACCCGCTCTGTGACATCTTCGTTGACGATGACGGCTCCCACGATCAGCCCCACCGCGCTGCGGATCGGCGCCGCGGAGTTCTGGATCGTCTTGCGTTCGCCATCGAAAGCTTCGATGTGGATCAGCTCGTTCAAACTGGTCTGCCCCAGGGATAGGGCTCGCGTTGACGCCCAATCCGCGGGCCCAATCCTCTCGCCCGAGTCGTGCCAGAAGCCCTTGCTCTGCGCCCAGCGTTCACGGCCGGAGACGATTATCGAGTCGCCCCAAATGCGCTTCGACGCGGCATTGGCGAGAATGATGTTGCCCGCCCGATCGGTCACCGCGACGCCCACAGGCGTCGTGGCCAGGACCAGCTGCAGAAGGCTGCGACTCTCGCGCAGCGCTTCCTCCGCTAGAGGTGCCTCATTGATCATCCGGATCAGGCCTTTCGAGGATTTTCCCGGTGCGGCCGCAGCGCAGGAATGTGGCCTGTGACCCGGTCGTCCGCAAGGTTAGCGCACTGCACGACCCTGGAGGTCTGATGGTCTTTTCTCGCAGGCGCAGCAGCTGTTTGCGCCCTGTCTGCGCGTTTTGCCCTGGGTTTTTCGTCCGGCCTCCCCTCGGTTTTCCCCAAGTGCGTCGGAGCGGCTGGCCGCCGAAGATGCCTAGCTGGATGCGACCCGGAGGCGCTCGTCTCGCAGATCGAAGAGTACCTGCGACCAGGATTGCGCAGCCAGGATCCACCTCGCAGGCCTTGAGCACCCGCCGGTATGGCCACGATCCTGATTGTTGACGATCGGCCGAGCAATCGCCAGTTCCTGCTAACGCTGCTCGGCTATGCGGGTCACGAGCTTCTCGAGGCCGCGGACGGCGCCGAGGCGCTCAGACTGATCCGCAGAGCGCGTCCCGATCTCGTCATCACGGACATCCTGATGCCGACGATGGACGGCTGTGAGATGGTCAGCCGCATACGCGCCGATCCGAATCTCGCCGCGACGCCGGTGATCTTCTATTCGGCGACCTACAGCGAGACCCAGGCGAGGAAGCTCGCCGCGTCCTGCGGGGTGGACGAGGTCCTGCCCAAGCCCAGTGATCCCGACCGGGTCCTCGCCGCGGTAAACCGCGCGCTGCATTCCGGTGCCGGGGCGGAATCCATCGACAGGGCGGAGAGCCCGAGCCTCGAAACAACGCACATCGGTCGTGCCGACGGCGCCATCGCCACGTCACGGCGCGATCCGCAGGGCGTGAAAGCCGAGTTCAATGCCATCGCCGAGCGCGCGGCAGTCGGGCTGTTGGAGCCGGATCGCGTGGGGGACCCGTCGAAGGGATTCTCCGAAGACGTGTCCCGCCTGCAGCGGGTCACTTCGCGCCTCTCCGCGCTGATCGAAGTGGGCTTTGCGCTGAATCTGGAGCGCGACCCGGAGCGGCTGGTGAATCTGTTCTTCGCCGCTGCCTGCAACGCAATCGACTCGAAGTTCGCCGCGGTCGCAATGCTGAATCCGGAGGAGAGCGCGTTGCACCACGTCGTGACGCGAGGCGTGGATGCGGAAATCTTCCGCAAGGTCCGCGATGTCTACGGCGGGCCGCTCGGGTCGCTGCTCGCGCAGCACCGTACGATTCGCGGCCGTTTGGCGGATTTCGGCGCCGCAGCGTTGATCGTGGGCCATCTGCCGATCGACAACATCCTGGCGGTATCGATCGCTTCCCCCGACCGCATTTACGGTTGGATCTACTTCGCCGACCGGATCGGCGCTGCCGAATTCAGCCAGGAGGATGAGCTGCTCGCGCAGATCATGGCTACAGAGCTCGCGCTGCGCTACGAGCACACGATGCTCTTCGACGTGATCCAGGAGCATGCCGCCTCGCTGCAGCTCGAAGTCACCCAGCGCCGGCGTGCCCAGGAGGCGCTGGTAGAAAGCGAAGGGCGATTCCGACAACTGGCGGAGAACATCCAGGAAGTCTTCTGGCTGACCGATACGTCGAAGAACGAAATGCTTTACGTCAGCCCGGCCTACGAAGCGATCTGGGGGCGAAGCGTCGTCGGTATCTATCAGAGGCCACAGGACTGGCTCGAGGCGATTCACCCGGACGACCGCGGGCGCGTGCTGGAGGCCGCAGTCACGAAACAGGTCCGGGGTGACTACGACGAGGAATACCGGATCGTCCGCCCCGACGGCTCGATTCGATGGATCCGCGATCGGGCCTTTCCGGTGCGAGAGATGAGCGGTGAGGTTGTTCGCTTGGCTGGCGTCGCGGAGGACATCACGGATCGCAAGCGCGAGGCGCAGAAGCTCCAGCGGTTGACCCGTATGTACGCGGTCCTGAGCGGCATCAACGGGGCAATCGTGCGCGTGAGCAATCGCGAAGATCTGTTTCGCGAGTGCTGCCGCATCGTGGTCGAGGCAGGGCGGTTCAAGCTGGCCTGCGTCCGTCTGATCGACCCGCTGGACCGGCGGCTGAAAATTGCGGCAATGGCGGGCGCGGATGAACCGGGCGCCACCGGCCTGAGCCGCCCGCCGATGATCGACGAGCGCCTTGAGGGCGGCAGCCCCGCTGCGATCGCGCTACGCGACCGGCGGGCGATCGTCGTGAACGATGTGAACCCCGACTCATCGATCGATCAGCGGGCCCCGTACCTGGAGCATGGTGTCCGCTCGATGGCCTCGCTGCCCCTTCTGGTCGCAGCAGAACCGGTAGGCACGCTCGACCTGCACTCGACCGAGCCCGGATACTTCGACCAGGAGGAAGTGCAGCTGCTGCTCGAACTGGCGGGCGACATGTCATTCGCGCTGGAGCATATCGGGCGAGCCGAAACGATCGAGTACCTGGCCCTCTACGATTCGCTGACCGGCCTGGCCAACCGCACGCTATTCCTCGATCGCCTCGGCCAGCGCCTGCACCACGCGGGCCAGGCGGGCGAGAAGATCGCGGTTGTGCTGGCCGGCATCGAGCGCCTGAGGACGATCAACGAATCGCTTGGCCGGCGTGCGGGCGACGCCGTCCTGAGAGAGGTGGCCGGGCGGCTCGCACGCGGAGCTGCGCGCGAGGATCTGGCGCGAGTCGGCGCCGACCAGTTTGCGATCGTCCTGGAGGCCGCCAAGGAAGAATCGGACGTCGCACGCCGCATCGAGCGGATATTCAGGGAGTGCGTCGGCGAGCCGTTCACCGTCGAAGGTTCGGATCTGCGAGTCGCCGCCAAGGCTGGCGTCGCTCTTTATCCGAAGGACGGAACCGCTCCGGAGGCGCTGCTGCGCGGTGCCGAGGCTGCATTGCTACGGTCGAAAGAGACCGGCCAGCGGCACGTGTTTCACGTTGCGGAAATGACGGCCATGAGCGCCGAGAAGCTGTCGCTCGAAAACAGCCTGCAACGTGCGCTGGAGAAGGACGAGTTCGTGCTCCATTATCAGACCAAGCTCGACCTCGATACGCGTCGTATCGCCGGCGTCGAGGCGCTAATTCGCTGGCAAAGCCCTGACCAGGGCTTGGTTCTGCCGGGTCGGTTCATCCGGCTGCTGGAAGAGACCGGACTGATTCTGGAGGTGGGGACACAGGCGCTGCGGCGCGCCGCGCAGGACCATCGCCGATACAGCCGCCAGGGCATCGTGTTGCCCCGTATCGCGGTCAACGTGTCTTCGATTCAGTTTGGGCAGCCCGATTTCGTCGACGTCGTGAAGGAGGTCATTTCCGAGGAGGATCCCCCGACCCCACTGGACCTGGAGATTACCGAGAGCATCGTCATGGAAGACGTCGCTCGAAACGTCGACAAGCTGAAGGCGCTGCGCGATCTGGGAGTAAAGATCGCGATTGACGACTTCGGCACCGGCTATTCCTCGCTCGCGTACCTGACGAAACTTCCGGTGGACTCGCTGAAGATCGACCGCTCCTTCATCGCCGGCATGCTGGACGACCCCGACACCATGACGCTGGTGGCGACCATCATTTCGCTGGCTCATTCGCTCAGGCTGACCGTAGTCGCCGAAGGCGTGGAGACAGAGGAGCAGGCGAGGATGTTGCGGGTGCTGCGCTGCGACCAAGCCCAGGGCTACCTGTTCAGCCGACCGGTGCCCTTGGAAGAGCTTGCACAGTTGATTCGGGTCACCGGCTGACGTTTTTTTTCGCACCGCATCCGGAAGAACGCATGATCCGCGATCGGCCTGGTCGGGTCCGGTCTGCGGCCGCTTTCGCTGTCCGTGATAATGACGGTTTGGAGTCGTGAGGCATGCAAGTCGTTGTCATCGGTGGGGCGGGCGTGCTCGGACAGGCGCTGCTCAGGGCGATCGTGGCGCGAGGGGTGCTGACGCGCAGCGACTCCGTGGCCGCACCCGTGCAGCGCGTGATTTCAGTCGATCGAATGCAGGCGCCGCGGCTTTTCGTGGAGTCCCGCGTCGAGTACGTGCGCGCCGATGCGCGCGTTCCGCGCCTGTTGCAAACCGTGATGGGTACGCTGACGGACTCGGTATTCCACGCCTGGGACAGTGGCGCCGCCCCTGGCGATTCGACGCCCTCGTTTGCGATGGTCGACAGCCTGCGCGACCTGCTCGAGGCCTGTCACCGCCAATCGTCGCGCCCGAAGGTCGTGCTGGCCAGCAGTTTTGCGGCGTACGGCGGATCCGGCCGGCCGACCGACGCGAACCATGCGCTACCGCCAAGCCAGGACGGACTGACCGCCTTGGTGGGCGAGCTGCTGCTGGAAGAGGCGACCCGCCGCGGCCAGGTCGACGGTCGCGCGCTGCGGCTGCCGATCATTGCAGGCGCGCCGGGCTGTGCTGCGTTTCTGGCTGAGTTGTTGCGCTCGCTGAGCGAAGGACAGGCGGCGCGCTGTCCGATTCCGACCGACGCAACTTTGTGGCTGACGTCGGCGCACAACGCGGCGCAGGCGCTGCTTCATGCGCACGAGCTGCCGGCCGCCGCCCGCGGTGAGGACGGCGTGTTGAACGCACCGGCACGGTCATTGAGCGTGGGGGCGCTGCTGCAGGCGGTCTGCGGCCTGACCGGCCGCCCCATCGAGTGTCCGGCGGTTGATCAGGACCCTTCGCTGTGCGAGGCTCTGGCGCAGCGCCCGCACCGGGTCCCGATCGACAGCGCGCTGAGGCTGGGTTTCGAAAACGGACCGGACGCCGAAACGATAGCGCGCGATCTGCTGGCGCCGCCCTATCGGTGATGGCGTCGGAACCAAGAGACGCTGGTGCGCTCCGTCAACGTGTCGGCCCCCTTCATTCTGCGACCGGTCGCGACGTCGCTGCTGATGCTGCTCGTGCTGATGCTCGGGCTCGCCGCCTATGTGCTGCTGCCGATCGCGGCCCTGCCTCAGGTGGATCTGCCGACGATTCAGATATCGGCCGCGTTACCGGGAGCGGCGCCCGACGTGATGGCGACGACCGTGACCAGTCCGCTGGAACGGCAGCTCGCGCTGATCTCCGGAATGACGGAGATGACGTCGACCAGTTCACTGGGCAACAGCTCGATCACCGCGCAGTTCGATCTGAGCCGCAATATCGACACCGCGGCGCAGGATGTCCAGGCGGCGCTGAACGCGGCCGCCGGAAACCTGCCGAAGAATCTGCCCCATCCGCCGACGTACGAGAAGGCCAACCCCGCCGATTTCCAGATCATGTCGCTGGCGGTCACGTCGGACCTGTTGCCGCTGCGGGAGGTGGACCGCTACGCCGATTCCTACATCGCGCAGCAGCTGTCGCGCGTGCCTGGAGTCGGACTGGTCGACCTGCATGGCGAGCAGAAACCGGCGGTGCGGGTGCAGATCGATCCGCGCAAGATCGCCTGGCTCGGCATCAGCCTGGAGCAGATCCGCACCGTGCTTGCCGTGTCGACGGTCGATGCGCCGAAAGGCACGCTCGACGGCCCCCAGCGCTCCCTGACGGTGGATACCACGGATCAGCTGACGCGCGCCACCGCATTCGACGACCTGGTCATCGCGTACCACAACGGCGCGCCGGTTCGCGTGCGCGATGTCGGCACGGCCGTCGACGGCGTCGAGGATGTCAAACAGGCTGCCTGGATCGGCGACCGGCGCGCGATCATCGTCGACATCCACAAGCAGCCGGGCTTCAATGTCGCCTCGACAGTCGATGCCATCAAGGCTCGTCTGCCGGAGCTGGAGAGTTCGTTGCCCAGCTCGGTCATGGTTCAGGTCGCCAGTGACCGGACCCAGACCATCCGCGCCTCGCTGGCCGACATACAGTTCACGATGCTGCTGTCGGTGGCGCTGGTGGTGCTGGTCGTGTTCGCGTTTCTGCGCGGACTGTGGGCAACCCTGATTCCGGCAGTGGCCATCCCGTTGTCGATCATCGGTACCTTTGCCGTCATGTACCTGCTCGGCTACACGGTCAACAACCTGACCCTGATGGGCCTGACGATCGCGGTTGGATTTGTCGTTGACGACGCGATCGTCGTGATCGAAAACATCATGCGTCACCTCGAAGCCGGCGAGTCGCCGTTGCGCGCGGCGCTGAACGGCTCGCGGCAGGTCGGCTTCACCGTCGTCTCGATGACGACCTCGCTGATCGCCGCGTTCATTCCGCTGTTGTTCATGGGGGGGACGGTCGGTCGCCTGTTCCGGGAATTCTCCGTCACGGTCAGCGTCGCCTTGCTGGTCTCGGCGGCCATTTCGCTGACTTTGACGCCCACCATGTGCCGCATCTTTCTGCATCGCGGGCGCGGGCGCGAGGGCGGGCCGGGCCGCATGGCGCGCCTGGCCGAGCGCGGCTACGACTCGATGCTGGGGTGGTACGAGCGCACGCTCGATTGGGCGCTCGCGCACGGTCGGCTGATGCTGTGGTTGACGCTGGCGACCATGGCGCTGTCGGTGCTGCTGTACTGGGTCGTGCCGAAAGGCTTCTTCCCGCAGCAGGACACCGGGCAGATATTCGGCTCGACCGAGGCGCCGGTCGACATTTCGGCGCCCGCGATGGCGGCGCGACAGCTGGCGCTGGTGCGGGTCGTGATGGAAGATCCCGACGTGGCGCTCGTTTACAGCTGGATCGGCGAGAACTCGACGCCCAACAACGGCCGCCTCGTGATCAGCCTGAAGCCGTTCGCCCAGCGCCGTGCCAACGCGTCGCAGATCCTGGCGCGCCTGCGCGAGCGCGCGGCGCAGTTGTCGGGCATCACGCTGCGGATGCAGGCCCGGCAGGATCTGCAAGTCGGCGGCCGCGCCAGCCGGACTCAATTCCAATACACGCTGGAAGACACCGATCCGCGCGAGCTCTATGCGTGGGCCCCGCGCCTGCTCGACGCGCTGAAGGCGCTGCCGCAGGTGCAGGACCTGAACAGCGACCTGCAGAGGCCGGCGCCCGGCATGACGATCGTGATCGATCGCAGCCGGGCAGCGCAGTTCGGTGTTTCGCCGCAACTGCTGGACGATACGCTGTACGACGCGCTGGGCCAGCGCCAGGTCGCGACCATCTTCACGAACATCGATCAGTACCACGTCGTGCTGGAAGTCGATCCCGACCACAAGCTCGATGCCGACTCGCTCAACGACATCTACCTTCCGACCGGAGACGGCAAGCAGATCCCGCTGTCGGTCTTCGCGCGCTTCGAGGACAGCGCCGCGCCCCTGTTGATCAGCCACCAGGGACAGTTCCCGGCAGTCACGCTGTCGTTCAACCTGGCGCCAGGAGTTGCACTGGGCGATATGGTTCCGGTGGTCGAGTCGACGATCCGCGACCTGCGGATGCCGGTGACGCTGCACGGGAGCTTTCAGGGCACGGCGCAGGCTTTCAAGGCCACGCTGGCGAGCCAGCCGTATCTGATCGCCGCGGCTTTGATCGCCGTCTATATCGTGCTGGGCATCTTGTACGAAAGCTACATCCACCCCATCACGATTCTGTCGACCTTGCCATCGGCCGGACTGGGCGCACTGCTGGCCTTGATGCTGTGTCGCCTGGAGCTGAGCGTGATCTCGCTGATCGGCATCATCCTGCTGATCGGCATCGTGAAGAAAAACGCGATCATGATGATCGACTTCGCGCTCGATGCCGAGCGTCTGCAGGGGCTCGACACACGGGCGTCGATCCGCGCCGCGTGCCTGCTGCGTTTCCGTCCGATCATGATGACGACGATGGCGGCGATTCTCGGAGGGCTGCCGCTGGCGATCGGCAGCGGCGCCGGCGCCGAGCTGCGGGCGCCGCTGGGAGTGGCGATCGTCGGTGGGCTGATGGTTTCCCAGGTCCTGACGCTCTATACGACGCCGGTCATCTATCTCTACCTGGACCGGATTGCGCGCCGCCTGGCCCGCGGCGCCTTCGCGCAGCGCTCCACTTAGCCCGGAGTCGCCCCGATCACGGGGCGCCCCGCAGCGCTGCGACGGTCGACTCCGGCGTCAGCAGATCCGGATCGCACACGAGCTCGATCAACGCCGGTCGCCTGCGCTCGCGGCTGTAGGTAATCGCCTCGTTCAGCGCGGTCGTAAAGGCGGCGGTGTCGGCGACGCGCAAGCCCAGGCCACCGAAGGATTTGGCCAGCAACGGAAAATCCGGATTCACCAGGCCGGTGCCGCTGACGCGTCCCGGGAAGCGCCGCTCCTGATGCAGCCGGATCGTCCCATACATCGAATTGTTGAGCACCAGGAAGATCACTCCAGCGTGATACTGGGCGGCCGTCGCCAGCTCCTGCACCGTCATCATCAGGTCGCCGTCGCCGGTCACACACACCACCGTGCGTTCCGGCGCCGCGATCTTGGCCCCGATCGCGGCCGGCACACCGTAGCCCATGCTGCCGGAGGTCGGGGCAACCTGGGTGCCGAGCGCGCCGTAGCGAAAGAAGCGATGCAGCCAGACCGAGAAGTTGCCCGCGCCGTTGGCGATGATCGCGTCGCGTGGCATCGACTGACGCAGTTGCCGCATCACCTGCCACAGGTCCAGCGAAGGTTCGCGCTGCCGGTACAGGGCCGGGCGCTGTTGCCAGTCCTCGTATTCGGCGCGCCCGGAGCGCGTGAGCTCGCCCCACGGTGCAGGCTCGAACGGGTTCATGGCGGCCAGGCGCGCCGCGAACTGCGGTACGCCCGAATTGATCATCAGCAGCGGCTGGTAAACCCGTCCGAGCTCCTCAAGACTCGGGTGCACGTGCACCAGCGCCTGGTCAGGAACCGGCGCCCGCAGCAGCGTGTAGCCGCTGGTGGTGATCTCACCCAGGCGCAGCCCGATCGCGATCACCAGGTCGGCGCCCTTGATCCGCTGGGCCAGCTTCGGGTTGATCCCGATTCCTGCCTCGCCGATGTAGTTGGGGTGCTCGTTGTCGAACCGGTCCTGGAAGCGGAATCCGCACACCACCGGCAGATCATTGACCTCGACGAAGCGGCGCACATTGTCCAGCGCGGCGGGAGTCCAACCCGGTCCGCCGAGCATCAGCAGCGGACGCTGTGCCTGGCGCAGCAGGCCGCGCAGTGTTGCGATCTGCGTGTCGCTCGGTGCGGCCTGGACCGGCTGGTGGCAGCGGGCGTCGGCCACACGTGCCTGCGCCGACAGAACATCCTCGGGCAGCGCCACCACGACCGGGCCTGGCCGGCCGCTGGTGGCGCACTGGAACGCGCGTGCCACGATCTCGGGTATGCGATCGGCCCTCTCGATCTGCTCGACCGCCTTGGCGACCGGCCCGAACATCTGGCGGTAGTCGATCTCCTGGAACGCTTCCCTGCCGAGATGCTCGGTTTCGACCTGCCCGATAAAAACCACCAGCGGCGTCGAGTCCTGGCGTGCGTTGTGAATTCCGATCGCTGCGTTGCTGGCACCCGGTCCGCGCGTCACGAACACCACGCCGGGCTGACCGGCCAGGCGGGCGTAGGCGTCGGCCATGAAGACCGACCCGGATTCGTGCCGGTTGACAATCAGGCGTATCGCCGCCGCCACGTCGTGCACGGCGTCCAGGACACCCAGGTAGCTTTCTCCCGGGACGCAGAATATGTGGTTGACCCCCTGAATCAGAAGCTGATCAACCAGGATGCGGGCGCCGGTCCGCTCGACCGGACCCATCGCTTCAACAGACTGTTGGCTCAAACGGTGTCCTCAGAAGACTTCGATTCGCCCTCGCGCTTGGCCATCGTGTGTCGAGAGGTCGGCGACCGAGTCATTGTTCCACAAAGTCGACGCTGCAGCAGTCAGCCGGCTCCGGGCAGGGCGGCCAGACTCCTCTGAAGTGCGTCTCGGATCGGCCCCTCCAGCGTGGGCAGGAACAGCGTGAGTGCCGCCAAGCCCGCCAGCACCGTCAGCGGAAATCCGACCGCGAACAGATTCAGCTGCGGCGCCACGCGCGCCATCACGCCCAGCACGACGTTCACCAGGAGCATCACGGCCAGGATCGGCAGGCAGATCGTGAGCGCAATCGAGAACAGTTCCGACGCGCTGCGAACGATTGCCAGCGGCTCGATCGGCGTGGTGCCGACCGCACCGACCGGAAACAGCCGGAAGGTGTCCGCGAGGGCAGACACCAGAATCAGGTGTCCATCGACCGCCAGAAACATCAACAGCACCAGCATCGACATGAAGTTGGACACGATGTTTTCGGATTCGCTGGTGTCCGGGTTGAAGAAAGCGGCGAACGACAGCCCGATCTGCAGGCCGATCAGCTGACCGGCCAGCTCGATCCCGACGAACACGATCCGGACCGCGAATCCCAGCGCCAGTCCGATCAGGATGTTGTGCGCCAGCTGCACGAAGCCCTGTGCTTCAAGCAGACCGGTCAGCGGCGGCGAGTCGACCACGGGCGCGATGGCCAGCGTGATCGCCAGTGCCATCCCGACCTTGATGCGGATCGGAATCGATGGGTGCGACAGCACCGGCGCGGTGGCGAACAGCCCCAGGATCCGGGTCAGTGGCCAGAACACCGAGCCGTACCAGTGAGCCAGCTGCGCGGTATTGAATGCGATCAAGGTTGCACCGGGATCAACGCCGGAAAAACTAGCCGATGCTGCCCGGGATCGACTCGAACAGGCGCCGCAGGTAGTCGACGAAGAACGTCAGCATCCACGGCCCGGCGATGATCAGCGCGGCCATCGTGCCGATCAGCTTTGGAATGAACGCCAGGGTCATCTCGTTGA
>DATBCI010000263.1:0-5913 GCA_036270555.1 Burkholderiaceae bacterium
GACATCCCGAGCTGCGCCTCGCCCTGGGTGACGGTGTCCCCCTTGATCTTGAACACGCAGCCGCCCGAGCAGAACAGGCCCCCGCTGCTGTGGACGAGGGTGACGTAACCTCGGGTCTCGAGGCGAAGCGCGACCCGTTCAGCAAGTTGCAGCTGATAGCCAAGGCCGAGATTCAGTGATGGCCGCACCTCATCGCCGTAGCCACCCGATCCGGGCTGAAACAGCGTGACGCCAAGCCCGCCGAGCACGTAAAACCCCCGGCCGATCGGCCCGTCGACGAAATTGGTGCCGCCGACGTGGAGGTACAGCACCTTCATCGGCAGCGAAGAGGGGGCCGTACGCGCTTGTGGGTTGCCGATCGACAACGGGTCGAGTTCCAGGTGTGTACTCTGGTATGACACGTAAAACTCGAGCTGGCGGCTGGTGTCCACGTCCCGGTCATAACTGATCGACCAGGCCGGGGCGGCGTCCAGGCGCAGCGTCCGGTCGGTGGCCGTGTCGGTGAACCCGCCGCCGTCACGGTACGCGCCGTACAGCGTGACGGCGCTCTGCGCGGATATCGTCGGTGCTGCGGCGACAGCCCCGCTCAAGGCCAGCACGCCCGGCAGCATCGCGCCGAATCTCATCGGGCGTCACTCTCCATACTTTTTGAACTTCACCTCATCGCGCACCCGCTCGCCGTGGTGGATGAAGTCGCCGATGAAGGTCAGGTGGTTCCCTTCGCGGCGGTACGTCATGTGTCCGCCTTTTTGAGCGCCTTGTCCGTCAAACACCACGGAGCTCGCATTGCACTGGACGGCGATAAAAATCATCGGCGCATCCTTCTCTTCGCGGGCCAGGGCCAGCGTGCTGTTGAAGTGACGCAGGCGCATCGCCACCGCCACGCCGTCTTGCTGAATGGTGATGGCCTCGACGACACCACCCGGGCCGTCCGTCCGCAGGAACCAGGCGCTGCCCATCAGACGGCCGTTCGGGGCGATCGTCCAGCGTTCCTCGCCGTTTTCTGTCGCGCTGTCGGTGCGCCAGACCCCCTTCATCCAGCCCAGGTCGGTGAGTTTGCACGACGCCGCCTCGGCGGCCGATCCGTATAGCGCGGCGCATGCCGAGAGGATCGATGTGAGGGTCGATTGCAAGGTCGTCATGAGCTCGTCTTCACATTCGAATCCGCGCAGCCGATGCGCCCGGCCGACGGGGCCTGACCAAGCCGCGCCTGACCGGACTGCGACGGATTTTATTCCGGCAACGGCGCGCAGGAATTTCCTTCGGATGCGCGAGGTACTGCATGCAACGTTCGGCCAGGCCATCCGAAATCCGATTTGAATGGCCCGATGGCGCGACGTCCAAACTCGAAAGGACAATTTGAGATGAAGATGCCTCAAGCAGTGGTCGCCGCTCTGATCGGACTGGGCGCTCAGGCCGCCTTCGCCGCCAGCGAAGGTGGCGACACGTGGTCGAGCGTTGCGCCCACGCGCTATTCGGGAGTGAAGCCTGTGATGACCGTGGCAACGGTCGGCAAGCTGAACACCCTGCAATCCGAACGCACATCGGGCAAAGGAACGCAGGTCGTGTCCGACACCTCGGATCGGATCGTGCAGCTCAGCCCGTCGATGCGCTGGGTGACGGTGGCTTACGGCGAGCGGGTGACGTTCAACACCGCCGATGAGCACGGCGCGCCGCGTTCGTTCGCCTGGCGCTTCGATGTGTCGCCGGCGCGCTCGTCTGTCGACCTGGACGACGTGGCCCCGGCGGACTTTCCGTCGCACGGTGTCCGCGTGTTTGTCTCGGAGCAGGCCGAGTACCGCGGGGGCTGAGCGTTGGCCGTGTTGGCCGCCGCCTGCGCAAGACGGCGATGGGTGAAGGGGCGTGCCGCGGCCGCGGCACGCCGATCCACTCTAGACCAGTGTCAGCTCACCCGAGGTCGCGGCCAACGTCATGTCGGCCTGCGCCTGACGCTCCCAGGTCTGCTCGATCGCGCTGAAGAAATCGAGGCGAGCCGACACCAGTTGCTGTCCGACCAGCAGCATTCTGTCGGTCCGGTCGGGTCTTCCCGATGCGACCTCGGCCATCAGGTCGTACAACGTCTGTGCATGACCCTCAGCACGGTCGACCTGAGCCAGGAAGAACTCCATGTCCTCCGGCTGTGCGCCGTGCGCTTCGAGTCCGGCCATGATGTCGCTGTAGATCGACGGCACCAGGCTTTCTGACCCCAGCCAGATCGCGCCCAGTCCGCTGGCCGGGTTCACATCGCGACAGGCTTTGAACATGGTGTCGATCAACTGCCGGGTCGCCGGCAGCGCTTCCGCACCTTCCAGCGTCAGGGAACAGCGCTCCAACATTTCCCTGTACATCAGGTGGTGAGGCTTGGGGCGGTTTGGCGCGAGTCCCAGCTCACGCACCAGGTTGCCCGCCAAGGCTTGCACCGCCTCGTTGCTGGGCAGGCTGGACATCATCGCGCACAGGTATCGGGTGAAGTACTGGTCGTACAGTCCTTCCTGCACGAGATAGAGTCTGATTTCGTCCGACGAGACGGTTCCTTGCCTGCAGCGGACCAGGAACGAATGGGAACCCGTCATCTCGATCAGCAATTTCTTCGCGGCTTCCAGCCGCGCAACCCGGCCATCCATGGTGGACTCCACTGATTGTTGCAGGTGCCCGCAAGCGCCGACGCCCTGATGGCGCGCGCGGAATTCGGGCACCTTAATGGCCAAGCGCAGCGCAGGGACTCGGGTGGATCCTGCAATGCTCCCCGGAGCAAACACCGAAGGCTCGCCCGGATCCATTCGATGTTTTAGGGGCATATCAGACTAAGATGCGCGCTCCGCTCGATCGATTCCCGTGCTGCGCTTCCTGCTTTTTGCCCTCGCGGCGCTTGCGTTGCCTGCGCGGGCCGACATTGCATTGCGCGATGACGGCGGAACCGAGGTGCGTCTGAAGCAGCCGGCGCGCCGCATCATCAGCCTGTCGCCTCACATCACGGAGATCCTGTTTGACGCGGGCGCTGGTGACCGGGTGGTCGGCGCCGTGGAATACAGCGACTACCCGCCGCAGGCCAAGGCGGTCCAGCGGATCGGCACCTATACCAACCTGGACCTGGAAACCATCGTCGCCCTCAAGCCCGACCTCGTGATCGGGTGGCTGACGGGCAATTCGCCCGGCGAAGTCGAGCCGCTGAAGCGGCTGGGCATTCCCCTTTTCTGGTCCGAGCCGGATCGCATCGAGGATGTGGCAGTGACGCTCGAGCAGTTCGGCCAGCTGGCCGGCACCTCGAGCGTCGCCCAAGCCGCGGCGGCGGCCTACCGGGCCCGTTTGGCCGATCTGCGTCAGCGCTTTTCCGCGCGATCGCCCGTGCGCACCTTCTATCAGATCTGGGATGATCCACCGATGACGATCGGCCGCTCCCAAATCATCGGCAGCGCGATCCGCCTGTGCGGTGGCGTCAATATCTTCGGCGATCTGACGCCGATGGCGCCGGTGGTTTCGATCGAAGCGGTACTGGCCGCGGACCCCGAGGTTGTTGTTGCCAGCGGCATGGATGAAACGCGGCCCGCCTGGCTCGACATGTGGCGGCGCTGGCCGCGGCTGACGGCCGCCGCGCGCGACAACCTGTTCTTCATTCCGCCGGATCTGATGCAACGGAACACGCCACGCCTGCTCGATGGCGCCGAGCGGTTGTGTCGCGACCTGGACACGGCGCGCGCACGTCGACCCAGCGGATGACCGTGCGGTTGGCTCAGTAGGCCGGTGGCGTCGGCTCCGCGTCGGCGGGCCACCGGTTCTCGAACACGACGCGATCGAGCGGGAGCCGGCATCCCCAGCCCAGCTGGTCGAGCACCGGCTTCTCGGGAAAAGCGGCGACGCGGCCGATGCAAAGAATTGCGATCGGACGCGCTCCGGCGGGCATCGCCATCAGGGCGGCCAGTGCCTCCGGGTCGAAGATCGACACCCATCCCAGCCCGATGCCTTCGGCGCGCGCGGCAAGCCACATGTTCTGGATCGCGCAGGCCGCCGAAGCGAGGTCCATTTCCGGCAGCGTGCGGCGGCCGAAGATGTGTCGCTCGCGCCCATCCATCAGGGCCACCACGACCACCTCTGCGCAAGTTCTCAAGCCCTCCACTTTGAGCTTGAGAAATTCGTCCTTGCGGGACGGCAGGGCGGACGCCGTGTTGCGGCGCTCCCGCTCGACGATCGCAGCGACAGACTCGCGCAGGCCCTGATCGGTGATGTGGACCATGCGCCAGGGTTGCATATAGCCGACGGACGGCGCCGCGTGACCCGCCTGGAACAGGCGCGTGAGCATCCCTTCGGGTAACGGCCCCGGCAGGAATTCACGAATGTCGCGGCGGCCGTAAATCGTCTGGTAAACGGCGGCTAGCGCGACGTCGTCGAGGCGATGAGGGCTCATGGCGGGCACATCCGAGGGCGATCAGCGGAAATCGTACCGAACGCTGGCGAACAAGCTGCGCGCGTCGGCCGGGTAGTAGTAGTGGTCGTTGAAGAACGTCGAATACCCGGCGAACGGCGCATAGCGCCGGTCCAGCGCATTGATCACGCGCATCGTCACGGTCCAGCGCTGAATCATCCATCGCCCCTGCGCATCGACCGTGGTGTAGCCGGCCAGCGTGCCGAGCGAATTGGCGAAATCGCCGCTGTAGCGCCGGCTGCCCACCGTGGTGGCAGCGACCGTGTAGGTGCCGAAGCGGCCATTGCCCGACACCAGCTGCGCCGAGACCTTGTTGCGCGCAACCAGCGGGATTTCATGGCCGGCGTCGGGTCCGGCACGAAACCTGGCATCGGTGAAAGTGTAGGCCACGTGCGCCTTCAGGCGGGCAACGATCGGATAATCGACTTCGGTCTCCACGCCTTGTCGCCGGGTTGGCGGCAGGTTCACGTTCACAAACGTGTTGCCGTCGAAGTCGATCTCGTCGGTCATGTCCAATCGGTACGCCGACAGGCGCCCGGCCAGCGCGCCCGCGGCGAAGCTCGCGCCGATCTCGCCGATCCGGCCATGTTGAGGCGCCAGCTCACCGGCGAAAACCGGATTGCCGGTGTTTGGATCGAAGCCGAACAGCTCGTCGGTGTTGGCGAAGCGAAACACGCTGCCGGCCTTGGCGAAGGCGCGCCAGCCAGCGCCCTGGAATACAAGGCCTGCATCCCACGCAGTGCGATTGCGCGCCGCTGAACCGTCCAAGGCGGGAACGGTGATGGGACCCGCGCCCCCGCTGGTGACGTAAGCGCCTTGGCCGGCATGCTGATTGACGTGTTGTTCGCGGGCGCCGAGCGTGACGAACCAGCGGTCCGACAGATCGGTGACGTTCTGCGCGTACCAGGCGGTGCTCGCCTGCTTGGCGAACTGCGGTATCACCAAGGGCGCGCTGATCGAGGTCGCATCCACCTTGCCGTCGTAGTAGTCGAGGCCGACGACCGTTTCGTTGCGCTTGCCGCCGAGCTCGTGCAGCCAGCGCAGGCGCGGCGTCGCCGACACCATGGTCCGCTGACGGTCGAAGACGCTGGCGAACGACACGTTGTTGGAGCTGTAGTTCTCATGTTCCAGGCTGATCTCGCCATCGAAGGTCAGCGCGTCCGACAGCTTGAGCGAGACGCCGGGTCGGGCTCGATAGCCGTCGCGGTGCTGGTTGTCGTACGGTGTGCGCGCCTGGGTCGGATCGTTTTGATAGGCATTGCTCAACAGCGCGCCCGGCAGCCCGTTGGAGTCCTTGTAGAGCGCGAAGTCGGAGTAAAGCTCGCCCGACGGCAGGCGATAGCCGACGCGGCCGCTCGCCGCCTGCTGATCGGCCTGGCTGTTCTGCCGCCAGCCGTTGCTGTCGGCGTAGTGCCCGGTCAGGCGGAAATAAGCTCGGTCGACACCGGTCGATACCTCGGCGTCGACTCCTCGATAGCCGTAGCTGCCGCCGA
>DATBCI010000264.1:0-2875 GCA_036270555.1 Burkholderiaceae bacterium
GCTGGCGCAAACGCTGGAGGAGCAGCTGGTCAAGCTGCTGATCGAGACAACACCCCCGGAGCTGCGGACCAAGTTGGAGCCGGTCAAGCTCGAGGGCCCACTGGTCGCACCGGAGGGTCGCGAAGACGTGGTGACCGACCAGAAGGGCGTGGACGACCTGCTCGCCAGCCTCGGCTTCTAGGCGGCCCCAGCGTCCGACGCGCGCGGGATCGCGCGCCGGATCGTCCGCCAGCTCGCCGCTAGACCTGCATGTTCATGATCTGGTCGTAGGCCTGTACCAGACGATTGCGAACCTGGACGGCTGCCGCAAACGAGATGCTGGCCTTGCTCATCGCAACCACGGCGTCTTCGAGTCCGACATTCGGATTTTGCAACGCGAACTGGCGCTGCAGCTCCTCGGCGCTCGCCTGATCCTGGCTGACCACCTTCAAGGCGGACTCCAGCGACGAGGCGAAATCCGATGCCCCGGCCGGTTTGGGCGATGACGCAGAAGGCGCACCGGCAACGGCCGTCGCGATCTGGGTGTTGATTGCTTGCAGATCCATTTTTCTTCCCCGCACGCGGTCGCTGTTCCGGACCGCCACGTCAATCTAGAGAGGTGGACGCTCACGTGCTGAATCAAGAAGGCGCCCCTTCGCGCGCCAATTCGCTCTGTCTACGGCACACCCATACGTGCTCCACCGTACAACTTAACAACCTTGCCGCACTTAATCGGCATCACTCAATCGATCTCGCCGCGCGTGCTCGCGGACGGCCCAATTTCCTCAGCTTATCCGCGTTTATGGGATCTCAAGTCTCCCAATAATCGAAATCCGTGAGTCCCATGCTTAGCGCAGACCTCTGCGCGTGGGTACTTGCTTAGAAGAACCGATGGACAACGCAACGATCGTCCCGACCTCCTCGATGCCCCCCGGGATGGGCCTGTTGGCCCGCTTCTCGCCTCGCGCTCGCGCGCTGATGGTGTTGGGCGCCGCTGGCCTGACGGCGATCGTCACAGCCGCGTGGCTCTGGAGTTCCTCGCCCAATTACAGCGTGCTGTTCACCAATCTGTCGGATCGCGACGGCGGAGCGGTGATCGCGCAACTGTCACAGATGAATGTTCCGTACCGCAACGCGGACGGCGGCACGATCCTGGTACCGGCCGACAAGGTGCATGAGGCCCGGTTGAAGCTGGCTTCGCAGGGTCTGCCGAAAGGCTCCATCGTGGGCTTTGAAATCCTGGAATCGCAGAAATTCGGCCTGACCCAGTTCCAGGAGCAGCTGAACTATCAGCGTGGTTTGGAGGGTGAGCTGGCGCGTTCGATCCAGTCGCTGGCGCCGGTTGCCAGCGCCCGCGTTCACCTGGCGCTGCCCAAGAACTCCGGTTTCCTGCGCGACCACCAGGTACCCACGGCGTCGGTGCTGCTGCAGTTGCATCCAGGCAAGGAGCTCGATCGAGCCCAGGTTGCCGGCATCGTTCACCTGGTCGCTTCCTCGGTGCCCGAGCTGACCACCAAGAACGTCTCGGTGGTCGACCAGCACGGCACGCTGCTCGCGAGCCGGAGTGAAGGCCAAAGCGGCCTGGACGGAGAGCAGCTCGACTACGTGTCGCAGATCGAGTCGGCCACGATCAAGCGCATCGAGGACATCCTGGAGCCGATCGTGGGGCGTGCCAACGTACGGGCCCAGGTCACGGCCGACGTGGACTTTTCCAACGTCGAGCAGATGGACGAGTCGTACAAGCCGAACCAGGGACCCGACAAGTCGGCTATCCGCTCGCAGTCCAGCACGGAGAACTCGCAAACCGGCAGCGCCGGCCAGCAGGGCGTTCCGGGCGCGCTGTCGAACCAGCCGCCGGTGCCTCCGACCGCTCCTATCAATGGCCAGCCCGCCTCCGCGCCGGGCGCTGGCGCTTCGGCCGGCGGGCCGGGGTCGAGCACCCGTCGCGAGCAGATGACCAATTTCGAAGTCGACAAGAACGTGCGCCACACCAAGGTCGCCAGCGGTGAGATTCGCCGCCTGACGGCCGCCGTCGTGCTCAATAACAAACCGGCCCCGCCCGCCGCGCCTCCGGCAGCCGGCACGCAGGCCGGCGCCGCGCCGGCGGCCCCGGCCAGTACGCCGTGGTCGCAGCAGGAGATGGACAACATCCAGGCACTGGTGCGCCAGGCGATGGGGTTCAATGACAAGCGAGGCGACTCGCTGAACGTCGTCAACGTGGCATTCAGCCAGCTCGAGTTGCCGCCGCTCGAACCGACACCGTTGTGGCAGCAACCCCAGGCCATCGCGCTGGGCAACGAGGTCGGCAAGGCGCTCCTGTTCCTGGTGCTGACGCTGATCGTCGTGTTCGGCGTCGTGCGCCCCGCGTTGAAGGCAATCGGCTCGCAACCGGTGGTCCTGGCGTCGCAGGCATCCCTGCCCGCGATCGAGGCCACGCCGGTGCAGCGCGCCGATGCGACCGGCACCCAACTGGATCAGATGCGCCAGATCGCCCGCTCGGATCCGGCCACCGTGGCCAACGTCGTGAAGGCGTGGGTCGGCGACGCCAAGGCCTGATCGGGAGCCCATGGACGACGCCGGATTGGAACACGCCGCGATTCTGCTGATGGCGGTCGGCGAAGAGGAGGCCGCCGAGGTCTTCAAGTACCTGTCGCCCAAGGAGGTGCAGAAGCTCGGCGAGACGATGGCGCGCCTGCGCACGGTCCCGCGCGAGAAGATCGAGGACGTGGTCGGTCGCTTCCACCAGACCAAAGAGAGCCAGTATTCCCTGGTGCGCGACACCGACGCCTTCATCAGCCAGGTGCTGAAGAAGGCGCTGGGCGAAGACAAGGCCAGCATGCTGCTGGATCGGATCCTGCAGGGCCGCGACGTCTCGGGCATCGAGAGCCTGAAATGG
>DATBCI010000265.1:0-3484 GCA_036270555.1 Burkholderiaceae bacterium
TCACGCCGCTGCCAGAGCAGGAAAGCGCTGACCAGCGGAATGAGAAAGCCGTGGCTGTACTCATCCCGCTGCCACTGGGAATAGAGGAATGTGAAAGTGCCCTGGAACACGAGCACCAGCGTCGACGCGGCCACGGCCGCGGCCAGGAGCTGGCGGCGCGTGAGGGTGAAAGAGCTCTGCGGCACGCCCGACACGGGCCTACCCTGCGAGCGGCTGCAGGTCGTCGAAGGCGCGCTGCAGCACCATGTCGCGCTCCCAGTTCGCGAGCGCGTAGGCGCGCCCGGATGCTCCCAGCCGGTGTCTGAGCGCCTCGTCGTCGAGCAGCCGCCGAAGCGCGGTTGCGAAGCCCTCGGCATCGCCCGGAGGCACCACGATCCCGCCCTCCGCCGAGGCGCGAGCGAGGTCCGAACCAACCTGTGCGGTGGCTACCACCGGCCGACCGCTCGCCATGATCGCCGAGAGCTTGGACGGCATCACCAGATCTTCCGCGGCAGCGCGTTGAGGCAACAGATGAACATCCGCCAGATTCAGCAGCTCGTTGAGACGCGACAGCGGCTGGAGCGGGAGGAAGCGGACGTTGGCAAGACCGGCGGCAGCAGATTTCAGGCGATCGCGCGCGACTCCCTCCCCGCACAACAAGAACAACGCGTTGTTCGCGCTGCTCTCCGCGAAACCCCGCGCCACATGCACGACGATCTCGAGCCCCTGCTTCTCACCCATGTTGCCCGAATAGAGAAGCACACGAGTATCCGGGGCGATGCCCAGCTCCGCGCGCAGCGTATTCGGCTCCTGCAGCGGGCGGATCAACGACATATCCACCCAGTTGGGGAAGAACACGATCCGCCGCTGATCGACCCCCTTTTCGAGCAGCTTCGCCAGCATGCGCTCGGAGATGTTCGAAACACGGTCGAAGCCCCGCATCAAGCGGCGCTCAACTGCGAGCACGGCGCGCCGCAACACACCTGCGCGCAAAAAACCGAGATCGAAGGCCGCGTCAACTTCGAAGTCCTGAACGTGGAGCCAGGCGCGCGCGCCGCAGAGCTTCGCGGCAAGCCACGCTCCCGGAGCTGCACCGAGCGGCGGCTCCACGACGAAGACGATATCCGGCCGCCAGGTCACGGCCTGCCACAACAATACTGGCAGACTCGAGAACGCGAACGACAGAAGATGCAGCACGCGCGCCGCGCCGCGCGGCGTGCGCGGCACCCACAGCGGACAGCGATAAATCTCGACACCGGCGAAAAGCTCCTTCTTGTACCGCAGTGACGAATAGCCGGGATGCACGGTCCAGGCCGGATAGTAGGGCGGCGCGGTAACGACGCGAATGGCCAGCTGTTTCCTGCTCGCCAGCCACTCGGTCATCTCACTGACATATTTGCCTACCCCCGTGAGGTCTGGTGCATAATTCAGCGCAACGACGAGCAATCGCGTCGCATCGATCTTCTTCATCCCCTGAGCCTGTGCCGGAGTCGCGTTGCGCGTGTTCGGGGCGATACTAAGACGCGAATATGACATTCAGGTATCTACAGGTGATTCGCTCCCTCGACTCCGAAGGGGGCGGGCCGGCGGAGGGCGTGAAGCAGCTGGCGGCTGCGGCCAAGCCTCTGAATCAGCACGTGGAGATCGTCACGCTGGACGCTCCCAATGCAGCACGCGAGCCCGAGTGCGAGTGCGCCGTGCACAGCGTGGGGCCGGCCTATCTCAAATACGGTTACACGCCGCGACTGTTACCCTGGTTGCGACGGAACCTCGCGCGCTTCGACGCCGTGGTAATCAATGGCCTCTGGCAGTACCACAGCGTCGCCACCTGGAGCGTGCTGCACGACTCGCCGGTCCCCTATTACGTCTTCACCCACGGGATGCTCGATCCGTGGTTCAGGCAACAATACCCATTGAAGCACGTGAAGAAGCGCCTGTACTGGCCGTGGGCGGAATACCGGGTCCTGCGCGACGCGCGCGGGGTGTTGTTTACCTCCGAGGAAGAGAGGCACCTCGCACGGCAGAGCTTCAGCCGGTATCGTGCCGACGAATTCGTGGTGGGCTACGGCACGCCAGGACTGGAGGGAAACCCTGCCGCGCAACGTGAAATGTTCCTGCAACAATTCCCAGGGCTGCGCGGCAAGCGCGCCTTCCTGTTCCTCGGCCGCATTCACCCCAAGAAGGGTTGCGACCTCCTCATCGAGGCGTTTGCGTCGGTGGCACGCCTCGATCCGTCTCTGCAGCTGGTCATCGCTGGGCCGGATCAGACCGGTCTGCAGGCGCGGCTCGCCAGACGCGCGCACCAGCTCGGCATCGCACATGCCCTGACGTGGACCGGGATGCTGCGTGGGGACATGAAAGCCGGAGCGTTCCACTGCGCCGAAGCCTTCGTCCTGCCGTCGCACCAGGACAACTTCGGCATCGCGGTCGCAGAAGCCCTCTCCTGCCAGATCCCGGTCCTGATCTCGAACAAGGTCAATATCTGGCGGGAGATCGCCGCGGACCACGCGGGCTTCGTCGCGGACGATACCTTGCAGGGCACCGAACAGCTGCTACGCAGGTGGCTGGCTCTCGGCCGCGACGAGCGCCAGGCAATCGCGCGCAATGCCCTGCAGTGCTTCCGCCAGAGGTTTCACATCGACGCCGTGGCCAGTAACCTCGCGGCGCTCTTCGAGCGGCACGGCAACGAGCCACGTCAAAGTTTCGCGGCATGAGCGATACATCCGTCGACCCATATCTGCTGCCGATGACTTCGCTGCGGAGTCGCCTCGGACGGGCGCTGTGGCTCGTCGTGTATGCAATCCTGTTTCGCCCGACACCGCGACCGATGCACGCGTGGCGCGCTTTCGTTCTGCGGTGTTTCGGCGCGCAGCTGGGTACGGGCTGCCACATCTACCCGGAATGCGAGATCTGGGCGCCGTGGAATCTGCGCTGCGACGAAGGCGCCTGCATCGGAGAGCGCGCCATCATTTACAACGCCGCGCTGGTTCATCTGGGTTCGCACGCCATCGTCTCGCAGCACGCGTACGTCTGCGCGGCCACACACGACATCGACGATCCCGACTTCCCGATTATCACGGCTCCGATCTCCATCGGGCCGTATGCCTGGATATGCGCGCGAGCATCCGTGCTGCCGGGCGTCAACGTGCACGAAGGAGCGGTGCTCGGTTTGGGTGCGCTCACCAGCAAGGACCTCGAGGCCTGGCAGGTCTACGGCGGAGTGCCGGCGCGGCGCATCCGCTCACGCGCGCGCCGCGACTCGCACGGACGGCCCCGGTCCGCATCGGCATGAATCGGTCGACGCCGGCGAAGTTATGAACGAAGTGATCATGGTCACCGGCGGTGCCGGCTTTCTCGGCTCCCACCTGTGCGACCGGCTCGTCGAGCAGGACCGGGACGTGCTATGCGTCGATAATTTCTTCACCGGAACCAAACAAAACATCCGACATCTGCTTTCCTCGGATCGGTTCGAGCTGCTGCGGCATGATGTAACTTTTCCGCTGTA
>DATBCI010000266.1:0-3254 GCA_036270555.1 Burkholderiaceae bacterium
GTGGCTGCGTGATCAGCTCGCCCGATTTCGATCGAGGAAAATCCTTGGCGGGCGCGCATCGAAATCGATGCGCGCCTGCCAAGGCCGCAGAAGGGGTTAGTCTTCCTTCTTCACCTCGATCTGGCTCTTGACCGAAGTCACCCCTTCGGTCTGGCGCGCCAGCATGATGGCGCGATCGGCGTCGCGCGCCGAATGAACCTGGCCGCTCAAGACCACCACACCGTTGGAGTCGGTGTCGACCCGGACATTAACCAGGGATTTCGGATCTTCACTGGCCAGCTTGGCCTTGATCTTGGTCGTGATGGCCGAGTCCTTCACGTAGTTCATCGGATGTGAACGATCGGAGTCGCGATCCGAATCCTCCGAGTAGGCCGCGATCGGGGCCAGGAGGGCTGCCAGGGTAAAGCAAGCAGTCGCAGTTGCGAGTTTCATGGCTCATCTCCTCAAGGGAAGGAAAAAGACAGAACGGTCAGATACCCGGAAAGACCTGATTGAGACCCGGGCAAAGCCGGCGTTTGGTGTTGAGTCGATGGTGCCGGTCAACGTTCGCGCATTCAACCATTCCCGCAAAATTCCTACTGACGCAAAGTTATCTCGTATGGATGGCTCGGATGACCCACAAAGCGGGAGATTGAGCACGAAAAGCCGGTTGTTCGGACTAACCCGGCTTAGCGCCGATGCGCCCACAGCGAAAACCCGAGCGGCCTCCAGCGCCACGGCGCCGTTCCTTGTGACCCTGGCGGATGCGGCACAATGTGGCTGCCGCGACGGCTTCCTCCATGCAAGGTTCGCGCGGCGGAGACGGCGCATGCCGCCCATCGACGATCCGATGCTGATCCGCCGTGCCGACCGCGGCCTGCTGAGCGCGGCGTTGCTCGACAGCCGCGCGCGGACGCTGCGCACGTTCGCCACTTGCGAGCGCTCGCTGCGTTCGAGCGGACTGCAGATTCCCTACTCGCCGGAAGTCAATCCTCCGTTGTGGGAGCTCGGCCACGTCGGCTGGTTTCAGGAGTATTGGATCGGCCGCAACGGGCAGCGCGGGCAAGGAATCGGCGCGGATCCGCAGTCGCCGCGCACTGCATCGTGCCTCGCCAACGCTGACGGTTTGTACGACTCCAGCCGTATCGAGCACACGATACGGTGGCAACTGCCGCTGCCGGGCGTGGCCGAAACGCGCAGCTACCTGGGCCGCACCCTCGAGCAGACATTGCAGATTCTTTCGCGTGCCAGCTCCGAAGGGGCGGGCGTGCTCTACTTCGGCTGGCTTACCTTGATGCACGAGGACATGCACCACGAGGCCGCGCTGTACATGGCCAACGCCTTGGCCCTGCCGGTGCAGCTCAGCCCGCCGGCGGCATCGGAGGATGCCGATGCCCATGAGCCGAAGGAGCGGGTCTACAACGCGACGCGCTTTCAAGCGGGTGCGCAGGATGGCGACTTTGCATTCGACAACGAGTTGATGCCCGTTGCGGTCGAGGTGGATCGGTTCCAGATCGACCGCGCGCCTGTTGATAACCAGGCGTTCGCCGCCTTTGTCGCTGGCGGTGGATACGAAAGCCCGCGTCACTGGAGCGCGGAAGGTTGGGCCTGGCGCGAGCGCGTCGATGCACGCTGTCCGCGCAACTGGCGGCCCGCCGGCAGCCGATGGCAGCAACGCTGGTTCGGTCAGTGGATCGCGCTGGACGATGCGGCACCCGTCACCAATGTGACGTGGCACGAAGCCCAGGCGTGGTGCAACTGGGCGGGTCGGCGCCTGCCAACCGAGTTCGAGTGGGAAGTGGCCGCGGTGAGCGCGCCGCAGGCGCCTGCCACGGCACCCATACAGTTCGGTCAGGTCTGGGAATGGACCGCGTCCGCGTTCGTGCCCTACCCCGGGTTCGCGCCCCACCCATACCGTGACTACTCGGTGCCGTGGTTTGCGTCGCGCAAGGTGCTGCGAGGAGGCTCGATCGCGACGCATCCGCGACTGCGCCATCCTCGCTATCGGAACTTCTTCGTTCCGGAGCGAAATGATATCTTCGGCGGCTTCCGCAGTTGCGCACCGGCTGCAGGCGCAGGGAGCACTCCATGAATAAGAACCACCCGTTCCTTAAGCGACGCCGCGTCGTCGCCATCCTCGCCGGGATTGCAGCGATCGGTGCCATCGTGGGCGCACCCCGTACGGCCCGCGCACAGCAGGCGTTGCGGGTGACCGCCATCCCCGACGAAGCGCCGACCGAGTTGGCGCGCAAGTTCGCGCCGCTTGGGAAGTACCTGGAGGCACGCCTCGGCATGCCGGTCGAATGGACGCCGGTCACCGATTACGCGGCCGCAGTCGAAGCGCTGGTCAGTGGCAAGGTCGATCTGGCCTGGTTCGGCGGCTTCACGTTCGTCCAAGCCAAGGTGCGCTCGGGCGGGCAGGTGATTCCGCTGGTACAGCGCACCGAGGATCAGGAATTCCGGTCCGTCTTCATCACCGCAACTTCGAGCGGCATCGGCTCGCTGGCGGATCTTAAGGGGCACACCTTCAGCTTCGGGTCGCAGTCGAGCACGTCGGGACACCTGATGCCGCGCAACGCGCTGCTGCAGGCCGGCATCGATCCGGAGCATGACTTGGGCCGAATCGCCTATTCGGGAGCCCATGACGCCACGATCGCCGCCGTGGCGGGCGGCAAAGTCGACGCAGGCGCGCTGAACATCTCCGTGTGGGACAAATTCGTCGCGCAGCACAAGGTCGACACCGCACAGGTCAAAGTGTTCTATACGACGCCAACGTTCTATGACTACAACTGGTCGGTCAGCACCAGAATGCCGCAGGGGCTGCGTGAGCGGCTGCGCCAGGCGTTTCTCGACCTGAGTCCCGCCACGGCGGAGGGCAGGCAGATTCTGGACCTGCAGCGGGCTTCCCGCTTCATCCCCACCCGGGCGGAGAATTACCAGAGCATCGAGGCTGCGGCGCGCAGCGCCGGGTTGTTGTGAGTCTCGCTTGAGCACAGCCCGAATCCCGGTGTTCCGTTCGACCCATGATGGCGCCGCGGCGGCCTTGCCGGCGATCGCGACGCCGAAGATCGGCGGCTCGAGCCTGCGACTGGAACGTGTATAGGTGCGGCACCACGGCGTGCCGCTGCACGCGGGCGCGGCACTGGAGGGCGTCGACCTGCAGATCGAGGACGGCGAGCACGTCGCGGTGGTCGGCCCGTCCGGGGCCGGCAAGACGACATTGCTGCACGTGGCGGCGGCGGCGCTGCGTGCCTCTGGCGGACGCGTCCTGCTCG
>DATBCI010000267.1:0-2325 GCA_036270555.1 Burkholderiaceae bacterium
GGCACGGCCGCCATCATCCGCTTGCGCGCCATCTCCCGCATGGCACGCCGCACGTTCTGCTTGATGCGCGGGTCGCCCTGGCTTTCCTTCTCCTCCTCGCGCGCCTCCTGCAGCGTCATCCGCAACATGTTGCGGTAGCGCGTGATCTGGTACGGCACATCGAGGGCGGCCGAGACGGCCAGCGTGCCCGCCAGCACCGTGAAAGCCGCCAGCAGAATCGAGGAGAGCTGGGACACCGCCGACGGCAGGCTTTGCAGCGATAGCGCCGCGAACTCGCTCATGTGGCTGGCGACGGTGTAGGCACCGACCACACCCAGCAGGATCGCCACCAGCGTGACCTTGCCAAGGTCCATCAACGAGGACAGCGAGAAGAAGCGCTGCAGGCCGGTCAGCGGATCGAGCCGCTCGAAGCGTGGCGCCACCGCGCCCGGCGCGAAGTTCCAGCCGCCGATCAGGAGCGGGGCCGCCAGTGACGCCGCCAACAGGGCCGCGAGCAACGGCAGCACGGCCCAGGCCGCATCCACCGCCAGCTCGGACAGTCGCGCACCCATGCGGGTCGGATCGGACGCAGTCGACCCGTCGAAGCTCAGGCCATGAACCATCACGGACTGGCAGGCCTGTGCCAGGCGGGCGCCTGCCATGCTCAACCCGAGCACGGCCGTGCCCACCACCATCAGATGGGACAGATAACGGGAACGGGGAACCTGGCCTTCACGGCGAGCGTCGGCCAGCCGCTTCGCAGACGGTTCTAGCGTGCGGTCCTGAGAGGATTGTTCCGAGTCGGCCATCAGCGCGCAATCAGCGCGCGGCAGCCGCCGCGCGCATCGAACGGATTAGCGCTGATTATTGAGGGGGTGAAGTGTCCCCTAACGATCAAATATCGGCCGACTCGCGTCGCACTTTAGGGCTGCGGCGAGCTTTCTTAGGGGGCCCCAGTCCGAGGAATTGCGCGGTGTTTGCGGCCGTTGCTCAAGCCACCCCCGCCGCCGGCCGATCGAGTGGGTGAGACCGACCTTTTACGGGCCCGCCATGACTCGAACCGAACTTGTGCGCCGCCTGGCGGAACACGCAACTCGCCCCCTGTCCGAACACGCGCGCGGCGACGGCCCCAGTGGCACGGCCAAAGGTGGCACGGACCTGTTTGTCTGGTTCGAGGACACCTCGGAACGGCGTCGCGACGGTCGTCGCGGCATCGCCGGCCTGCCCGAGTCGCTTCTGCCCTACGCGTCCGGGATGCGAGTGCTGGCCCGCGTCTACGCCGAAGGTCACCCTCACCTGCTGTCCGCCGCGCGCATACGCGCCCGCGAAGGCCTGGGCGAGCGGATTGCCGCGCTCTATACGGCCGCTCTTTCGGTCGGCACCATCGCGTGGATCGGAACCGGCGAGCAGTACGAGCGCGCCTGGAACGAGCTGTACCCGGCGCAGGAATTGTCGGCGCCGCAGCCCGCGCGCGACGCAACCCGCTCGTCGTAGAGCGCCCCGCCGCGCCAGGCGCGGTCGGCACCCCAGGCTCCGAAACCCTCGCTTCAGGCGACCTTGCGCGGGTCAGGCCCGCGAAGCTGGCGCTGCTCCACATCGATCCGGTGCACATAGCGCTGCAGCATCATGCGGGCCTGCGGCGACAGATCGATAAATTCGCATCCGCAGCGGCGCGACAGCTCGTCGTGCGAGGCTTCGACATGCGCGACCCGCAGCCGGACCGTCACCGTGCCCACGCCGGGCAGATCCAGGTAACAGCGGTCGATCACGGTGCCCTGCGAAGGATCGAAATGGCGCGGATACGCCAGCATGGCCAACCCGCCCACGCTGACATCGAGCACGCGCAGTGATTCGTACTGAGCCCGGTCGCCCGAATACGGAACCAGGCAGCTGGCCGAGACGGCATCCGGCGTACGCACCCGGTAGTACTCGCGACGCTGAAGGCGCAACACGCGGTCGGGCATCGCGCAGTGGAAGGTCGGGTAGCCGCTGTCCGACGAGCGCCGCGGCGCCTCGAGCGTGAACTGCAGCTTGATGCTCTCGATGAAGGCGACGAACGTCAGCTCGCTGGCCTCCAACAACTGGTACTGCTGCTGGGGCGTGTTGGGCATGTCGAAGTGCAGCTCGTTGTGAACCGCATCGACTTTCATGATCTGGGTCACCGCGAACTGGCCGTTGCTGCCCCAGTAAACGGTCATCGGCAGTCGCTCGTCGCACACGCGTGCGATCAAGGTTTCGATCTCGAATTTCGAGTAAAGCCAGTAGCGCTCGAGCGCCGGTGCCTCGGCCTCTGGAAATGGCGTGGTGTCCATAGCTCGCGATGGGCGATTGCGATTGTCCTGCTCG
>DATBCI010000268.1:0-3462 GCA_036270555.1 Burkholderiaceae bacterium
GCTGTACTGCGCGTCCTGGGCCGACTGGGTGGGCGCCATATTCTTGCCGGCGCCGGCAGTGGCGGTCGGATCGAACGCGAGCTGCGACAGGCCGCTCGCGTCGGTGTTGTTGCCATCGGAGTCGGCCACCGTCAGCGAAAAAGCGTTGGCTGCACCCGTGTTGCCAGAGCTCAGCACCAGCCGGCTGCCCGAGTTGTCGGTGACGACCGAGGCGCTCACGCCAGCCCCTGCCGAGTTGATCGCGGTTGCGATCCCTCCGAGCGTGTCGTTGCTCGAGTTGATCGTGATGTTGACCGGCGATGATCCCGATTGCGCGGTAAAGGTGTTGCCGGTCGACTTGTAGGTGCCCAGCTGCAGGGTCAGCGTGCCGGTCCCGATCACCGTCGAGGCGTTGGCGAAGGGCGTCGAGGCAGCGCTCTGTGCCTGCGCGAGCTGCGAGACCGTGATCGAATACGAGCCGGTCGCAGGGGTGCCGTTGACCGAGGCGCCGACCCCGTTGCCGCTGACGGTGGCCTGCTCCGCGGAAAAGGCCGAGCCCACCGTCAGGGCGGTCGCCGCGCTTTGCAGACTGGACAGGGCGCTCTGGATCTGTCCATACGCGCTGAGCTGCGACTGCACGCCGGATTCGCGTTGCTGCAACTGATTCATCGGCTGCGAGTCCGCCCTGATCAGCTCGGAGACCAGCGTGTTGACGTCGATCGGACCCACGCTGATGGGACTGCCGGTCGAGCCGGTGGTGTTGCTGTTCACGCTGTTCAGCGTGCTGCCCAGCAGGGACGCGAGTGAGTTGGAGGTCGTGCTCGAAACAGTCATGGTTGGCCTTCTCGCATCCGCCTCACGCCTCGCTCTTCAGAAGGGCGCCGCGCGCCGGCCTGTCCGTCGAAGCATGTGCGGCGCGCAGCATTTCCAGGGACGGCACCAGCCGCACCACGGCGTTGGTCCGCTTGTCGATGATCTTGACCGACATTCCATCCAACGTATCGTCGAATTCGAACGAGAAACCTTGCTTACTCTGATCGAGCGCCTGATTGGCGGCTTCCACCGCCGCCTTGATCAGCGCCGAGGCGGCGGGCGTCGAGCTCTTGCCCGACGGTGCGGATGGCGCCGCACCCGCATTCGGCTGGGCCGGGTTACGCGGGTTCTGCGGGTTCAGGGCACCGACCGCCGGGATCGGCCCCACCGAGCTGATGCTGTCCATGGCGCAAGTCTCATGACAACGAGGCTGATCGCCCCCTTCTTCTGGATTTCGGCATCCTGCGCATCGACTTTAGAGGCCAGTGGGGACACCCCAAGACGGAAAAGGGCGCCGCCTTTCGGCGAGCGCCCTCTGATTCGTGGCCGCCGGGGCGGCCTCGCATCGACTTACCCCAACAGCTTCAGCACCGACTGCGGCAGCGCGTTGGCCTGCGCCAGCATCGCGGTACCGGCCTGCTGCAGGATCTGCGCGCGGGTCAGGTGGGCCGTTTCCTGCGCGTAGTCCGCATCGCGGATACGGCTTTGAGCGGCCGACTGGTTGGTCACGCCGGTCTGCAGGTTGTTGATCACGCCCTGGAACTCGGCTTCGGCCGAACCGTAGTTGGCGCGCTGCGTGTTCAGATCGGCCAGCGCGGTGTCGATCGACGTGATCATCGCCGCGGCCGTGGAGCCACCGGCGGCCAGCGACGTCGTGTCCATCGTAACCGTCGTCACATTGCCGTCCGACGCCAGGTTGGTCGTGACCAACTGGATCGTCTGACCGGCGTTGGCGCCGACCTGGTAGGTCGTCGTGCCGGCGTTGCTGCCGAGGATCGCCTGGCCGTTGAACGTGGTCTGGCTCAGTTCGCGGTTGATTTCAGTGGCCAGCGAATTGAACTCGGTCTGCAGGTTGGACAGGTCGCCCGAGCCGTTGGTGCCGTTGGCGGCCTGCACGGCTAGATCGCGCATCTGGGTCAGCATATTGCTGACCGTGCCGAGCGTGCCGTCGGCCACCTGCGACAACGAGATCGCGTCGTTCGAGTTGCGGATCGCGACCTGCATGCCGCTCGCCTGCGAGCCCATGCGCTGGGCGATCGCCAGACCCGCCGGATCGTCCATCGCGCTGTTGATGCGCAAACCCGACGACAGGCGCTGGACCGACGTGGCGAGAGATTGCTGCGTGCTATTCAGGTCCTGCTGCGTCACCATCGACAGGATGTTGGTGTTGATAATTTGTGGCATTTGAAGCTCCTTTTCCTCTATATCGAACTGCCGCCCGATCAAGGGGGCTGGCTAACCCTTTACCCAGACGGCCGCCCTTCAAGTACAGGCGCCTGCCGGTTCTCTTTCCGCGCGCCGATTGACATCGCGTTAGTTGCCTTATCGGTGCCGGTTCGAAACTACTTTAGGCAACGACCCAAGTTCGAGGGATCCTGCACACGTATCAATGTCTCGAAAAACGGGCAACAACGCCGCCAATTCGTCACGGCTCTTCGCGCGGCTCGCGCGACAGAGCGGCTCCACAAAAAAAAGCGCGCCGGTGACCGAGGTCAGCGCGGCGCGCAGGGCGGGGGAGAAAACTTTGACGGTCGAGTACGACGATGCTTCCTATGGGTTATCGGCATCCCGCGCGACCGGCTTTAGGACGCCCGGGTCCCCGCGACTGCGCCGGCCTGATCCATAGGGTGTGGCTAAGTCCTTGGAAATTAAGGTGTAAGGGAAATGCCTACACGAGGCGTAACCGATTTCCGACACCTGATTTGGCGATGCCCCGATTCAGCGACCGATTACCCGCGATCAAAATGCACTCACTTCGCAACGCAATCCGAACCACTGAAAATCACCGGAGGCAGAGATGAGCAACCCACCCGTCATAAACGAGCAACTGCTGCAGGAAGTACGTGAAGTCAACCTCGCCTACCTGGTGCTGGCCCAACACATGATCCGCGCCGACCGCGCCCAAGCGTTGTACCGGCTGGGCGTGTCGGAGGAAGTGGCTGGCATCATCGATCAGCTGACGCCGGCTCAATTGATGAAAATCGCGGCCAGCAACCAGCTGATCCTGCGCTTCCGTTTCGACGATGACATCGTCTGGAATCTGCTGACCAGCCACTCGCGCGCCAAGCTGGCGCCGGGCGCCGCCGTCGCGGGCCTGCACGCCAATATTGTGATGGCCGGCCAGTTCGCCGAGAGCAACTGAGCGCCACAGCGACCGAGCGAGGTGATCCGATGAGAATCAAGAGCATTGTCAGCGAGAGCCGCCAGATCCAGCGCGCGATCGCGCTGATCAAGCTGGGCGCGCGCCTGCAGGTCCTCGAATCCGAGACCGATCTGTCGTATGAGCGGCTGTTGCGCCTCTATAAGGAGGTCCAGGGCGAATCGCCGGCGCGCGGCATGCTGCCGTTCTCGACCGACTGGTTCATGACGTGGCAGCCGAACATCCACTCGTCGTTGTTCCTGAACATGTACGAGTATCTGAACAAGACGACCGAACTGGAAGAGATCGAC
>DATBCI010000269.1:0-2199 GCA_036270555.1 Burkholderiaceae bacterium
AGGCACCGCTCGCAGTGCTCAAACCCGCGTCCCAGGTCGATGCGATCGGCGGGCAGTTGCAGCCCGTACGACAGGCCCGCGGCCTGCGCCATCAGGATCCACCCGGCCAGGCGCGAGATGCGCTGCTCGGGATTCAGACTCATCGGCAGCGAGTCGAAATCGAGCCAGACGTCTCCGCCCCCGGTCGATTCGAAGAATTTGACCGACAGCTCATCGCTGCGGGCGGCCAGCCGCCACGCAATCATCTTCTGCGGGTCGCCGGGCCGATACGGCCGCACGCCCGAGAACTCGTCACCGCCGGCAGCGATGCCGCTGGATTCGCCATCGTCCGTATGGCCTGGCGGTAACGGCGGTGCATCGACCTCAGGGGCGGGGTAAATGACGGCGGACAGGTCGGGGCGCAGGTAAGACCAGGCTTCCCACAGCCCGAACGGAAAGCGCGTCGACAGGCGGATCCGCGGGCATGGGCGACGGCCGCGCCGGCGCGTTGGCAGGCCGACGCCGATCCGGCGCACGCTCGCGGCCGGCAGGTCGACCCACGTTCCAGGCATCGGCTCCTCCGGCTGATCTTCAGCGCTTCGGCGCCGTGCCGGCAACATGAAGTTGAAGTTCAACGCGAAGCGGTCGGTCGGAAATGGATTGCCGATCGTCAGCTCGAACGACGCGACGTCGCCCGCGTGAACCGGGTCGGCGCTCTGGCCGCGTACCGTCAGGCCGGACAGATTACGGTGGGTGTCGTACATGGTGACCACCGCCATGCTGACGATCGTGAATGTCAGCAGGTAGCCGAGCTGCAGCGAGAAGTTGATCGATCCGACCAGCAGCACCAACACGATCGCCCAGAACACCAGGCCGGAGCGGGTTGGAAGAATGTAGATCCGATTCCGGTCCAGCAGCACGTCGCCGGTTTCGACGCCGCGATACCGCTCGATCAGGTCGGCGAGGTGCGGCGATTGCGGCAGGGCACTCACTCTTAGCCTATCGGGAAATGGCGTCTGGCCATTTCCCGCTCGACTTTTCCCCTCGCCCCATCGGGGAGAGGGGGAAGGGGTGAGGGGGAAACGCGCTGATCACGGCACGCCGACGACTTCGAGCAACTGCGCCGCCAGATCGCGACCGTGCAACGCTTTCATCCCATCGCGGGTGGCGGCGCGCAGGCGATGACTGGCAACCGATGGGAGCACATTCTGAATGTCCTCCGGTATCACGTGGTCGCGGGCGTCGACCCAGGCCCACGCACGCGCGGCCGCCAGCAGCGCGAGACCGGCCCTTGGGCTCAAGCCCTCGGAGAATTTGCTCGAGTTGCGCGTGTGCGCCAGCAAGGCCTGCACATAGTCGAGCAGCGCCTCGGAGCAGAACACTTTCTTCACTTCCTGCTGTGCAGCCAGCAGGTCGGTGCTGCGTGCGACCGCGTGCGTCGTCTTCAGCATGTCACGTCGCGACTCACCGGCCAGCAGTTGGCGCTCGGCGTTGCGATCCGGGTATCCGAGCGAGATGCACATCAGGAACCGGTCCAGCTGCGATTCGGGAAGAGGGAACGTGCCGATCTGATGCAGCGGGTTTTGCGTCGCGATCACGAAAAACGGCTGCGGCAGCGGGCGCGCCAGGCCGTCGACCGACACCTGGCTCTCCTCCATCGCCTCCAGCAGCGCGCTCTGCGTCTTGGGGCTGGCCCGGTTGATTTCGTCGGCCAGCAGCACTTCCGAGAACACCGGTCCCGGATGGAAAACGAACTGCCCGGTGTTGCGGTCGTACACCGACACACCGGTCACGTCCGACGGCAGCAGGTCGCTGGTGAACTGTATCCGGCGAAACGGCAATCCCAACGACATCGAAATCGCGTGAGCCAGCGTCGTCTTGCCGACGCCCGGAGCATCCTCGATCAGCAGGTGGCCTCCCGCCAGCAGGCAGGTCAGGCTCTGGCGGATCTGCAGATCCTTGCCGACGATGATGGCCGCGATTCGACTGGCGCAGTCACGGATTTTCTCTAACATGGATCCTCTATACCATTAAAAATGTCAGGAGAACCAAGGTGCCGACCGGCTTCCTCACCCATTCCTGGTGCGCGGCCCACGAGATGGGGAGCTGGCACCCCGAAAGCCCAGCCCGTCTCTCCGCAATCCACGACCAGCTGATCGTGTCCGGCTTGGCGCCTTTCCTGGAACATATCGACGCGCCGGCGGCTCCCCTGGAGGCCCT
>DATBCI010000270.1:0-3956 GCA_036270555.1 Burkholderiaceae bacterium
GGTAGTTGCGGTAATACACGGGTGCGGGGCCGAAGTGACCGCGGGCGGGCTTCGACTCGCGTTCGGACTTGACCTCCAGAAACGACTGCGCATCGACCCAGACTCGGCGTTTCGCGCCGGATCGCAGGGTTACGTTCAATCGGTAGGCGCTGCGCCCCTCGATTTCTTCGGTCCCATCGAGAGCGACCTCGATGCCCCTGGCCTGATGATCGATCAGCAGCCCGTCGATGCCCTGAGCATCGAGCGCCGATCGCAGTTGCGAGCGTGTATATCGTCGCAACGCTGCAGGGCCGGTGTTCGGCGCCAAGACTCGCCAGCCGACAGCTCCATCAAATACGGCGGTGGCCTTCTCCTGCGCCCAGGTGACCTCGGAGCGCATTTTGTTCGGCCGTTTCCACTCGTAGACGAACTGAGCGATCGGCGCGGCTGGATCGCCGGCTTCTATATGCCCGTCCCAGACCATCGTCTGGACGCTGCGCCAGGCCTCCAGTCCCCCGCGCGCCGTCACGTTCTTCTCGACGATCTGCTCGACCGTCAGATTCTGGGCAGGGCCAACCTCGCAAGCCGCGGCCGCCGCGGTCAGCAGAACCGCAACAACGCAGCCCCCGATGCCAGTGTGCCTCGCCGCCCGCGTGAACATCTTCGTGACCCAGCCAGTCCCTCTCGAGGAACTGTACTCCGTCCGCATCGCGGGGAATAGCCGGCCCCGCGATGGTCGGGCGTTACGCGACGAGTGCCGCCTGCTGCACTGGCTCCGGCTGGCGGATCAGATACTCGAAGGCGCTTAAGGAAGCCTTCGCACCTTCGCCGATCGCGATCACGATCTGCTTAAAGGGCGTCGTCGTGGCATCGCCCGCCGCGAACACGCCGGGCACCGAGGTGCGCCCGTGGGCATCGACCTCGATTTCGCCCCGGCGCGACAGCCGCAGCGTGTCGCGCAGCCATTCGGCGTTCGGCAGCAACCCTATCTGCACGAACACGCCGTCGAGCTCGATGCGGTGCGCCGCGCCGGACGATCGGTCGGTGTAGCTGAGGCCGACGACTTTCTGCCCGTCGCCGACAACCTCGGTGGTCTGCGCATTGACGATCGTGTGGACGTTGGACAGACTGCGCAGCTTGCGTTGCAGGACTTCGTCGGCCCGCAGCTTGCCGTCGAACTCGAGCAGCGTCACGTGCTGGACAATCCCGGCGAGGTCGATGGCCGCCTCGACGCCTGAGTTACCCCCGCCGATCACAGCGACTCGCTTGCCTTTGAAGAGCGGGCCGTCGCAGTGTGGGCAATACGTCACGCCCTTGTTTCGGTATTCGTGCTCCCCAGGAACGTTCATGTCGCGCCAGCGCGCGCCGGTCGACAGGATCACGGTCCTCGACTTCAGCGATGCGCCGCTCGCCAGGCGCACCTCGATCAGGCCGCCGGGTTGCGGCGCGGGGATCAGGCGCTCGGCGCGCTGGCGCTTGATCAGGTCGACCTCGTACTCCTGGACGTGCTGCTCGAGCGCCGAGACAAGCTGCGGCCCCTCGGTGTGAACGACCGAAATCAGGTTCTCGATCGAAAGCGTATCCAGCACCTGGCCGCCGAAGCGCTCGGCCAGCACTCCCGTGCGGAACCCTTTGCGGGCCGCGTAGATCGCAGCCGCCGCTCCTGCCGGGCCGCCGCCGACGACCAGGACATCGAAAGCGGCCTTGCCATCGAGCTTGCCGGAAGCACGCCGATCCGCGTTGGCGTCCAGTCGGGCAGCAATCTGATCGATGCTCATCCGCCCCTGGTCGAAAGGCTCGCCGTTTAAAAAGACGGTCGGTACCGACATCACCTGACGCGCAGTCACCTCGTCCTGGAACAGCGAGCCGTCGATCGCAACGTGTTGGATCCTCGGATTCAGGACGCTCATCAGGTTCAGAGCCTGCACCGTGTCGGGGCAGCTGTGGCATGACAGCGACATGAAGGTTTCAAAGCGATATTCGCCTTCGAGGCCGCGCACCTGATCGATGACCTCAGGATCGACTTTCAGCGGGTGGCCACCGACCTGCAGCAACGCCAGCACCAGGGAGGTGAATTCGTGTCCCAACGGAATGCCGGCGAACGCAACGCCGATGTTTGAACCGGCGCGCCTGATCTCGAACGAAGGTTTGCGCTCGGCGGCGCCCGCGGTGTCGACCCGAATCCGGTCACACAGCGAGGCAATCTCGGTCAGAAGGTCTGACAACTCTTGCGACTTCGGGCTCCCGTCCAGCGAGGCGACCAGCTCGAGCGGGTGCACCACCCGCTCGAGGTACGCGCGCAGCTGCTCCTTCATTTCGACGTCTAACACGGATGACTCCTGTTCATTTCGGGCTCAGCGGCGCGCCGGGCGACTTTGAGGCCATGACTTTGACGGGTCTGACGGGCCCGGCGCAGCGCCGGACCCGGTTGGCGGTCAGATCTTCCCGACGAGGTCGAGCGAAGGCTTCAGAGTCCTTTGGCCTTCTTTCCACTTGGCCGGGCAGACTTCGCCAGGGTGCGCGGCGACGTGCTGGGCCGCCTTGACCTTGCGAACCAGTTCGGAGGCGTCGCGGCCGATACCGTTGTCGTGAATTTCGCACAGCTTGATCCGACCATCAGGGTCGACCACGAACGTGCCGCGCAGCGCCAGGCCTTCTTCCTCGATCATCACTCCGAAGTTGCGTGTGACCGTGCCGGTCGGATCGCCGATCATCACATAGCGGACCTTCTTGATGGCCTCCGAGGTGTCGTGCCAGGCCTTGTGGGCGAAGTGCGTGTCGGTCGACACCGAGTAGACCTCGACGCCCATCTTCTGGAACTCGGGATAGCGGTCCGCCAGGTCTTCCAGCTCCGTCGGGCAGACGAAGGTGAAGTCGGCCGGATAAAAGCAGACGATGGACCATTTACCACGCAGATCGGCGTCGGTGACCGTGATGAACTTGCCGTCGTGATAGGCGTTGGCCTTGAACGGCTTGACCAGGGTATTGATCAAAGACATGTGATTGCTCCAGCGGTTGAATTGAATGTCGAGACGAACTATGGGACCCGGACCGTAATCAATCCAACGAATAATATTTGTGGATATAATCGATTTTCTCGATGACAACGGTTGCCTATGCACGCCATGCCTTCCCTGCGCCAGCTGCGTTATTTGGTGGTGCTGTCCGAGACGCGCAACTTCACGCGCGCCGCCGAGACCTGCTTCGTGACCCAGTCGACCCTCAGCGCGGGGCTGAAGGAATTGGAGACGACCCTGGGCGTCCAGCTCGTGGAGCGCGATCGCCAATCGGTGCGAATGACCCCCGTCGGCGATGCCGTCGCCGACCGCGCGCGCGGGCTGCTGGCCGGAGTCGAGGACCTCGTACAAGCAGCCTCGGCTGGTGCAGAGCCGATGACCGGTACGGTGCGCCTGGGCGCGATCCCGACGATTGCACCTTTTTTGCTGCCTTCGTTGCTGCCGGTGGTTCGTGAGCGCTACCCGCAGCTGCGACTCGCGCTGCGGGAGGACCTCACCGCCAATCTGCTGGTTCGTCTTGGCCGCGGCGAGCTCGATTTTGCATTGATCGCCCTTCCATTCGACACAGGAGATCTGCTCGTGCGTCCGCTATTCGACGACGAGCTCTGGCTGGTGGCCCCCAAAGGCGATCCGCAGCTTGCGCCCAAGCGCCTCACGATCTCGCAACGGATGACGGAGCGACTTCTTATTCTCGAGGAGGGGCATTGCTTGCGCGATCACACCCTGGAGGCGTGCGGGCGGGCGCAGGTCGCGAGTGCCGAAGGGATCGAGGCCACGAGCCTGTTGACGCTGGTGGAGATGGTCGAGTCCGGATTGGGACTGGCGCTGGTGCCGGAGATCGTAATCCAGGGCGGACTGCTGGCGTCGAGCCAGCTCGTGGCGCGCCCTCTGGCCTCCCCTGCGCCGAAGCGCATTGTGGCGCTGGTCGCGCGCAGGTCGACGGCGCGCTCGGCGGAATTC
>DATBCI010000271.1:0-3120 GCA_036270555.1 Burkholderiaceae bacterium
GGCCGAGCAGTCGGCCGCAAAGCAGGCCCTGGAGGCGGCGCAGGCCGTCGCCCAGGCGATGCGCAAGGCGCGCCGCAAAGCCGGGCCGACGACCGATGTCGCTCAGACTCCCGATGCGGCGCAAGGTGCCGACCCCGCGCCCGCCACGGTGGAGCCGAACGGCGAAGGACGCACCGAGTCGGCCGAAACCGAGCCCGCCGGATCCTGAGGCGGTAGCCCCTATGCCGGAGTTCCGAACCGGCCTGATCGCGCTGATCGGGCGGCCCAATGTCGGCAAGTCGACTCTGATCAACGCCCTGGTCGGGCAGAAGGTCTCGATCACGTCGCGCAAGGCTCAAACCACGCGCCATCGGGTGCGCGGCGTCCTGACGCGGCCCGACGCGCAGTACGTCTTCGTCGATACTCCCGGCTTGCAGTGGGAGCGGCGCTCGCTGCTGTCGGACCGTATGAATGCGGCCTCGGCCGGGCTGATCGGGGAGGTCGATGTGCTCGCACTGGTGATCGACGCGCGCGGCTGGCGTGACGAAGACGACCGGATCGTGCGGTTGCTGCCGCGGGTGACCGATGGCCTGAGCCATGTCGTCCTGATCATCAACAAGATCGACCAGATGCGTGACCGCAATCAGCTGCTGCCGCTGATAGAGGCTTCGCGCGATCGCTATCCGTTCACCGACATCGTTCCAGTCAGCGCGGAACGGGGCCAGCAGTTGGAGGAGCTGCTCACGGTGTTTCGAGCCCAGCTTCCGCCTGGCGAACCCCTGTTCGAGTCCGATACGCTGACGGACCGCAGCGTGCGCTTTATCGCGACCGAGCTGATTCGCGAAAAGGCGATCCGGCTGCTGGGCGACGAGATTCCATACGGACTTGCCGTCACGATCGAGCAGTGGACCGAGTCCGAGGGCCGGGCGGTGATCGGCGCCACGGTGTGGGTCGACCGGGAGTCGCATCGAGGTATTGTGGTCGGGGCCGGGGGCGGCAAACTGAAGGAGATCGGGCGCCTGGCCCGGCTCGACATCGAACGGTTGCTGGAGAAGCCGCTGCACCTGGATCTGTGGGTCAAGCTGTCCGCGCGCTGGCGCGACGACCCGAATCGGATCGCACGCCTGGGCTATGGATTGCGGGAATGAACGCCCGCGTTGCCGCCGATCCAACCGGGCGGGCGCCGGCCCGCAGTGCTGTGGGCCACGAGGCCCGGGTCGATCACCAGCCGGCCTTCGTACTGCACAGCTACGCCTGGCGAGAAACCAGCCTGATCGTTGAAATGCTGAGCCGCGACTTCGGCCGGATGGCGGTGGTGGCGCGTGGCGCGAAGCGACCGACCTCACACTTGCGCGGAATCCTGATGCCGTTTTCGCCCCTGGCGGTTTCCTGGTCGGGCCGCTCCGAGCTCAAGACCCTGGTGCGCGCCGAATGGCAGGGAGGCCTGGCGCCTCTGCGTGGCGAAGGACTGTTGGCCGCGTTCTACATGAACGAGCTGATGGTGCGCCTGTTGCCCCGTGCCGACGCCCACCCTGGGCTGTTCGCCTCGTACCTGCAGTCGCTGGCGGCGCTGGTGGTCCAGGAGAGCGATCGCGATCGAATTCTTGGCTGCTTCGAGCTCGACCTGCTGCGCGATCTGGGCGTTGCGCCGTCGTTCCAGTGCTGCGCCGACGGCGAGCCGATCGATCCGCGCGATTGGTACCAGGTCGATGTGCAGCGCGGCTTGCAGCGCTGCCCCGATCCGAGCGACCCGGACCGCGTACGAGGCCTCGCCGTGATCGCGCTGGCCAAGCGCGACTTTTCCGACCCGTCGATCCTCGCCGCTGTGCAACCGCTGCTGCGGCAGCTGATCAGCTACCATCTGGAGGGAAAGCCGCTGAACGCCCGCCGTGTGCTGGCGGATCTGCGCGCCCTCTAAAAAGATTCCCCGCCGCCCGGATCTGAATGGTTTCGCTGAGCGTCAATCTGAACAAGGTCGCGCTGCTGCGCAACTCGCGCCCGCTCGATATCCCGAACCCGATCCATGCAGCGACCCTGGTGCTGCAGGCCGGCGCCGACGGCATTACGGTTCATCCGCGTCCCGACGAGCGTCATATCCGTCCATCGGACGTACGCGAGCTGGCGCTGCTGCTGAAATCCTGGCCTGCGGTTGACTTCAACATCGAAGGCAATCCGCTGCATCAGCTGATGGCCCACGTGCGCGCAGTCCGGCCGAAGCAGTGCACGTTCGTCCCGGACGAAGCAGGCGCGGCAACCTCGGATCACGGCTGGGACCTGGCGCGCGACGGCCAGCGGCTGCAACCGTTGATCGCCGAAGCCCGGTCGCTCGGCTGTCGTGTCAGCCTGTTCATGGATGCGCAGTCGTCCCAGATGGCGCTTGCCGCGCAGTTGGGCGCCGATCGAGTCGAGCTGTACACCGAGCCTTACGCACGCGCATTCGCCACGGCGCAGCGTGCCGCGAGCCTGCAACGATATCGCGATGCCGCCTTGGCGGCCCTGCGGGTCGGCCTTGCGGTCAATGCCGGCCACGATCTGAACCGGGCCAACCTGGCTCCTTTTCTTTCGGCGGTACCCGGTGTGCAGGAAGTGTCGATCGGACATGCCTTGATTGCGGATGCGCTGGAATTCGGCCTGGCGCAGACGGTGGGGCTGTACCTGGCCGAGATCCGGCGCGCCGATTCGAGCGCTCGGGAATTGAGGTGATTTTCGGAATCGGCCAGGATGTGATCGAGGTGGACCGCGTGGCCGCAGCACTGGAGCGGCACGGGGAGCGCTTCGTGTCGCGCGTGCTGGGGCCGCGCGAGCTGGCGGTCTATCAGGCGCGGCGCCGCCGCTCGGCCCAGCGAGGCATGGCGTTCCTGGCGACCCGTTTTGCAGCCAAGGAGGCGATTTCCAAGGCCGTGGGCCTGGGGATGCGGTCGCCGATGAGCTGGCGCGCCGTCGAAATCGTCAACGAGCCGGGGGGCCGGCCGTCGGCGGTCGCCAACGGGCCATTCGCCGCCTTTCTCGAGAGCAAGCGCCTGCGGCTTCACGTGTCGGTGTCCGACATTGCAAACCTCGCGGTGGCACACGCCGTGGCCGAAATCGTCGAGGGATAGAGGCCGTGCTGGGGCCGCTGGTCGTCGATCTGCAAGGCACCGC
>DATBCI010000272.1:0-4512 GCA_036270555.1 Burkholderiaceae bacterium
GCCCAAGCGACCAGCAAGCCCGCCGCGCAGGCGGCTTGGATGAAGAGTACGGGGTTGCTGAGGGCTACCTTCATTGTCGTATCCTATCCCACGAATCCGCTATTGAACGGATGATAGCAGCTGCGCGAAGTCCCGCAATTCATTCTCGTTAAGGTCCGAAACCGCCCAATACGTCAGACCCCCAGCACCCCAGCCGATCATGTGATAGCCACGACGTTCGGCCGTTTGTTCCCGAACCGGGGGTTCCCCCGGCCATACAAACACCGAAATCATGTGCTGGCGGCGTTGATAGACCAGGGCCGCCACCGGCTTGGCGTCCAGCACGTCGAGCCTCCCGCCGATCAGAGTGAACCCTTGCTCTGACAGATCGGGCACGGTCGGAGAAAACCCCAGATGTGCGCTCAGCCACGGCTTGACCGTATGGCGATCCGACGACGCGACGTCAACCCAATGCGTCCCCAAATTGGCCCGCAAATGATCCTCCAGCACTTCCTGCAGCGGTGGCCCCCAACCCACGGCTTGACGAATCAGTCCCGGACCGAGCCACACGCCCAACGCCACGGTCGCCATCGCAGCTGCAGCCAAGGCAGGCCAGCGCACGAACCACTCGCGTCGGCGCGCCGGCTGAGCGCGTCGCGTTCGGGCAAGCACCCTCGTCCGCAGTTGCGGCGGTGCTTCGTAATAGCGCGC
The DNA here is from genome assembly GCA_036270555.1 of Burkholderiaceae bacterium. Taxonomy (GTDB): domain Bacteria; phylum Pseudomonadota; class Gammaproteobacteria; order Burkholderiales; family Burkholderiaceae_F; genus VBCK01. The sequence goes on from DATBCI010000272.1 coordinate 691, forward strand.
CTGGCCGCGAATCCGCTCGCCGATGGCCCGCAACTCGGCCAGGCCCTTGCGCAGCCCGGCGTCCTCGGCCAGCCGCCGCTCGAACTCGATCGATTCGGTGGCGCCCAGCTCGCCGTCCAGGTAGGCGTGCAGCCGAAGCTCGTCGTCGTGGGTCATCGCATCTCCTGCCGGTCTGCGGCAGCCTCGATCACCTTGACCGATTGCGACAGCAGCCGGCGCGCGCGCGCCAACCTCGACATCACGGTTCCAATGGGAATGCCGGCGATCTGTGCGATCTGCCGATAGGACAGGTCCTCCAGCTCGCGCAGCACGATCACTTCGCGCAATGCCGGCGGCAGCGCGCTGATCGCTTCGTTCAACAAGCGCGCTTCGGCGCGCCGGATCGCAGAAGTCTCGGGTTCGTCGGATGCGGGAGCCGCGATCTGCGGCTCGCTTTCGTCATCGCGAGCGGTCAGCTCCGCAGGCCGATTGGCCTGCAGCCAGGTCCAGGTGGTGTTGCGAACGATCCCCAGCAACCAGGGCCGCGCCTCCTCGCCACGCAGGCCGTCCAGAAAGCGCAGCGACCGCAGCGCCGCTTCCTGGACGACGTCCTGCGCATCGTGATCGTTGCGGGTCAGCCAGCGCGCGAAGTTGAATGCCGCACCCAGGTGCGGCACCACCAGTTCCTCGAAGCGGCGCCCACGCTCGTCCATTCCACACCATAGACCGGAATCAGGAGCGATTTATTCCCGTGGTTGCCACCGCGAGTTTTCAATCAATCTTGACCAATCGAAGCGGTTGCAAGTGAAATGACTCCGTTATTACAATAGTAATAACTTAACGGGAGCGTCGTTAACGGGAGCGTTGAAATGATCGAGGTCAAAGTTCGCCGCTTCGGCAATTCACTCGGAGTGATCCTGCCTAAGGAGGTGCTGTCGCAGCTTAGAAGCGGCGATGGCGAAAGGTTGTTCCTGATCGAGGAAGCGGGCGGCGACTACCGCCTGACTGCTTACGACCCGGCGTTTGCGAGGAAGGTGCAGATGGCCGAGGACATCATGAATCGTTATCGGAACACGCTGCGCGAGCTTGCTAAGTGAGGCGGTGGGTTTGGATCGACGCGCGCGATGCACTGGTCTTCCATACGCAATTGCTTGCCGCACATGGCGGCGCGAGCGGTGTCCGGGACGAAGGGCTTCTTGAATCTGCACTGGCGCGTGCACGGCAGCTGGCCGCCTATGGCGAGGATGTCGATCCGTGCGAGCTGGCTGCGATCTATACCACGGGGATCATTCGGAATCACCCGTTCGTCGACGGCAACAAGCGCACTGGGTTTCTGATTGGCGTGCTGTTCCTGGAGCTCAACGGGTATCGCTTCACTGCATCGGAGGCGGAGGCGGCGAGGCTGGTGATCGAGCTGGCGGCCGGAGCGCTGTCCGAGTCCGCGTATGCCGCTTTCCTGCGCGATAACGCAGCCAGGACTTAGTGCCCCGAGTCGGAGGGTTCGCCGCACAAAAAAGTCAGATTCAGCACACTAACTGTGAACGTGCAATGCGTTGTTTCCAGCCGGAGCACTCCCCTTTCCCGCTTGCGGGAGAGGGGCCTGGGTGAGGGTCACGAACGGTTCATCCCCGCGGTTACTTTGGCGACCGTGCAAGACGGGGTCGGCGCTGAGGGCGAAGCGGCGCTCGCGACTGACGCCACGGTCCATCCGACGAACACCGCGATCAATACGGAGAACAGCGTGTTTTCGAAAATGCGGCTGTGCATCTGAGTTCCGTGCTGAGGGTGGGCGCCAACGTCGGCTATCGGAAGGCGCCAATCTAGGGTTTCGCCCGGCGTCACGCCATCCGATTCTTGCTGGGTCATCATGAATTGCCACCCGCGGTTGCCGCCTGCGCAACGGCATTGCCTGCAACCGGGGACAGCGTGATCGGACCGGACGCGGCCGATACGGCGATCCATCCGATGAACGCGGCGATCAACAGCGAAAACAGCGTGTTCTCGGAAAACCAGCTGAAAGCGTTCGTCATCTTCGTTCTCCTGGTTTGCAGCGGGGGAGTTCGTTCCCCGATGGACGCAATGTAGGCAGGCGCCTGAAGCCGCGCCATCCGATTGCGACGAAGCGGCGATTAGGGCGCGCGAACTGCAGGCGGCGCGGATGGATGGAACGAGATGCTGTCAGGAGCGACGGGCTAGAGCTGGAGTCGGAGGTCGATGGCCATGGACCGATTTCGCGTGTGTCGTAAAGCGGTACGGACCAATTGACGACACGGCGGTGATTGGTCCAAGTCTACTGAGGTACGACCCAGTCGCTGTCCGCAACCACCGCGTCGGGCGCCGTCAGCTTGACGATGTACCCGCCCTTTGATGCGAAGCGCTGGCCCGGGGCCAGCCCCAGCCGTGGATAGAAGCCGTCGATCAGTTTCAGACTGACCATGTTCTCGATCTGCTCGATGATGTAATCGGGAACCAGATCGCCGAACGCATGCCCGATCGCTTCGGACAGGACCTGACATGCCACATAGGTGTCGACCTGGACCCGTTCCGCGACCACTGGAATGTGCTGAGTACGGAACCACGTGAGCGGGGAAACGAGCCGCACCGCGCGCCGCTGCGGAAGATCGACGGGGTAGGTGATCCGGGTCGCGCTGCGCCAGGCTGGCGGCAGCGGCGCTTGTTCCAGCCCCGCCATCAAGCCGGACACGAAGACGATGGCGCCTGAAGGCGGAGCGGCCGGCAGTTGGCGCAGGTCGTCGCCACGCAGCCACAGCACGACAGTGTCGCTCGCACGCACGGTGCGCAGGGCCTCGCGCACATCGCCGGCAGCGCCGCCAGCGGGCAAGGGTCGGTCGCTCCAATCCGCGCCCCGGCCGTCGGAAGGGCTGTGCAACGCTCGCGCTGCGGCTTCGCCCACGTCGCCGCGACGATAAATCTGAACGACGCCTTGCCCGGGCGCGCGACTCGACTTGCGCAGTTCGCCTCGAATCAGATCGGCTTCCAGCAGCACCCCGCGGGAGAAGTACAGCGGGTAGAAATCGTCCTCTGCGACGATCGGCACCTGCACGTTGGGAAACAGGCACGGCACTGACTCGCGCTGGCAGAACCGGTGAACGGGCGCCCAATCGCGTCCGCCGACACCGGAGATCACCGCGAACACCGGCTCGGCCTGAAAACGCGCGTGCAGCTGCGCCTCCCACGTGTGCGGCTTGCCAGTGAGCTCCCAGACGTGAAGCCGCCACTTGCGCACGACTCGATAGTGAATGCGGCGGGCCGAGATGAGTGGCGGATCGTGCCCGCGTTCGAAATCGTTCTTGTTGGCGAAAAAATGCGTCAACACGTCGATCACGCCGCTGCGCTCGGCTGGATCCGCGTCCGGGGTCACGATCGTTGCCAAATTCAGATCATCGTGCGTCACACCGGGAACGGGCTCGCTCGAAAGGGACTTCAGATAATCGACCAGCATCGCCGAATCGGCATCGTTCAGCGCGAAGCGCGGCATCAGGTAACTCAGCGGTTTGCCGTCGGCGTTGATGCCCTCGCGGATCGCCCGTAAAAGCGTCTCCTCGTTGTACCGCTCATGGCGCGCGATTGCGGCGCCGGCCGACTGCATCGCCGCCTCCGGCACTGGGCGCTCGCCGGGACTAAACAGATACTTGCCCGTGATGGGCGGAATCGTGATCCGCCCCTCGTTGACGCCGATGCCGCTACGCCGGTGGCAGCTCGCGCAGGCCGCGGCTCGCCCCTCGATCGGAACGCCCGCCTCGCGCACGCCGCGCAATGGCTGGCCCGAGGGCAGGATTCCCTCGCGATAGATGCGCTGCGCGTCGCCCGGCTTGCCCGCCG
>DATBCI010000273.1:0-4530 GCA_036270555.1 Burkholderiaceae bacterium
CTGCGGAATCGCGTCGAGCGCCCGCATCTGCGCCTCGAGCACCTTCGAGCTCTGAATGCGCAGCTTCATCCCTTTCAGGTCGCCCGGGTGGTCGATCGGCTTGTTGGCGCTGAAGATCTTGAAGCCGTTGTCCCAGAAGGCAAGCCCGGTGATGCCCTTCGTCTCGAGCTTCGCCATCAGCCTGTGGCCGATCGGACCGTTCTCGACCCGTTGGAGGAAAGCTTCGGTCGGGAACATGTATGGGATGTCGAACACCTCGAATTCCTTCACGCCCAGCGGCCCGAACTTCGCCAGCGAGGGTGCCAGCATCTGCACCGATCCGAGCTGCAGGGCTTCGAGCTCCTCCTTGTCCTTGTACAGCGTGCTGTTCGGATAGACCTCGACCTTGACCCGCCCCTTGGTGCGCTGCTCGGCCAGCTGCTTGAAGCGCTCGGCGGCCTGCCCCTTCGGCGTGTCTGTTGCAACCACGTGGCTGAACTTGATCACGATCGGCTCCTGCGCCCGCACCGGCGCGACCGCGATCGCTGCCACCCCACCCAGCCATGCAAGCGCGGCAAAGCCGCGCGCGCGAAACAGACGCTTCATGCGCAGGTCCTCCTGGTCGTATTCATGAACGGCACGCCCATGCACGCCCATGAGCGTGCGGCGGCATGGCGCGAGGAGCGCTCCCCTCCCATCGTCGAGAAGCGGACGATACCCGCTATCGCACTGCAACAGGCAGCGCCGGCCTGGCGAGGAGGAGAGTCAGGGCGGACTATTTTTGCCCGGTTCGCGTTGCAGAGTAGATCGAATCCAGCAGTTCGCGGCCGACGCGGTCGGCCATTTGCTGGTGGACCGGCTGCAGCACCCGCTTCAGCGCCGCCCGCTCTTCGGCCGTCAGGTCGATGACCTGGCATTTGCCGCTGGCGCGGATGGCGTCGATCGCGTCGGCCTCCTCGGTGGCCGACATGCCCTCGACATAGCGCGTCGCATCGTTCAGCGCCTGCTCCAGGGTGCTGCGCAGCTCCGGCGCAAGCGAGTCCCAGAACTTCCGGTTCACCACGATCGCGTAGGCGTCGTAGCCGTGGTGGCTCAACGACATGAACTTCTGCACCTCGTGCCAACGCTGCGTGACGATGTTGACCGGCGAGGTCTCGGCGCCATCGACGACGCCCGTCTGCAGCGCCTGGTAGACCTCGGAAAAGGCCATGACCTGCGGGATTGCCCCGAGCGCGCGCATTTGCGCCTCGAGCACCTTGGAAGACTTGACGCGGAACTTCAGGCCCCTGAAGTCCTCCGGGCGCCGCAGCGGCTTGTTGGCAGTGAACTCCTTGAATCCGTTGTCCCAGAAGCCAAGGCCGATCATCCCGTGCTGCTGCAGCTGCCTGAGCATGGACGCGCCGATCGGTCCGTGCGTGATCTTGTGTGCAGCCTCGTAGCCCTCGAACAGGTAGGGCAGATCGAACACTTCGAATGCCTTCACTCCCATCGGGCCGAACTTCGAGACCGACGGCGCGAGCATCTGCACCGATCCGAGCTGCAGCGCTTCGAGCTCCTCCTTGTCCTTGTAGAGCTGGCTGTTCGGATAGACCTCGACCTTCACGCGCCCCTGCGTGCGCTGCTCGACCAGCTTCTTGAAGTATTCGGCGCCCTTGCCCTTGGGTGTGTCAGGCGCGACCACATGGCTGAACTTGATGACGACGGGTGGCCCTGGACTCTCGTCCCCCCAGGACGGACTGAAGGCCAGTCCGGCCAAGGCGAGCAGCGCCGTTTGTGCTTCGAGGGTCGATTTGAAACAATGCATGTCAGCTCCTTTCCTGACGCGCATCGTTTGAGCCGTGAGCGCCTCTGAATTCTCCTCCTCACCACCCCAACCGTCCACGGTGACGCGCGCATTGGCCAGATTCATCGTCGGCGCCCGTTACGAAGACCTGCCTGTCGCGGTGCGCAAGGAAGCGGTCCGCACCCTGGTCAACTGGGTCGGTGTCGCGGTCGGTGGATCGCGCCACGAAACGATCGACCGGGCGGTCAGGGCACTGGCCCCCTTCTCGTCCTCATCCCACGCGGGACTGTTGGGCCGCAGCGAACGGTTCGACATCCTGAATGCGGCGCTGATCAACGGTGTCAGCTCCCACGTCTTCGATTTCGACGACACGCACCTGAAAACGATCATCCACCCCGCCGCTCCGGTGGCGCCGGCCGCCCTTGCGTACTCCGAGTACCACCACGTCGCCGGCACCGAGTTGCTCAATGCGCTGGTACTCGGCATGGAAACGGAGTGCCGGATCGGCAACGCGGTTTACCCCGACCACTACGACCGTGGCTGGCACATCACGGGAACCGCGGGCCCGTTCGGAGCGGCGGCCGCGATGGGCAAGCTGTTGGGCCTGAACGAGCAACGGATGGTTTGGGCGCTGGGCCTGGCCGCGTCCCAGCCCGTGGGATTGCGCGAATCGTTCGGATCGATGAACAAGAGCTTCAACCCCGGACGCGCCGCGCACAACGGGATGACCGCGGCGATCCTGGCCAGCGCCGACTTCACCAGCTCTGACCGGATGATCGAGGCGCCGCGCGGGTGGGCCCCGACCATCAGTACCAAGCAGGACTACGATCAGATCACGAGCGGCCTCGGCCAGCGCTACGAGGCGGCGCTGAACGCCTACAAGCCGTTCGCGTGTGGCGTGGTGCTGCACCCGGCCATCGACGCCGCAATCCAGCTGCGCAACCGGTTCGGGATCAAAGCTGAGCAGGTCGAACAGATCGAGCTGCAGGTCAATCCACTGGTGCTCGAGCTCACGGGAAAGAAGACGCCGCAGACAGGCCTGGATGGGAAATTCAGCGTCTATCACGCGGTCGCGATCGCGATGATCGAGGGCGCCGCCGGCCAGAAACAGTTCAGCGATCGCGCCGTGCGCGAGCCGGCGGTGCTGGCGCTGCGCGCCAAAGTGGTACCGACCGCCGACCCGTCGATCAACCCCGAGCAGGTCGACTGCCTGATCACGCTGACCGACGGCCGCGCGCTGCACCAGCACATCGAGCACGCGCTCGGCAGCGCGCGGGCGCCGTTGAGCGACCAGGCACTCGAGGCGAAATTCCTCGATCTGGTCACCGACATCCTGCCGCCCGCACGGGCGCGCCGCCTGCTCGATTCGTGCTGGAACGTTGAGAAGCTGCCGAGCGCAGCCGCCATCGTCGAGGCCGCGATCCCTGCGCACGATTGACGTGCAAGCGGCGTCAGGGTGACGTAGATCCAGCTGGTCCGATTTGCGCAGCCGCCTCCCTCGTCGACTTGCGCGCGGTGACCAAAGCTGGCTGCAACAACCATCGCCTCAACTATGTTGTCCCTCCATGCGCCCTGTCCCCGGAGGGGTGCCGTTCGGGGATTCATCATGGTGCCCGAGTAGTCCAAACAGACCAACGTCACACCTGTGATGCCGAAATGTCACCGGCCAGACAAAGTGCTTGTCCACGCTGGCTCCCGTGGAGGCATATCCCGCGCGTACTGTGCCCAAGCAATTGCCGTCTTTTCAAAGCCACGTGCAATGTCGCCTAGGAGAGGGGAGCCATGGTCACCGGCGTTTCACTGTTGTCACGGATTCCGGTCCGCCTCTATGCAGCAGCGGTTTTCGGCAGCCTGCCCGTGCAGGCCGCGCTTGCGGCCGATCCCGCCGATGTCATTGCCGCGACGCCGATCAAGCACATCGTCGTCGTCTTCCAGGAGAACGTGCCTTTCGATCGCTACTTCGGCGCGTATCCGAACGCGTTGAATCCGCCTGGAGAGCCGCGCTTCGTGGCGCTACCGGGCACGCCCTCAGTGAATGGCCTCACCGAGGCCTTGCGGAATCACAACCCCAATTCTGCGAACCCGCATCGACTCGCCCGCGATACCCCGAGTGGAACCCGCGACAACCCGAATGGGTGCGGTTCGAATCACGGATACACACCCATGCAGTTGGCTGAGGACAACGGACTGGCCGACTTGTTCGTCGAGCACACCGGAAACCACAGTCCCGGTTGTGATCCCACGAAAGGTATGGGTTACTTCGACGGAAACACGGTTACCGCGCTGTGGCAATACGCCCAGCACTTCGCCATCAACGACAATTCGTTCACCACAAATTTTGGTCCATCGCACGTTGGTGCAGTCAACTTGGTCAGCGGCCAGACACATGGCGCCGTGCCCCCGCAACCGGGCATCCTTGAGGGGACGCTTATGGCCAACCCTGAACCGACGCTTGACGACTGTCCGGTGTCCGATCCTTCGGTGGAAATGACCGGCAAGAACATCGGCGATCTGCTGAACGCCAAGAACATCACGTGGGGGTTTTTCAGCGACGGATTCAAGCCGACGGACCGTCTGCCGGATGGCACCGCGGTGTGCAACAAGGCTGCCACGAATCGCTACGGCTACACCGACACCGTCTACGACAGCGGCAACGAGGCCTTTCAATACTATCGCTCGACCGCGAACCCGCACCACTTGCCGCCGACGTCGGTCGCCATGATCGGCCACCAGGACCAGGCGAACCATCAATACGATCTCGACGACTT
>DATBCI010000274.1:0-2013 GCA_036270555.1 Burkholderiaceae bacterium
CGCGGCCCGATAGCCGTCGTCGTTGCCCGTGAACACGACGGCGCGGCGCATCGGCTGAACCGCATATCGATAGATCAGCCGTTGGGCCGCCGACGCCAGCATCACGCCGGGCAGATCGTTGTTGCGGAACACCGCGGGCTGTTCGAACGCCCCGCTCGCCACCACCAGCGCCCGAGCCCGCATCTTGGTCAGCTTGTCGCGGTCGACCAGCGGCACCCAGAAGTCCGAGTAGTAGCCGGACGCGCAGGTTGCCGCCAGCAGTTGAAGGCTGGGGTAGGCACCGAGCCGTTGCAACAGGGCCTGCATCGCCAGCCGTTGCTGCTCGTCGCCTCCGAGCTGGTACAGGCCGCTGCCGCCAGCGCGAGCGTTCTCGTCGACCACCACGACCCGCGCGCCGGCTTCCGCCGCCGCAACGGCAGCGGACAGGCCGGACGGCCCGGCGCCGATCACCAGCACATCGCAAAAGGCGTAGCGCTTCGGCGTTCGCACGTGCGGCGCCGCAAAATCGACCTGGCCCAGGCCGGTGAAGCGCCGGAACATCCGTTCCCACATCGGAAACAGGCGACGGTTGTAGAACGCCTTGTAGTAGAAGCCCACCGGCAGCAGCGCCGACAGGCGGCCCAGCAACGCGGCCCGGTCCCGCTGCAACCCGCCCAATGTGTTGACCGCCGTCCACTGCGTCGAGGCGTGCGCCTCGGTGACGTCGGCCCGCACGTTCAGCCGCTCGCCGTGTTGCACCACGACGTTCGCGTCGTGATTGGCGAACGACAGCAGCCCGCGCGGACGGTGGTACTTGAAGCTGCGTCCCAGCGTGCGCAATCCTTGCGCCCACAGTGCGCTGCTGATCGTGTCACCGGCAAACCCCTGAGCGGGAGCGCCCTCGAAGTGGAACTGGACCGGGCGGCTGCGGTCGATCCACTCGCCTGGAACGGGTGGCAGTCGCATCAGGCCTCTCCCGCCAGGTAGGTGCGCAGCACGAGGTCGCGCTCGGTGTCGCGCTCGGCAATGAACCACGTGTTGCTCGGTGCGTGGCACCACCACTCCTTCTTCACACCGGGAGCGCCATTGCGATGGAACACGTACTCGGCCCACGCATCATCCGACACCGAGTCCGGCTCGGGCATGGGCCGAACTTCGCCCCAGTAGACGAACTCGCTCACGGCGCGCGGGCCGTTGACGGGACAGGTCATGATCTTCATCGCAAAGTGCCTTCCCTCACCCCCTCCCCTCTGCCGCAAGCGGAACAGGGGAGAAACTTGTCAATGCCCGACCGAAGCCGCGCCTTTTTCGCCGGTCAATGCGTAGCGGCGGAACCGGTCCGGCGAGAAGCCGGTGATCAGAGGGTGATTGCGGTCGTTGGCCACCGTGTGCGCCATCGTCTTGCCGCTGATCGGGGTCGCCTTGAAACCCCACGTGCCCCAACCCGCGTCCAGATAGAACCCGTCGACTTCGGTGCGACCCATGATCGGTGCGAAGTCAGGCGTCATGTCGGCCATTCCCGCCCACTGGCGCATCACCTTCACATTCGACAGGAACGGGAACATGTCCAGCATATGGGCCGACAGGCCCTCCACGAAATCGAGCGTGGAGCGCGTCGACTGCACCTCGTAAGGATCGAGCGAAGCGCCCATTACCAGCTCGCCGCGCGCGCTCTGACTCACGTACACGTGCAGGCTGCCCGACACCAGGATCGGATCGAGCCACGGCTTCATGGGCTCGCTCACCATCGCTTGCAACGGGTGCACGATGATCGGCGTGCGCAAGCCGACCATGTTGGTCACGCGCGGGGTGGACCCGGCGACGGCGCTCAGCACCTTGCCGGTCTCGATCGTTCCACGATTGGTGCGGACCGCGCGTACGCGACCCCCGACGACGTCGATTCCGGTGACTTGCGTCTGCTGGTGGATCTCAACGCCCGCTTCGCTTGCGCCTCGCGCGTAGCCCCAGGCCACCGCGTCGTGGCGCGCGATCGCTCCCGGCGCGTGGTACAGCGCCCCCAGGATCGGCGCATGG
>DATBCI010000275.1:0-6761 GCA_036270555.1 Burkholderiaceae bacterium
GTGCTCGACCAGACCGATCACCTGCGCGACCCATTGCTCGAACTGGGCGTCGCCTCCCACCAGGTGTGCCTTGGGGAAGCGGTCCTGCAGTTCGCGCGCCAGCGCTTGTGGATCGTCTCCGATCATGATCGAACAGATGCCTCGTGCGGTCGATGCGACCAGGATGGATCCGAGCGAGCATTCGCCCACTGCGAAGCGGATCTCCATCTCGGCCCCGCCGGTCCGGTAGCGCGATGGCGTCATCCCAAGCATCTGATCCGCCTCTTCGTAGAAGCGACCCGAAGAGCTGTAGCCGGCGTCGTAGATCGCGCTGGTGACCGTGTCGCTGCGCTTCAGCTCGCGCTGAACGCGCTGGGCACGGTGCGCGGCGGCGTACGCTTTCGGGGTCAGACCCGCGACGGATTTGAACACGCGGTGCAGGTGAAAGGCGCTCATTCCTGCCCGCTTGGCGAGCTTGTCGAGCGTTGGCGACTGCTCCGCCGTCTCGATGTAGCGGCACAGTTGCGTGACCAGCGCGGCATGCGCGGCACCCATCCTTACCTGGTCGGGCTTGCATCGACGGCAGGCGCGAAAGCCGGCTTTTTCGGCATCAGCAGCGGTGGCGTGGAATGCGACGTTCTGCGGCTTCGCATGCCGCGAGGGGCAGCTTGGACGGCAGTACACACCGGTCGTGCGGACCGAGTAGAAGAAGCGCCCGTCCGCGTCCGAATCACGGCCGACCACGGCCGGCCACCGGGGATCCGCGACGATCCTGGCGGCTTGTTGCTCGTTGCTGGTGCTGGCTTTCATGGCTCGCCCTTTATATGCGTCCTTGGATGGCGCAAATCTAGTCATCGGGCGGACCGAACGCACTCCGGGTCTTGCTTTCAAATTCGAGCGATCCCGAATCATTGTAAGGGCGCCCCGCAAAAGCCTATACTCGCGGCCGGGTTAAGCGGGTGAGGTCCAAAACGCGCCAGGCAGCGACGTCAGCGTGAAGCTGGCGGCGATCAGAGCCGACCTTGTTCAGGTCGGTGCGCCCATTCCGTTCGACGTGTACAACTCGACGGGCCGATTGCTGTTGCGCCGCGGGCATGTGGTCGAAAGCGAGCAGCAGCTTGAACGGCTGGTTCAAAGCGGCAGGTACGATCCCGACAGCGCCGATGCAGCCACCCAGCGCCTGGCCGCCAGAGCGCCCCGAGTCGTTCAGGAATTCAGCCGTCTGCCGTCTCAAACCGCGCGCAACCGCGTCTCGATCTTTGACCGCCTGACGGAGGCGACGCACACGCTGGAAGATGCTTTCTCGCTCCAGGCGCCAGCGCCCGAATACGAAAGCATGGTCCGCTCGGCGGCCGTCAGCGTCCGCGAGTCCTGCGCGCTGGACAGCGACGCGGCGCTGGCGCACATCTTGATCGCCGGCGTGCCCCGCTACTCGCTGCGCCACACGACCAACGTTGCGGTATTGACCTCGCTTCTGCTCAGCCGGCTGAACCACGATCCCGCCAAGGCGGAATCGACCATCGCCGCCGCGCTGACGATGAACCTGTGCATCCTCGATCTGCAGGACACACTGGTTCGTCAGCAGGAGCCCTTGACCAGTGAGCAGCGCTCGGCCCTGCGGCTGCATGCGGCCGAGAGCGCCAAGGCACTGCGCAGCCGTGCAATCCAGGATCCGACCTGGCTGAACGCGGTCGAGCAGCATCACGAGGCGCGCGACGGATCGGGTTATCCGGCGGGCCTGAAGGAGCCCGATATCTGCCGCGAGGCTCAGATCGTGTCCGTGGCGGATCGCTATTGCTCCCTGGTCAGCCAGCGTACATATCGACCCGCCCTTTCGCCGCGCCGGGCGATCAAGGAGCTGCACGAGCGAGCCGGCGGCGCGATCGAGCCTGGCCTGATCGGCGCGCTGATCGCCACCGTAGGCCTGTTTCCACCTGGCGCGTACGTCCGGCTCGCCAACGGCGAAACAGCGATCGTCGTGCGCCGGCTGCTCGACCCCAAGCATCCGGTCGTGTACGCGCTGCACCAGGACACCACGGCGCCCTACGAGACTCCGAAGAAGCGTTTGACCGCCACCCACCGTGATTACGAGATCACCTCGGACGTCAAGCCCGAGGCCGTGCGGGTGAAAATCGTGCCCGATGAGTTGTGGCCGCCGAGCGCAGTTGGAGAGGCTCCGCCCGCCTAGCGATCAAGTTGCAATCACGAAAACGCTCCCTCGCTCCCACGACATGGAAGGGGGGCTCCACCCGCGAGTCAGATCGTCATGCGGCCGGCGGCTTGCCTGCCAGCAGAGCCTCGCGCCGCTGCAGGCTTTGCTTGGGCCAGTGGCTCTTCCGGTCGTAATACTCGCGCATGACCGGAACGTCCGGTCCGAGCACGACCCACGGCTGCTTGCTTTCGGTGAAGATGTGGATGTCGGGCGGCAGGCGATCGGGCTCGTCGAGCGTTCCGACCCGTACGAAGCGGACCAGGTCGCCGGCGCCACCGTAGTTGCTCCACACGGCGATGCGGCAGGTCGGACAGCGCGTGATCTTCTGGCCGATCCCGCTCAACGAGGGCGTGTGGACGACTTCCGGTTGACCCTGCAGCAGCACCACCCGATCGGCCTCGATCATCGCGTTCAGCGCGAACGCCGTTCCGGTCTCCCGCTGGCACCAGCGGCAGTGACAGCAGTGGACGAACAGCGGTCTGCTGGTCATTCGATAGCGGATCGCCCGGCAGCTGCAGCCGCCTTCCAGGGGTCCGATATCGCCGGCGCTAGCGGACATGGCGTGACGCCTCCTCGACCAGCTGTGCGATTTCGATGTCGCCCGCCCCTGCGCGCTGCCGCAACCCCTCGACGACGCCGGCCCGGTTTGCCGCAGGCTGATTCTGGCTCATCTTCCATTTGCCGCTCAGCTTCGAGATGACGATCTCGAACCCGACGATCGATTGAAGCATGCGGTCGATGAAATCCGATGGCGCATCGGCGATCGACCAGGGCGCCGGCGAGGCAGCCTCATGCCGGGTGACCAGCGCTTCGAGCTGGGTGCGCAACCAGGCTGGATCCTCGATCAGGCGCAGCGGGCCGCGCGCGTGGACCACCGCGTAATTCCAGGTCGGCACAACCTTGCCGTGCTCGCGCTTGGTCGGATAAAACGTCGGGGAGATATACGTGTGGGGCCCTTGAAATATCGCCAGCACATCGGTGTCAGCGACCCGGTCGCTCCACATCGGGTTGGCGCGCGCGACGTGGCCACGCAGCGTGCCCAACGGCCCCTGATCCGCGTCCAGGTGCAAGGGGATGTGATTCGCATTGATGCCGTCGGACGACAGCGTCGCCACGGTCGCGAACGGCTGCGCGCGGATCAGGCCGTGCAGAACCTCAAGCCGCGTTTCATCGAAATGAGCCGGAATGTACATGCGCGGGTCAGGCAAGCGATCTTTGCCAGTAGCCGACGTCGATCCACTGGCCAAACTTATATCCTACCTCCCTGAAGTGCGCCACCTTGGCAAAGCCGAGCCGCTCGTGCAGTGCGACGCTGGCCGCATTCGGCAGCGCGATGCCGCCGATCACCGTATGAATCGACCGTTGTCGCAGCGTCTCCAGCAAGGCGCGATAGAGCTGCGTGCCAACGCCGCGGCCGATCAGTGCTGGATCGAGGTAGACACTGCTTTCAACCGAGTGACGGTATGCGGGGCGCGCCTTCCACTTGACGGCAAAGGCATATCCCACGATCTGCCGGTCCCGCCCGGCGACCAGCCATGGCAGCGCACTCGACATCACCTCATCGATGCGTTCCGACATCTCGCCGGGCGAAAGCGGCTGCTCCTCGAACGAGATCGACGTATTCAAAACGTAGTGCTGGTAGATGCGCGCGATCTCATCGCCGTCTTCGGTCGAAGCGGAGCGAATGCGGGTTGCCGGGTCGAGGTCCGCCAAAGCCGTCGCCCGTCTATGCGCCCCCGCCCCGATTGCTGAAGCGGCGCACCAGCAAGCGTGTCCAGATGAGGACAAAGATCACGAAAGCGGCCAGGCCAGCCATCATCGCGCGGTTCGACAACTGCGCAGGCTGAACCTGGTTGGCGCGCACGACCAGCCAGTGCACATAGCACAGGAATACGACCAGCACTGCGCTGAAGCGCGTCAGACGGCCGCGCAGATAGGAAATGGTCTGCTCGCGCCGCTCGGGTGCCAGCCAATAGTCGCGATTCGGCAGATTGATCCGGGCATCCGCACGACCCATCGCGAAGTACGTGACGACCACCAGCAGCACCGGCGCCCCGATCACGATCGCCAGCATGAAGCGCACATAAAGGTCCCTCGGCATGGATCCGTTGGCGGCCCCCGACGCGCCGAAATGCGATGCAACCACCGGCGGCAGCGAGGCGGAAGTCAGCCAGACGAAGGCCGCGCAGCCCACGAGCAGCAGCGCGAACCAGGGACCCGGGCGGTCAAGCACGGACCGGGCTCGATGCCTGGTGACCTGCCACAGTGCGCCACGGCGCCACCCGCCACCGGGATACCAGTCCGTTCACAACATAGGGATCGGCTTTCGCAAAGGCCGTGGCAACGTCCGGTGAGTCGGCCGAAAAGAGCAATATCGATCCTTCGATCGGGTCGCCGACCGCGCCGCCCAGCATCAGCTCGCCCCGTTCCGCCGCCTGCCACGCGAGCGCCAGGTGCGCCGAACGAAACTGAGCGCGACGCTCCAGATAGTCGGGTGCAACCTCATAGATCAGCAGATAGTGCATGGTCGATTTTCTCCTTGTTATCCAAGCTTTCCACGATAGCCCAGCACCACGCAACCAATGCAAGCAATGTCTTCATCTCAGACGCGGTCCCAGCCGACAATTATCAGTATCCTGTCCCGCATGTCAAAGCTTCGCCGCAGCAGGCAGATCGCGCTGGCGTTGATTGGCGCGGCCGCCTTGCCGGCCTGCACGCCAGCCCCGCCGCGGCTGGTGCATGATCGCTACGCGAGCCTGGAGGACTGCTCGGCCGATTGGGGCCGGCCCGAGGTGTGCGATCAGGACGAGGCTAATCGCGGTGGGTGGGGAGGTACCGGGCCTCGCATCGGGTATCGCGGACCCAGCTATCCAGAAGGGGACCGCGGACCGGCCCAATATCAGGCCCAGCGCGAAGCCCTGCGCCTTGGAGCGCTGGACCCGACCGCACGCGGTCCTGGCAGTCACGCGATCGAGCAGGCCGTGCCGTCGCGCGGCGGCTTCGGTTCCTCGGCGCACTTCTTCGGTCGGTTGGGTTGATGCGCAGGGAACTGCTCACGGCACGCGTGGGCTGGCAGCAGCAGATGGAATCGCTGGGATTCGGCTATCACTCGATCGACGGCGTGTACTGGGACGAAAGCCGGTGCTATGCCTTCACCGCCGAGGAAATCGACAGTCTGGAAGCGGCGACGTCCACGCTGCACCAGTGCGCGCTGGACGCCGCCCGCCATGTCATCGAAAAAGGCCGAACTCGCGAGTTCGGGATCGCACCCGAATGGGTGCCATTGATCGAACGGTCCTTCGCGGCTTTCGAACGGAGCGAGTGTGCCGGCTTTACGCTGTTCGGACGGATGGATCTGAACTACGACGGCACGGGTCCTGCCAAGCTGTTGGAGTACAACGCCGACACGCCCACCGCCTGCCTGGAAGCGAGTGTGGCGCAGTGGCACTGGCTGCAGGCGGTGCGCCCGCAGGCCGACCAGTTCAACTCGATCCACGAGAAGCTGATCGAGGCCTGGACGAGACTGAAGGCCTGCTCGGCCAGCGAGCGGCTGCACTTCGCGGCGGTCAGCGAGGAAGACAGCCCTGAGGATTGGGGCAATCTGGAATACCTGCGCGACACCGCGATCCAGGCCGGCTGGAGCACCGTCGCTTTGCCAATCGACCAGATCGGACACGCCGGCATCGATTTCGTGGATCAGGACAGTCAGCCGATCGAGTCCCTGTTCAAGCTTTACCCGTGGGAGTGGATGGCGCGCGAGGAATTCGCAGTGCACGTGCCCGCCTCGCACGTTCAATTCATCGAGCCGGCCTGGAAAATGCTGCTGTCGAACAAGGCCCTGCTGGTGATCCTGTGGGAGCTGTTCCCGGATCATCCGAATCTGCTGCCCGCCTACTATGACCCTGCCAGACTGGGAACGCGCTACGCGTGCAAGCCGAAACTCGCCCGCGAGGGCGCCAACGTCACGCTGGTCGACGGCGCTCGCGTCGAGCGATCGGAAGGCCCTTACGACGCCCACGACTGCGTGTTCCAGGCGCTCGCTCCGCTGCCGTGCTTCGGCGACGATCATGTGTCGGTCGGAAGCTGGATCGTCAACGGCGAGCCGGCCGGCATCGGACTGCGTGAAGACGAATCGGCGATCACGCGCAACACCAGTCGATTCGTCCCGCACTATCTCGTCTGATTGCTGGAGCACCTCGCCGAAAGGCCCGAACCCGACCATGAAGATCGTCGCGCTTGAATCGCTCGCCGGCCTGCCGGCGTTCGCCGCGTATTTCGCTCTCGCCGTGGCGCTGCTCGGCGTGTTCCTGGCCATCTATCTGTGGATGACGCCGTTTCCCGAGATCCAGCTGATCCGTGAGGGCAACACGGCGGCCAGCGCGAGCTTGAGCGGCGCGGTGATCGGATTCGTGCTGCCGCTGGCGAGCGCCGTCGAGAACAGCGAATCCCTGATCGACATGCTGGTCTGGGCGCTGGTCGCCTTGCTGGTCCAATTGCTGGCTTACTTCCTGGTGCACCGGTTGCTGCCTCACCTGCCGCGCGATGTGGCCGACGGCAAGCTGGCCAGCGG
>DATBCI010000276.1:0-2748 GCA_036270555.1 Burkholderiaceae bacterium
TCGCTCGCAATCACGAAGGCGACTTCCTGGTATTGGAAGCAGACCTTCTTGTCCGCCAGCACCGCCTGCACGTCGCCGCCCAGCGTCGGCATCCAGGCCAGGTTGACGGGTTTCAGGTCATCGGCAACCAGCACGGCGACCACCCCGGGCACCGCTAGGGCCCTGCTCTTGTCGATCGACTTGATGCGCGCGTGCGCGTACGGGCTGCGCACCATCGCCCCGAACAGCATGCCGGGCAGCTTGATGTCGTCTATATAGCTTCCCTGGCCGCGAATGAAGCGCGCATCCTCCTTGCGCGGGCGGGAGCACCCCATTCCTTGCAGCTTGTCTTCGCGCTCGCGTAGCTCGGCGGTATCGGGCATGTGGCCATCTCCAGAGTATCGGGTCTCGAATTCAGCGGCTGACGATCCGATCGGGCGTGCGCCGCAACGATCAGGCCGCCTTGGCGAGCAGCTTGCCCGCCGCCGACTGCACCGCCTTGACGATGTTCTGATAGCCCGTGCAGCGGCACAGGTTGCCGGCCATCCAGTAGCGAATTTCATCTTCCGTCGGGTTGGGGATCTCCTGCAGCAGCCGGTAGGCACGGGTGATCATGCCGGGCGTGCAGTAGCCACATTGCAGGGCATGGTCCTGGGTGAACGCCTCCTGCAGCGCATGAAGGCGGCCGCCCTGCTCGAGGCCTTCGATGGTGAGCACCTCGCTGCCCTGGCATTGCACGGTCAGCAAGGTGCAGGACTTGACGGACATGTGGTCGATGTCGACCGTGCAGGCACCGCAATGCGACGTTTCGCACCCGATGTGCGGTCCGGTATGTTGCAGCCGCTCGCGCAAGGTGTGGATCAGCAGTTCGCGCGGCTCGACCACGACCTCGACCGCTTTGCCGTTCAGCTTGAAGGCTACGTTCTGTGGGTTCGCCATCGTCGACTCCTGGACTCGTTGGCTACCTGGCGCGGGAAAGTGCCGTGCGCAGAGCACGCCGGGTCATTTCTCCGGCCATGGCCGTCTTGTATTCGGCGTCGCCTCGCTGGTCTTGCGCCGGGTCGCAGATGGCCATCGCCAGGCGCGCTGCCTCCGCGATCACCGCATCGGTGAGAGGTTTGCCCCGCAGATACTCCTCGGCGTCATGCGCCTTCAGGGGAGTCGGCCCGACGTTGGTCAGCGCGATCCTGGCTTGCTCCACGCTACCGCCTTTGACCTGCAGCAGCACCGCCGCAGCCGCAGCGGCGAAATCACCGGTCTTGCGCTTGAGCTTGGCGTAGCACCAGCCCGTGCCGGCGGCTGGGATGGGAATGCGGATGCGCGTCATGATCTCGCCCGGCTCGATGCGAGTGGCATACAGGCCCAGAAAATAGCCATCGGCCGGCATCACGCGCTCGCCTTTGGCACCCTTCAGCGCGAATGACGCCCCCAGCGCGAGCATCAGCGCCGGATGATCGTTGCCAGGGTCCCCGTGGGAAATGTCGCCGCCCAGGGTGCCCCTGTAGCGCACCTGTGGATCAGAAATCTGTCGGGCGCCCTCGACCAGCAACGGTACCTTCTCGGCCACCAGGTTCGACCAGATCAGCTCGTTCTCGGTCGTCATGGCGCCGATGTGAATCTCGTTGCCGACCTGCCTGATTCCCTTCAACTCGCCGATCTTGCCCAGATCGATCAGGTGGCCGGGCGCCGCGAACCGCAGTTTCATCATCGGCAGCAGGCTGTGCCCGCCCGCCAGCAGCTTCGCCTCGTCGCCGTAGCGATTCAGCAGCGATAGCGCGTCGGGCAGATTCACCGGCGCGTGGTATTCGAACGGACGCGGGATCACATTTCCTCCCTTTAACTAATCGCCAGACGGGCGAGCGAAAACTAGAATTTGTAGCCCGCCCCCAGGCTGAACAGCCATGGGTCTACGTGAAGGTTGCTGACCTTGTTGCCGCTGCTGGTCAGGTCGAAGCCCATCGACTCGTATTTGACGTCCACGTTCACCACCCATTTGCGGTCGAATTTGTAGTCGAGTCCGAACTGCGCGACAGGTCCGACGCTGATCTTGCCGACGTCGAGCGACAGCGGCGCAACCGACGGCGCCCGCAGGTCGACCTTCGTGATCCAGGTCAGGTTCAAGCCCGCGCCAAGGTACGGATCAAATGCGCCGTCCGGAAAAAAGTGGTACTGCGCCATCAGGTCGGGCGGTAGAACCGAGACGGTGCCGATATGCCCGATGCCGCCGGCATTGATCGCCACGTCCATTTTCTGCGGGTAGGTCAGGACCAGTTCGGCGGAAATGTTCCTGGAAAAGAAATAGCTGACATCGACCTCCGGGACGGTCTTGCTTTGCACGATGATGACGTCGGCGGGCAGTCCCAGGGCTCCTATGCCGTCGGAGCCGCCCGCGGTATCGATCCGCACGACACGGCCGCGGACCTCCCAATGGTTGAAGTCGTCGGCACGGGCGGCCGCCGATGCCATGCTGACGATCGCCATGGCTGCGATCAAAGCCATTTTAGGTTTGCTCGCCTCGCCGGCTGTCGCTGGCGCGTGATGCTCCAAGGCAGGCTGGATCATGGCGTCTCCTCCGGCGCGATGGCTGTGCGCTCTGATAGTGCGCACAGGTTACGACGGGAAGCGCTACGCGGATATATAGAAATCTCGATGGGGCTATCGCACTTGTACGATAGCCGTGCCGGGCGGCGGCCCTTCAATCGGCCGTCGTGATTCCGTGCCGGATGGCAAACTTGACGAGCGACGGCAGGTCTTCGATGTTGAGCTTGT
>DATBCI010000277.1:0-15333 GCA_036270555.1 Burkholderiaceae bacterium
AGCAGCTTCATCACGTTCGCAGGGCTGAAGAAGTGTGCGCCGATGACGCTCGCCGGCCGCGCGGTGGCCGCGGCGATCTGGTCGATGTCGAGCGTTGACGTATTGGTGGCGAGAATCGCGTCGGGCTGCATCACCGCGTCGAGCCTGGCGAACACGTCCTTCTTGACTCCCATGTCCTCGAAGGCCGCTTCGACCACGATGTCGGCTGCCCCGATCGCCCCATAGTCCAGCGTGAACGTCAGTTGCGCAAGCGCCCGGTCCATCTTTTCCCGGGACAAGCTGCCGCGCGCCACCGAAGTGGCGTAATTCTTCTCGATCAGCTCCCGGCCGCGGGCCAGGCCCTTTTCGTCAGCGTCAAGCAGATGGACCGGGATGCCTGCATTGGCGAAGCACATCGCGATACCGGCGCCCATGGTGCCGGCGCCGACGACCGCGGCGCGGCGCACCAGGCCCGGCTTCAGGTCCGCTGGCAGACCAGGAATGCGTGCCGCTTCGCGCTCGGCGATGAACAGGTGCACCAGCGCGGCACGCTGCGCACTGGCCTTGCATTCCTCGAAGGCCGCCAGTTCCAAGGCATAGCCATCGGCGAACGGGCGCGTGCAGGCCGCCTCGATGCAATCGACGATGCGCCACGGCGCCAGGACACCGCGCCATTTGGCCGCGTTGCGTTCCCGGATATCGCTAAACACGGCAGGATCGGTGGCGGCGACGCGGTCGCCGCGATCGGCAACCCGCCGCAGCGGCGCGCGCGCGGCGAGCATGCGGCGGGTGTAGGCGAGCGCGCCGTCCAGCAGGTCGCCTTCGACCAACTCGTCGATCAGGCCGATTTCGAGGGCTTGGCGGGCCCCGACCGGCTTGCCGCCGACGATCATCTCCAGCGCGCGGGCGGCGCCAACCAGTCGCGGCAAACGTTGGGTGCCGCCGGCGCCCGGCAACAGGCCGAGATTGACCTCGGGCAGCCCGAGCGCGCAGTCCGACGTCGCGACCCGGAACGGGCAGCCGAGCGCGACTTCGAGTCCGCCGCCAAGCGCGTTGCCGCCAAGCGCCGCGACGACCGGCTTGCCTGCATCGGCGCACGCTTCGATCGCGGCGATCACGTCACGGCCGCTCAGGCCGCCGGCGATCGGCTTTCCGAATTCGCGTATGTCGGCCCCGGCGATGAATTTTCCGCCGGCGCCGATCAGTACCACGGCCGCCACGTCCGGATCGGCCGTCGCAGCGCGCAGTGCATCGCGCAGTTCGGCGCGCACGGCCCTGTTCATGGCATTGACCGGCGGGTTGTCGATGGTCAGCACGGCGACGGTTGCGCCGCCGCCGGGTTCGAGGCGCGTGCTTATGGTGGCCACTGGCTGGGCCCTCCTATTCAGTGTAGTCCGAGCGGGTCGGGGGTCAGGGCCCCTATTGTACTCAATTCATTTAACGTAGTAAACTAGGTTAACTGATAAATCGCGAAGGACGAACATGGCCGGGTTCATCCACTTGGAGCAGGCGGGGCGGGTGGTGACGCTGACCCTGAACCGCCCCGAGGAGCGCAATGCGATCGGCAGCCATGAGGACTGCGCCGAGCTCGTTGCGGCGGTCGAAGGCGCTGCTGCCGACCCGCAGGTTGCCGTGCTGATCGTGACCGGCGCCGGCTCGGCCTTCTGCGCCGGGGGCAATCTGAAGGCGATGCGTGCGCGCAGCGGGATCGGTGCCCTCGATTCGCCGCTGGCGACACGCAACAATTACCGGCGCGGGATCCAACGCATCCCGCAGGCGCTGTGGAATTGCGAGGTGCCGATGATCGCTGCGATCAATGGTCCGGCGATCGGGGCCGGGCTCGACCTGGCGTGTATGTGCGACATCCGGGTCGCCGCGCGCAGCGCCAGGCTGGCTGCCAGTTTCATCAAGATGGGAATCGTTCCGGGCGACGGCGGCGCCTATTTCCTGCCGCGCGCGGCAACGGCGTCCAAGACCGCCGAGATGATGTTCACCGGCGATCCGATCGATGCGGCCGAGGCGCTCGCCTGCGGCCTGGTGTCGCGTGTCGTCGACGACGGGGCCTTGATGGCCGAGACGCGCGCACTGGCCGCGCGCATCGGCGCCAATCCGCCACAGACCTTGCGCCTGGTCAAGCGCCTGCTGCGCGAGGGCCAGCACGCGCGCCTGGACGAAGTGCTGCAGTTGTCGGCGGCGTTCCAGGCGCTGGCGCACGAGACCGCGGACCACCGCGAGGCACTGGATGCTTTCTTCAACAAGCGAACGCCGCAGTTCAAGGGCGAGTGAGGCAGCCGCCATGACCGACAAGATCCTGACCCGCAAGGAAGGGGCGATCGCCCAGATCGTCTTCAACAATCCGGACCGGCTCAATGCCATCTCGCTCGAGATGTGGGAGGCGCTCGGCGTGGCCGTCGAGCGCTTCGATGCCGATCCCCAGATACGCGTGATCGTCTTGTCGGGCGCCGGCGGCAAGGCCTTCGTCGCCGGCGCCGACGTCTCGAAGTACGAGGAGGAGCGCATGGGCGAGAACGCCGCCGAACACTATGCGCGCACCGGCGAACGCGCCCTGTCGGCGCTCTACGACACGGGCAAGGCGACGATCGCTGCGATCGACGGCTTTTGCATCGGCGGCGGGATTTCGGTGGCGGTCAGCTGCGATCTGCGCATTGCGAGCACGAAGTCGACTTTCGCGCAGCCGGCCATGCGTTACGGCATCGGCTACCGCTACAAGAGCCTGCGCCGCGTGTGCGACGTGATCGGGCCGACGGCCGCCAAGGAACTGCTCATCGGAGGTGTGACGTTCGATGCGCAGCAGGCACTGGCCAAGGGCCTGGTCGGCCAGGTCCTGCCCGAGGAGGGCCTGCTCGAAGCCGTGCTCAAGCAGGCCGGCCGGATCGCCGACGGTGCACCGCTGACGCTGCGGCAGGTCAAGCACGCGATCGCGCAGGTCGTGCGCGACCCGACCGACCGCGAGCTCGAGTTGTCGGAACGCTATTTCCAGGAATGCTACGCGAGCGCCGACTACCGCGAGGGGATCCGCGCTTTTGCCGAGAAGCGCAGGCCGGTGTTCACGGGACGGTGATGGGCGCGTTGAGCGGCGTTCGGGTGCTCGACCTCAGCCGCGTGCTGGCGGCGCCGCTGGCGGCGCAGATGCTCGCCGATCTGGGCGCGGAGGTCGTCAAGATCGAGCGACCCGGCAGCGGCGACGAGGGACGCAGCTACGGGCCGCCATTCCTGCAGGACCGCGACGGCAACAGTACCGGCACGGCGGCGTTCTTTCTTGCCTGCAACCGGGGAAAGAAGTCGGTCACCGTGGACCTGGCCTGCGCTGCGGGCCAGGACATCGTCCGACGGCTGGCGGCCCAGAGCGACGTGCTGATCGAGAATTTCCGCGCCGGCGCGCTGGGCAGGTACGGGCTCGACGCCGCGAGCCTGTGCAAACTCAATCCGCGTCTGGTCTACTGCTCGGTCACCGGCTTCGGGCAGGACGGGCCGTACGCGGCGCGGCCCGGTTATGACGGGATCTTCCAGGCTATGGGCGGCGTGATGTGCGCCAACGGCTATCCGGATGAGCCGATGAAGATCGGCATCAGCATGGTCGACATCCTGACCGGACAGAACGCGGCATTCGCGATCCTGGCCGCTCTGAGGCACCGTGACCAGGTGTCCGGCGAAGGCCAGGTCATCGACATGGCGCTGCTCGACTGCGGTGTCGCCGCGCTGTCGCACTTCGCGATGAACTACCTGGTGTCGGGAGAGGTGCCGCGGCGGCGCGGCAACGGCGGCTTCGGCGGCGTGCCGTCGCAGGCCTTCGCGTGCAGCGACGGGATGATTTTCGTGGTCGCCGGTAACGACGCGCAGTTCACGGCGATGTGCAAGGCGCTCGAGCGACCGCAATGGGGCGAGGACTCGCGCTTCAACCACGCCGCCGGGCGGGTCGTGAACCGTGACGCGCTGCTCGAACTGCTGGCCGGGGTGCTGCGCGAACGCACCGTGGCCCAGTGGCTGGCCCGGCTCGAGGCTGCCGACGTCCCGGCGAGCCCCGTCAACGAGCTGCCGGCCGTATTCGACCATCCGCAGGTTCGCCATCGCGGCATGCTGGTACAGAGCGAGCATCCGCAGGCCGGTCCGATCCGCCTTCTCGCCAGCCCGCTGCGGATGTCGGCCACACCGGTGACCGAGTATCCGGCGCCACCGACCGTGGGCCAGCACACGCGCGAAGTCCTGCGCGGGCGCCTCGGTGTGAGCGAGGCCGAGATCGACGCGCTGTATGCGCGCCAGGTGCTCTGAGGTCGACAAAGAATGGACCTGCGCTTTAGCGACGAGGACAATGCCTTCCGCGCCGAGGTACGGGCCTTCATCGACGCGCACCTGGCGGCCGACCTGCGCGCGCGGCTCGCCGAGCACCGCGCACCGACCAAGGGCGAGACCGTCGCCTGGCAGCGCACGCTGAACGCGCGTGGCTGGGCGTGCCCGAGCTGGCCGCGCGCGCACGGCGGGCCTGGCTGGAGCGCGGTGCGGCGCTACATCTTCTACGACGAGCTCCACCAGGCGCCGGCCCCGGAGCCTTTGTCGTTCAACGTCAACATGATCGGCCCGGTGCTGATCGCATTCGGGACCCCGGAACAGCAGCGGCGATTCCTGCCGCGCATCGCAAACCTCGACGACTGGTGGTGCCAGGGATTTTCCGAGCCGTGCGCCGGATCCGACCTGGCCGCACTGAAGGCGCGCGCACGGCGCGCCGGCGATTACTACGTCGTCGATGGCCAGAAGGCCTGGCAGGGCATGGCACAGCACGCCGACTGGATGTTCACGCTGGTGCGCACGGATCCGGCCGCCAAGCCACAGGCGGGCATCACCATGCTGCTGATCGACATGCGCACTCCCGGCGTCACAGTGCGTCCGATCGCCACGATCGACGGGCGCCAGGAGGTCAACGAGGTTTTTCTCGATGGGGTACGGGTGCCCATCGACTGCCGCGTCGGCGACGAGAATCGTGGCTGGGACATCACGAAATTCCTGCTCGGCAACGAGCGCACCGGTATCGCGCGGATCGGCATGTCGAAGTTGTTGTTGCGGCGTGCCAGGGCGCTGGCGGCCACCGTGCCCGGCGACGATGGGACGATCGCCGACGACGCGGGCTTTGGCCAACGCGCGGCGCTGGTCGAGATCGAGTTGAAGGCGCTCGAGATCACGCAGATGCGCCTGCTCGACGCGGTGCGGGAGCAGGGCGAGAAGCCGGATCCGCGCTCGTCGATGCTGAAGATCAAGGGCACTGAACTGCGCCAGGCCGCCAGCGAACTGCTGCTGCAGGTGGCCGGTGCGCGCGCGCTGCGGGCGGCCGACGAGTTCGACGCCGCGGCGCCGGCCGACGGCAGCATCGCGGCGACCTACTTCACCCTGCGCGCGGCGTCGATCTACGGCGGCAGCAACGAGATCCAGAAGAACATCCTGGCCAGGTCGGTGCTGGGACTCTGACGCGCCAACGATGGAATTCACGCTCAACGACGAACAGCGCATGCTGCAGGACGCGGTCTCGCGGCTGGTCGAACGCGACTACAGGTTCGAGCAGCGCCGCGCTTACGCGCGCGAGGCAGACGGCTGGAGTCGCGCGCTGTGGGCGAAAGCCGCAGAAATCGGCCTGTTCGGCCTGGCGTATCCGGCGGCGCACGGCGGACTCGGGGGCGGTCCCGTCGAGCTGATGATCGCGATGCAGGTCCTGGGGCGTGCATTGCCCCTGGAGCCGTTGCTGCCGACGATGGCACTCGGGCCGGCGGCGCTGCGCGATGCGAGCGACGAGCAGTGCGCGCGCTGGATCGGTCCGCTGGCTTCCGGCGAGCGCACGCTCGCCTGGGCTCATGCGGAGCCGCAGTCCCGCTACCGATTGCACGATGTCGTTTGCCGTGCGCGTCGGGATGGCGCCGCCTGGGTGCTCGACGGCGACAAGAGCGCGGTTCTGCACGGTGACAGCGCCGATGCGTTGCTGGTCACGGCGCGCGTCAGCGGCGCGGCGCGCGACCGTGACGGGCTCGCGCTCTTCCTGGTCGACGCCCGCGCCCCGGGCATTGTGCGGCGCGCGTGGCGCACGCAGGACGGGCGCCGTGCCGCCGACATACGCCTGGAAGCTCTGCGGCTCGAAGCCGCGGATGCGATCGGGCAGCCGGGCGCAGCGGCGCCGCTGATCGATGCCGTCGTGCAGGCCGGCATCGCCGCGTTGGCCGCCGAGGCCGTCGGCGTGATGGAGGGGGCGCTCGCGATGACCGTGGAGCACCTGAAGACGCGCGAGCAGTTCGGCGCGCCGATCGCGCGCTTGCAGGCGCTGCAGCACCGCTGCGCCGAGATGCTGATCGCCGTGGAACAGGCGCGCAGCATGGCCATGTTCGCCGCCCTGATGCTCGGCGAACCGGACGCTGCGGAGCGTGCCGCCGCCCTGTCGGCCGTCAAGGTGCAGATCGGCCTGGCCGCGCGCTTGGTCGGCCAGCAGGCCGTGCAGCTGCACGGCGCTATCGGCGTGACCGAGGAGTACCCGGTCGGCCATTGTCTGAAGCGCTTGACGGTCCTGGAGACCGAGTTCGGCGACAGCCAACACCATCTGGCTTTGTTCGCGCGCTGCGGCGGCTTCGGCGAGCGCGCGGCATGAACTTCGTTCCCGATCCGGGCGCGCAGGCGTTTCGCGCCGAGGTGCGCAGTTTCCTGCACGCGAACCTGCCCGCTGCGATGGCCGCGCGCACGCTGCGAGGGTTTCATGCGCACAAGTCCGACATGATGGCCTGGACGCGCATCCTGCATGCGCGCGGATGGTCGGCGCCGCACTGGCCTCTCGCGCACGGCGGACCGGGCTGGACGCCGCTGCAGCGCCATCTGTTTGAGGAGGAATGCGCGCTCGCCGGCGCGCCGCCGACCTGCACCGCGGCCTTCATGCTGGTCGCGCCGGTGATCTACAGCTATGGCGACGCCGACCAAAAGGCGCGCCACCTGCCGCCGATCCTGCGTGGCGACACGTTCTGGGGCCAGGGCTTCTCGGAACCCAATGCAGGTTCCGACCTGGCGTCGCTGAAGACCCGTGCTCAGCGCGACGGCGCGCATTACGTCGTCATCGGGCACAAGATCTGGACCACCGAGGGCCACTACGCCGACTGGCTGTTCTGCCTGGTCCGCACCGACCCGACCGCGAAGCCGCAGCGCGGCTTGAGCTTCCTGCTGGTCGACGCACGCAGCCCGGGCATCACGATCCGTCCGATCATCTCGATCGACGGCGCGCACAGCCTGAACGAGGTTTTCTTCGACGAGGTGCGCGTGCCGGTCACCGAACGCGTCGGCGAGGAGGGGCAGGGGTGGACGATCGCCAAGGCCTTGCTCGACCAGGAACGGGCTTTCAGCGCCGAAGTGCCACGCAACAAGCGCATGCTGGCGAGGCTGCGCGCTCTGGGCGCGGCACGTCCTTTCGATCCGGTCTTCGAGCAGCGCGTCGCCGAGGTCGAGGCCGAGCTAGCGGCGCTCGAATTCCTGACGCTGCGCGCGCTCGCCGAACACGGGCACAGCCTGGCCGGCGATTGGCCCGCCGGACCGATCCTGCACGTGCTCGGCTCGGAGCTCCAGCAGAAGATCGGCGCCCTGCTGGTGCAGGCGCTTGGGGACCGCAGCGTCATCGTCTATCCCGACTTCGACTCCGAGGTGCCGCCTGCGGACTATCCTCCGGGGCCGGCGCAGGCGCCGGGCATCAGCGCGGATTTCCTCTACCGGCGCGCCGTGACGATCTACGGCGGCGCCAACGAGATCCAGCGTAATCTGATCGCGCGTCATCTGCTGGGGCCCTGAGTCGATGGACTTCGCGCTCGATGAGGAACAGACACTGCTGCGCGACAGCGTGCTGCGCTATCTCGAGCGCGACTACGGTTTCGAGCGGCGGCGGATCGTCGCCGAACGCGAGGGCGGCTTCAGCCGCGCGCACTGGCAGTGTTTCGCCGAGATGGGCTGGCTCGGCGTGACGCTGCCGCCGGCGCTGGGCGGCCTCGGTGCGGGCGCGGTCGAAGCGGCGCTGCTGCACGAGGCGCTCGGCGGCGCGCTCGTGCTCGAGCCGGTCGCCGCGGTCGCGGTCGAGGCGGCGCAGGCGATCCTGTCGGCTGCGAACGCGAGCCAATGCAAGGCGCTGCTGGCGCCGCTGATCGACGGCACGCAACTGTTCGTGCTGGCCCACGACGAGAGCGATGCGCACGGCGCCGCGGCCGCCGTGTCTTGCCGTGTGCACGGCGACGGCGGCCTGCGCCTGACCGGGCGCAAGACGCTGCTGCCGGGCGGACCGCAGGCCGACGCCTTCCTCGTTTCGGCGCTGGACGACAGTGCCGGGGACCCGCGCTGTGCGCTGTCGCTGTACTTCGTGCCGGCCGATGCCGCCGGCCTGCGGCGCCGCAACTACCGCCTGCTCGACGGTAGCGCCGCCTGCGATCTCGA
Source organism: Burkholderiaceae bacterium (assembly GCA_036270555.1). Classification (GTDB taxonomy): domain Bacteria; phylum Pseudomonadota; class Gammaproteobacteria; order Burkholderiales; family Burkholderiaceae_F; genus VBCK01. The sequence goes on from DATBCI010000277.1 coordinate 8,431, forward strand.
ACTCGAGGCGGTTCCGCTGCGCGCCGATGCGCGCCTGGGCGCGCCTGGAGCGGCGTGCGCGGCGCTGCGGGCGGCGCGCGAAGCGGCGATCGTCGCCGGGTGCGCAGAGACGATCGGCGCGGTCGGCCGCGCGCTGGCGCTGACGCGCGAGCATCTGTTGCAGCGGCGCCAGTTCGGCGTCGCGATCGCGAGTTTCCAGGCGCTGCGCCACCGGCTGGCCGACATGCTGATCGCATTGGAACAAGCGCGCGCGATGCTGCACCGGGCGCTGGCCGCGCTGGCGGCAGCGGACTGCGCAGTGCGCTGTCGCGATCTGGTACTGGCGGCGAAACTGGTTGGCCGCAACGGCCGCTGGGTCGGCGCGCAGGCGATCCAGTTGCACGGCGCGATGGGGATTGCCGACGAGACCCCGATTGCCCATGGCTACAAGCGGCTGTTGGTGCTCGAGCAGCGCCTAGCTGCCGCAGCGGCGTGCCTGCGCGAGCCTGCGCCCGGCACGCGGCCCGCGCGCGGCGAGCGGGAGGCGGCATGAGCGGCGACGCGGGAACCCAGGTGATCGACTACTCTCCGCTCGACCACTACCAGCGCCCGGGTGTGTACCGGCGCCGCATCCGCATCGAAACGCGTCCCGGGCAGGCCAGCGCCGATCTCGAGGACGATCCGCACCGCTACGGCGTCACGCTGCAGCATCGCGACGGGCGCGTCAGCGCGGTCCAGAGCCGCGCGCTGCGCACCCCCTGGAGCCTTTGCGGCGAGGCGGTGCGGATGCTCGATCGGCTGCTCGGGATGCCCCTGTCGCCCGATCCGCAGCAGGTCTACCGCCATAGCGATGGGCGCGCGCAGTGCACGCACCTGTACGACCTGGCGGGTCTGGCCCTCGCGCATGCGGCACGCGGCATCGCGCGGCGGCAATACGATATCGACGTGCCCTGCCTCGATCCGGCGAGCGAGCGGCGGGCGAATCTGCGCGTCGACGGGCAGGAGTTCCTGAGCTGGACGCTGCAGCAGACCAGGATCGTGGCACCCGAAGCCCATGCCGGCCAGGACCTGCGCAGCATGATGCCCTGGGCCAAGGCGCAGATCACCGATCCCGACGCCTTCGAGGCGGTGATCGTGCTGCGGCGCGCGGTCTTTACGGCCGGCAACCGCTTCTACCAGATGGACCGGATGTCGCGCGCCTCCGATACCGGGCACGTCAGCGGCGCCTGCTACGTGTTCCAGGCTGGCGTCGCCGAACGCGCGCTGCGCCGGGTCGGCTCGACGCTCGATTTCAGCGCCGGCCCGGACGCGCTGCTGTCCGACCTCGAGTAGCAGGTTTTCTCCCCCTCTCCCGCCCAGCGGGAGAGGGCCGCACAGGGTGAGGGTGCAAATCCAATCCCGGTGAGCCCTAAGTGCCGATGACGTCTGGCCGCGCCACGCCGAGTGCGCGGCAGCGCGACAGGTAGACCTTCAGCACCAGACCGGCATCCAGGACCAGCGTGACGTTGCCCGCGGCGTCCAGGTTGAGGTTGGGTCCGCGGATCGCGAACCAGACGTCGGTCGTGCTTTCGTTCGAGGGCAGCGCCTGTAGCGTGTGGACCGAGCCCGCCGGCTCGTAGAGGTAGGAGCCGGCGCGATTGATCTCGGGGTACTCGATGTATTTCCATGCGCCGCTGATCGTGAAGGCGAAGACCTCGCCGCCATGCTTGTGGGTCGGCAGCGTCGCGCCGGGCGCCAGGCGCATCCGGATCACCCAGAGGCCGGAGGCGATGTCGACCTGCAACACCTGCATTTCGACGCCGGGTTCGAACTCGACGAACGGCAGCTCCCGCTCGCCGCGATGCAAGGCACGCGGCGCGCCCTCGATGAAGGGTTGGACGGCAGGCGATTTCAGGGATGCGGTTGCGCTCATCGGGGGACTCCGTGGTGGTGTTGGGCCGCCGCTTCGGCGTGCCGCCAATAGCGATTGCGCAGCAGTCGCTTCGCGAGCTTTCCTGAAGCCAGCCGTGGCAATTGATCGACGAAGTCGACGCTGGGCGGGCACTTGTAGTGCGCCAGCCGCGAGCGGCCGTAGTCGACGAGCCTGGATGCGAGCTCAGGACCGGCCCGGGACGCTTCGACCGGCACGACGACCGCCTTGACCTCCTCGCCGAACTCCTCATTCGGTACGCCCAGCACCGCGACATCGACGATCTCCGGGTGCAGTGCCAGGACGTTCTCCGCCTCCTGCGGATAGATGTTGACACCGCCCGAGATGATCATCTGCGAGGCGCGATCCGTCAGATACAGGTAGCCGTCGGCATCGAGATAACCGATGTCGCCGACCGTCGCCCGACCGGCCGCGTCGAATACGGCGGCCGATTTGTCCGGATCGTTGTAGTAGACGAATTTGCCGCTGCCTTCGAAGTAGACCAGGCCGGCTTCGCCCGGCGGCAGTTCATTTCCGTCGTGATCGAGGATTGCGATCTTGCAGCCGAGCGGACGACCCACGGATCCCCGGTGCGCGCGCCATTCGTCCGGCCCGATCATCGCGAAGCCGACACCTTCGGTGCACGAATAAAACTCGTGGACGATCGGCCCCAGCCAGGCGAGCATCCGCTCCTTGACCTCGATCGGGCACGGTGCCGAGGCATGGACGACGGCGCGCAGGCTGGAAAGGTCGAACAGGGCGCGCCGGCTCTGGTCGAGCTTAAGCATCCGCACAAAGTGGGTCGGAACCATCAATGCGTGCGTAACGCGGTGCCGCTCGATCAACTGCAGCGCCGCCTCGGGATCGAAACGCTCCATCACGACCAGCGTCGCGCCCAGGCGCTGCGCCGACATCGACCAAACCAGTGGCGCGGCGTGGTACAGCGGCCCGGCCACGAGGAACACGCTGTTACGGTCGACGCCGAAGTGCCGCTGCATCAGCGTCTCGGTCCAGGTCGTCGCGCCGAAAGCGCTGCCGCCGAGCGGCCGTTTGACGCCCTTGGGGCGGCCGGTGGTGCCCGACGAGTAAAGCATCGGCTGGCCGTCCAATTCGTCCTCGAGGGGCTCACCGGAATGCCGGGCGAGATGGGCTTCGTAGGAAACGAAGCCGGGCCATGGTTCGGCGCCGCTGACCTGCAGGCGCAACCTGGGGCGCGCTTGAAGGCGCGCGGCGAGTTCGTCAATCCGCGTGAGCCGGTCGGAGGCGGCGAACGCCTGCGCACCGCAGTCTGCGACGATGTAAGCGGCCTCGTCCGGCAGCAGGTGCCAGTCGACCGGGACGAAGTAAAGGCCGATCCGATGCGCGGCCCAGGCCAGTTCGAGGAACTCCGGCCGATTTTCCAGCGCCACCGCGAGCGCTTCGCCCGGCGCGAGGCCGGCGGCGCGAAGCAGACGGGCGATGCGGCGCGAGCGCTCGACCAGCGTGCCGTAGCGCAGCACGACGCCGCTCGCGCCCATGATCAGCGCCGCCTGGTCCGTTGCATGGTCATCCGGTTTCATTTGCCTCCAGCGCGCCGTCCGTGTGCCCTGGCCACCGCGTTCGATCGCACTATACAGTTAAATGAGTTAACTAGGTTTGACAAAGTATAGCCGGCCTGATACGACCCGGCAACGGCGAACCCGATGGAAGGTTTTTATTGCGGTGCGCAAACTGCGGCGCGCCGCTGATATGTGGCATTCAGTCGAAAAAATCCGATCGAAGCCGTTGACTCACGTCGTTTAGTTCGTTAACGTAGTTATATATATAAAATCCCGCCTGCCGAAACGGCGCGGAAGGCGGCACGAGGTCCGAAAGCCGAAAGAACAAGGACCGCGCGCATTGACGCCATGGCAGGCGCGGAACCAACAAGGGGACTGGGACGATGTCGAAGGAAGTGAATCTCTGCAGCAAGTTGCCGGCGGACCGACGGTTCGTGGGCGCGCTGGTCTTCGGGGTCCTGTGCTGGACGACGGTCGCGCAAGCGGCCAAGATCGACACCGGAAATCCCGATTTCGCGCTGCGCTGGGACAACGAAGTGCAACTGACGGCAGGGTTCAGGGTCGAGGGGCGCAACCCGGCGATCGCCAACAGCCCGGTGTTCGACGAAGGCGACTACAAGTTCGACAGCGGCCACGTGGTCACCGAGCGCTTCAGCCTGCTGTCGGAGATGGACCTCGTCTACAAGGAGGACTACGGCCTGCGGTTGAGCGGATCGGGCTGGTATGACCCGGCCTACAACAGCAACGTCAAGCAGAATCCGGCTTTTGCCGCGCTCGGCACCTCGTACCCGAACAACACCTACACCAGCTATACCAAGAAATACTACGAAGGGCCGTCCGGCGAACTGCTCGACGCCTTCGTCTTCGGTAAATTGGACTTCGGCCTCGTACCGGTGTATGGGAAACTCGGTCAGCATACGATCTACTGGGGGGAGTCGCTGTTTTCACTCAATGGCGTCGCCTACTCGCAGGAGCCGATCGACGGGCTCAAAGCGGCGCTCAACCCGGGCGCGGAGGTGAAGGAGCTGTTCCTCCCGCTCGACCAGCTTTCGCTCAAGTCCCAGGTGTCGTCCAGCGTGTCGCTGGCCGCCCAGTATTTCTTCGATTGGGAGCCGTTTCGGATCTCACAAGGTGGGACGTATTTCGGCGGCACGAATTTCATCCTCCAGGGACCGACACGGTTTCCTGCATTCCACCTCGTGCATGCCCCGGACGTCGAACCGGACCGCAAGAGCGGCAACTGGGGCGTTCAGGCCAAGTGGGCGCCGGAGAATCTTCGCGGAACTAGTTTCGGTCTGGTCTTTCGCAGGTTCGACGAGAAGCTGTTCTGGCTGCTGCTCGACCCGAAGACCTTCGGGTATCACGCGGTCTATCCGCGCGGCACCGAGCTACTCGGTCTCACGTCGACCTTCAATGTCGGCGAGAGCAACCTGGGCGCCGAGGTGGTGTACCGGAGGAACACCGGCCTTGCCACGCAGCCGTTCGCGGTATCGGATACCGGAACGCGCGGCGACACGACCCACGTGATCGTCAACTACATCAAGCTGCTGCCGAAGACTGCGGTCTTCGAGACCGGCACAGTGGTCGCCGAAGTGGCCTTGAGCCACCTGAATTCGATCAAGGAAAATGCGGGGCTGTACAACGGTTGCGACCAGACCCACACGAGCGCCGGGCAGGGCTGCGCGACCCGCAACGCGACCTCGTTCTCGCTGCTGTTCAGCCCGCAATACCTGCAGGTCTTCCCGAGCGTCGACCTGACGGTCCCGATGTTCTTTACGATGGGGCTGAGCGGCGGCGAGCCGACCATCACCAGCGGCGACGCCCGTGCATACAACTATTCGATCGGGACACAGTTCGACTATCGGCAGAAATACACGATGACGCTGCAATACGCCGCCAGTTACGCGCGGCCCGGCGCCGCCACTTACGCGACCACCGACCGCGGGTGGCTGTCGCTGAACTTCAAAGCCACTTTCTGAAACCCGGCCGATCCTAGAGTTGAGGAGCTATTTCGATGAAACTGACCAAGACGCTGGTGCTTTGCGCCTTCGCACTCGGATCTGCCGCTCGAACGCACGCCGCCCCATCGGCCGAGGAGGTCGCGCAGCTCGGCACGACGCTCACGCCCTGGGGGGCGGAGGTTGCAGGCAACAAGGACGGCAGCATCCCGCCGTATACAGGCGGGCTGACCAAGCCGCCGGCCTGCTACAAGCCGGGATCGAACATCATGTGCGACCCGTTCGCCGACGAAAAGCCGATCGCGACAATCGATGCGAAGAGCCTGGACCCGTACGGCGCCAAGATCCCCGAGGGCGCGAAGTTCATGCTCAAACGCTGGGCCGACTACAAAATCAGCGTCTACCCGACCCACCGCACCGCGGCGTTTCCAAAGATGTTCGGCGACAACGCGATCAAGAATGCGACCCGTGCGAAGCTCGTGAACGACGGCCAGGGCGTGGAAGGCGCTTACGGCGGGCCACCGTTTCCGTTGCCGAAAAGCGGCCTGGAAGTGGTCTGGAACCATGAGCTGAGCTACCGCCCCTACAGCTACGAGGCGGACACCCTGGTCGGCATCGTCGACGCCTCGGGCCGCTACTCGATGATCCATGGCAACGAGGGCTACTACGAAACGCCCTACTACAACCCGGAGCGCAGCAGCCTGCCGGACGGCGTGACGACGCAGAAGCTGATCGTGAGATTCACCAGGCCGCCGCGCGAAGCGGGCGAACAGAGCATGATCTTCTACTCGCTGAACTACGTGAAGCAGGACATGTTGGCCTGGTCCTATACGCAGGGACAGCGGCGCGTGCGGCTCGCGCCCGAATTCAAGTACGACACGCCGGTGGCGTCCTACAGCGGGTTGTACATCTATGACGAGGCGTACGGCTACTCGGGCAACCCGGACCGCTACGACTGGAAGCTTGTCGGCAAGAAGGAAATGCTGGTGCCGTACAACAACTACCGCTTCATCTCCGGCTTCAGCGAGGACAACGATACCAACGCCGCGATCGCCGGGCCACAGCACATCAAGCCGGAGGCCGAACGCTGGGAACTGCATCGTGTCTGGCAGGTCGAAGCGACGCTCAAGGCGGGCAAGCGCCATATTTATACGAAGCGGGTCATGTATTTCGATGAGGACAGCTGGGTTCTGCTGTGGGCGGAGGGCTACGATGCAAACGGCGGCCTCTATCGTGTCGTCTTCGATGCGCCGTTCCAACTGTTCGATGTTCCCGTATTCGACGCTGCCAATCAGTACGAATACGACTTCGTTAAGGGCGCGTATCTGTTGCAGTCCCAGGTCATGAGGCCACGCGCGCAGCCCCGTCCACCGAGCTACATGACCGCCGAGAACATGGGTGCGGCAGGGATCCGATAGCGCATACGTCGCATGGCTGCCGTAGCTCGCTTCGCACTGGCGCGCTTTGCCGTCGCCTCGCTCGGTGTTTGCGTGGTCGGGGCCCTTGTCGCCCGCGCAGC
>DATBCI010000278.1:0-6247 GCA_036270555.1 Burkholderiaceae bacterium
GCAGCTGCCAGCCCTTCAGCAGCGCCTGCAGGCACAAGGCCTGGTTGCGGCCCATGTCGCGGCCCATGTTTCGCCCGATGCTTCGACGCATAACGCCATCGCAACCGCGGGGAGCGCGTGATGACGCGGCGCCAGAACGAACCTGAAACGCCGCAGCGCGCTGCCGCGCTCCGATACGAGGCCGGTGCGGATGGCGCGCCGCGCGTCGTGGCCAAGGGTCAAGGTCCGGTGGCGCAGGAAATCATCCGGCGAGCCCGTGACAGCGGAGTCGCCATTCACGAATCGCCTGAACTGGCGGCCGCGCTGATGCAGTTCGAGCTCGATCAACAGATCCCCCCAGCTCTGTATGTCGCAGTCGCCGAAGTGCTGGCGTGGGCCTACGGTCTGGAATCCGCAGCCAACCCGATCGAAGCGAGCCGCCGCAAGCTGGCCGCCGACTCGAAGTGACAAGAGCCTGACCATGGGTGTCAATGAATCCCGTCACGTAACCAACATCTTCGAAGCCACCGAGTGGCGGGTGCGCGGCCAGCGAGCGCTGGAGTCGTGCTGCTATGAAGAGGCGCGTCAGGCGTATGTGCACGCATTGGCGCTCGAACCGTATTCGGTCGACGTGCTGCGCGGCCTCGGCTTCGCGCTGTTCCAGCTAAAGCAGCTGGCCCAGTCGCTCGAGATGCTGGAGCGGGCGCTGCGGATCGATCCGTCCGATCTGCTGTCGCGGCTGTTGATGGGGCGTCTGTGCCTGCGTCTGCAGCAGCCGGCTGGCGCCATCGAGCATTTCAGCGTGATCCTGCAGCGGATCGGAAACAGTGCCTCCGCCCGCTCGGGGTTGATCGATGCTCACCTGGCGCTCGGGCAGCTGCCCCAGGCCGAAGCGCTTTGCGGGGAAATCCTGAACGCCGAGCCGCATGCCGAAGTCGGTCAGCTGGCCGCGGCGCGCCTGGCCACCTTGAAGCGCGACGACGAAAAAGCGCTGCTGCATTTCGAGACACTGGTGCAGTCGCGGCCGCACAACGTCGTCCACCGCTACAACCGGGGACTGTGCCTGCTGCGCATGGGCCGTTTCGACGAGGGGTGGTGTGATTACGAATTCCGCTTTGCCGCGGGCGCCGTCCATCTTCGCCTGCCTCCGACACCCCGTTGGGACGGGCGGCGCGTGGGGAGCCTGCTGGTACTGGCCGAGCAGGGCCTGGGCGACACCATCCTGTTCTCGCGCTTCCTGCGTGATGCCGCCAGCCGGGTCGATCGGTTGACGCTGGTGTGTGCGGATTCGCTGGTCGGGCTTGTCGGTCGCAGCCTGGATGCCTCGTGTGTTTCGGGGGAGAGCGCGACGTGGCCGCCACATGACGCGCACGTGCCATTGATGAGTCTGCCGTTCGTCCTCGGCCTCGGCGCGGCGGCTGTCGAGAGTTGCCCTGCGTATCTGACGGTCGATGCGGCCCGCCGCGAACGCTGGGCGAGCCTGATGGCGCCGCGCACGGATCGGCGGCTGCGGGTCGGAGTCGTGCACGCCACGTCGGCAGCCCACTCGACCGAAGAGAATCCCTGGACGCGGCGCTCGTGCCCGCCCGAGGACCTGCTGCCGATCGTTCAAGTCGAAGGCATCGAGTCGTACAACCTGAACCTGGGTCGCGCAGGCGCGGTGGCGAGCGCGGCGCTACCCGGCCTGCAGGAACTGCCGGCCCCTCTCGAAGATTTCGATGACACCGCTGCGGTGGTGAGCTTGCTGGACGCAGTGATCAGTGTCGACACCGCCTGCGCACACGTGGCAGGGGCTACCGGAACCTGCTCGTTCATTCTTTTACCGCCGGCGCCCGACTGGAAATGGCAGACGCACGGATCGACTCCGCCCTGGTACCAATCGACCCGGTTGATCCATATGGACTCCGCGGGACAATGGCCCGGGGCCGTGGCGTCCCTGGTGCGCCGGCTGACTGCGCGGATCGACTGAGCTCAATTCCGGATTGAAGATCGCTCAACCTTCAGCGATAGTCCTGGAACGACGGTGCGATGTCCGCGTGCAGGACGAAATCCCGATACTCGAATATCAACGGGTGAAAAATGTCTCCCAGCAGCTCGGTCCACGCGAACGGATACTCCGAGATCCTTCCGTCGTCAAAGCGTGCTCCGAGGCGATCCTGCGGGTGCTTGGCTGGATTGCGCTGCAGCAGCTCGAGCTTTTCGCTCAAAACGTGATCGACTCGCGCCAGCCAGTCGCGGGCAAGGGGGGTCTTCCTCTTGAAGATGAAGGCGCAGCAGCCGATCAGATCCCGATAGTTGGAGCGCAGCGTGTCGCCGAGAGCACCGGCGACCGGGGCGACACCGTGCGGACCGATTTCGGTATATCCCAGGCACCACTTGTCACTTGCATTGAGACTTTGAAAGTGCGGATCCCAGTTCTTCGACGTCGACTTGAGGTCGGTGTATCCGCCGCCATGGTGGTACATCAAGTACGCGCGAAGATAGTCCGCCTTGTGCGTCGCGCTCAGCAGTTCGAAAGCGGGGTGGAACGGCGCCTCGTCCAACTCCCATTTCCTGCAGGAGTCCCCGTTGAGGAAAACCGTGGGGCATCGGGTGTTGGCCAGTATCGTCAGTAGGGAATAAAGGCGATTGGTGGACATCGGGTTGCTGCCCGTCCAGGCGCAAAAAACGATATTGGATTCGGTGCAGTCGACCTTCAACATAAGGATCCCCGTTACGGCGCAGTTCAGTTCACGCAAGCAAGCAGGCGACGCAACGACTCGACCACCGGAGTCCAGTCGCCGAACTGGTCCTGCCGCAACAGCGTAAGCGAGGGATACCAGGGAGACCCGGTTCCTTCGGTCATCCATCGCCAGCACGCGTTTCTGGAAAGAAGCAGGAGTGTCGGGATCCCGAGTGCGCCGCTCAGGTGCGGTGTCACCGTGCACGTCGATACGACCAGGTCCAGGGTGGCCATTACGGCCGCCGTGTCGTCCAGGTCCTCCAGCGGGGGGGCCGGCAGCACAATCCCGCCGTGGCGGCGAATGAACGCCTGTTCGTCCACGCTGATCTCTTTTTGCAGGCACACGAGCTGCTGACGTGTCGGGTCGAACGCCTCGGCGAGCAGCGGCAGGTCGATGCTGCGGCCCTGCTTCCAGACGGAGGCGCTTTCATTCGCGCTGCGCCAGCTGATACCGATCCTGGCCTTGCCATCGATCGCGCCGTCGCGGCGGAGCCGGATTTTTTTGGATGACGCTCGCAGGTAACTGGGGTACGCCGGGATTGTGTCGAGCGTCGTCCCGAAGGCGGCGAACAGGTTGTGCAAGGGGACGCGGTGCGCAAAGCCGAGGCTTGCAAAATCGAAGCCCAAGTCTTGCTGCGGCAGCGACTGATCGATCCAGACGGAATTGCGGCAAAGCGCATGAAACGCAGGACCGCATTCCACGGTCACTTTCGCGCCGAGGCTTTTCATCAGCACGCCATAGCGCACGAACTGCACCAGATCGCCGAGACCAGCGTCGCTGGCAATGATGATGTGCTGCCCGTCCAGCCGCTTCAGGCTCCCATCCGGGTTCGCGAAGATCCCTTTCTGGGACGGCAGCTGGCCTCGGTAGAAGTATTCGAAATCCGTGGCTCCTGCCGCGAAATCACCTGTCTTGAGACGCAGACGGCCTCGTTGGGTCCGCGCCATCCGGTGGTCCGGGTAGACCTCGATCACCTTGTCCAGGATGCAGATCGCTCCGGCCACATCCCCTTGGGCCTGAACCTGCATCGCGTGGTCAATCAGCTGTTCCAGGGATTCGATGGCGGACATATCGGAGTCGCTCGTGCCGCTCGAGCGTACAAGGTCGAGTGCGTGACGAACGGCTGGATTTCCGGGGCGACGTATTCCTTTCCGGTCGATGCCGGCAGATCGCCCCGCGGACCGCCGCGCCAAAGACCGGATTTGCGGTCGCCAGTTCGGTCAATTCATCCGTTTGGGGCGGTTCGTTCGCCGGCGGCGTCGCTCGCCGCCCCTTTTCAAGGGATCAGCGGGGACCATCGCCTAAAGCTCTTTGCGGGACGGTCGATGACCATCCTGACGAAGGGATCTTCGACTTCAGCGTGCCGACGAGAGGCTTCGCCGACAAAACCATGCTTGTCCTGGCAGGCATCGGTAACCGGGATTTCGTAAAAAGGGGCTCATTGTGTCCATCATTAGTTCGCTATCCGCCGCACAGATCGGCGCATTGACCACCACGCAGATCCAGAGCCTGAAGGCAGCGGACTGGCAGAGCCTGACGACAACCCAGGCGACTGGGTTGCAGACGAACCAGATTCAAGTCATTTCCCCTTCGGTGATCGTCGCGCTCAGTAGCGCGGTCATCAACAGCCTGAGCACGTCGCAAATCGATGCGTTCACCACGGCCGAGGTGGCCGCTCTGACCAATGGCCAGTTGGGCGCATTGACGACCGATGAGCTCCAAAGCCTGTCGACCGCACAGGTTTCGGCGTTGTCGATCGCACAGCTGACGAACCTTACGACCGCTCAGGTGCAAGCAGGCCTGAGCACGACCCAGATCGCCGCGCTGAGCGCGACCGACGTGGCCAACCTCACCAGCGCGCAGATCCGGGCGCTGACCACCGATCAGTTGCAAAACCTGTCGACGGCCGACGTGGCGGCGCTGAAGGCCACCCAGCTCGCTGCGCTGACGACCGGCCAGGTTCAGGGCGGCTTGAGCACGACGCAGATCGCCGCGCTGAGCGCAGCGCAAGTGTCGGGGCTGAGCAACGCCCAGATCCAGTCGCTGACGACCGACCAGGTGCAGAGCCTGACGACGGCCGACGTGGCCGCGCTGAAGGCCACCCAGATCAGCGCGCTGACGACCGATCAGCTGCAGAGCCTGTCAACCGCACAGGTGGCGAAGCTGTCGGCCACGCAGGTCGGCAGCCTGACGACGGCGCAGGTGCAGGCGGGTCTGAGCACGACCCAGATCGCCGCGTTGAACGCGACCCAGGTGAGCGGACTCACCAGCGCCCAGGTCCGGGCACTGACGACTGACCAGGTGCAGAGCCTGACGACCGCCGACGTGGCAGCCTTGAACGCCACCCAGATCTCGGCGCTGACGACGGCGCAAGTGCAGGCAGGCCTGAGCACGACCCAGATCGCCGCGCTGAGCGCCACTCAGGTGTCGGGTCTGAGCAACGCCCAGATCCAGTCGCTGACGACCGACCAGGTGCAGAGCCTGACGACGGCCGACGTGGCCGCGCTGAAGGCCACCCAAGTCAGCGCGCTGACAACCGACCAGCTGCAAGGTCTGTCGACGTCGCAGTTGTCGCACCTGTCGGCGGCGCAGATCGGCAGCCTGACGACGGCGCAGGTGCAGGCGGGTCTGAGCACGACCCAGATCGCCGCGCTGAACGCGACCCAGGTGGGCGGGCTCACCAGCGCCCAGGTGCAGGCCCTGACAACGGATCAGTTGCTGAATTTGTCGACGGCCGACGTGGCCGCTTTGAATGCCACCCAGATCTCTGCGTTGACCACGGCGCAGGTGCAGGCAGGCCTGAGCACGACCCAGGCCGCCGCGCTGAGCGCCACCCAGGTGTCGGGCTTGAGCAGCGCCCAGATCCAGGCGCTGACCACCGACCAGGTGCAGCATCTGACGACAGCGGATATCGCGGCCCTGAAAGTCGGCCAACTCACGGCATTGACGACGGACCAGCTGCAGACCCTGTCGACCGCACAGGTGACTGGTTTGTCGGCCACGCAGATCGGCAGCCTGACGACCGCGCAGGTGCATGCAGGCTTCAGCACAACGCAGATTGCGGCGCTGAACGCGACCCAGGTGGGTGGGCTCACAACCGCCCAGATCCAGTCGCTGACTACCGACCAGGTGCAAAGCTTGACGACGGCCGACGTGGCTGGTTTGAAGGCCACCCAGGTCAGCGCGCTAACGACCGATCAGCTGCAGAGCCTGTCAACCGCACAAGTGGCGAAGCTGTCGGCTGCGCAGGTCGGCAGCCTGACGACCGCGCAAGTACAGGCGGGCTTGAGCACGACCCAGATCGCCGCACTGAACGCGACCCAGGTGAGCGGACTCACCAGCGCTCAGGTCCGGGCACTGACGACTGACCAGGTGCAGAGCCTGTCGACGGCCGACGTGGCGGCGCTGACGGCTGCCCAGCTCGCTGCGCTGACGACCGGCCAGGTTCAGGGCGGCTTGAGCACGACGCAGATCGCCGCGCTGAGCGCAGCGCAAGTGTCGGGGCTGAGCAACGCCCAGATCCAGTCGCTGACGACCGACCAGGT
>DATBCI010000279.1:0-5876 GCA_036270555.1 Burkholderiaceae bacterium
TATCAGAGTCATGACTCGTCGTTCCGCGTATTCCTCAAACCCGCGGCCTCTGATGCGGGTTGTTCACTGCATGCGCATCGCAATCCCATGCGCCTGCATGTACTGCTTGGCCTGGGACAGCGTGAACTCTCCAAAGTGAAACACCGACGCAGCCAGCACGGCGTCGGCCCGGCCCAACAGTACACCGTCGACCAGGTGCTGCAGGTTGCCAACTCCGCCCGAAGCGATCACGGGCACCGACACCGCATCGGACACCGCCCGCGTCAGCTCCAGATCGAATCCGATGCGCGTGCCGTCACGGTCCATGCTGGTCAGCAGGATCTCTCCGGCGCCCAGCTGCACGACGCGCTGCGCCCACTGGACAGCGTCCAGACCAGCCGGCGTGCGGCCACCGTGCGTGAAGACCTCCCATCCCTGCGCCGGGTCGCCCGAGCGGCGCATTCGCGCGTCGATCGCCACCACAATGCACTGAGAGCCGTACCGTCCCGCGGACTGCTCGATAAGACCGGGAGATTGCACACCGGCCGTGTTGATCGAAATCTTGTCGGCCCCCGCGTTCAGCAGGCGGCGCACGTCGTCGACGTGGCGCACGCCTCCGCCGACGGTTAACGGAATGAAGACCTGCCGCGCAACCGCCTCGATGACATGCGGCAGGATGTCGCGCTGATCGGAGCTGGCCGTGATGTCGAGAAACGTCAGTTCATCGGCACCCTCGGCGTCGTAGCGCTGGGCGATCTGCACAGGGTCCCCGGCGTCACGCAGGTCGACGAAATTCACGCCCTTGACAACACGCCCGGCCGTCACGTCCAGGCACGGGATGATCCGCTTCGCCAGCATTGATCAGGCGTCCTCGCGCTCGGCCCGTTCCACAGCGGCCCGAAAATCCAGCGTTCCTTCATAGAGCGATCGGCCTAGAATAGCCGCTTCGACCCCTTCGACCTGCACCGAGCACAGTCGTTCGATGTCCTCCATCGTCGCCACGCCGCCACTGGCAATCACCGGGATCTTGACCGCGCGCGCCAGCGCCACCGTGGCTTCCAGGTTGACGCCGCTGAGCATGCCATCGCGACCGATGTCCGTGTACAGGATGGCTTCGACCCCGTAGTCCTCGAATTTGACCGCCAGATCCAGCACGTCATGCCCGGTGAGCTTGCTCCAGCCGTCGGTGGCCACTTTGCCTTCGCGCGCATCCAGGGCAACGATCACGTGCCCCCCGAAGGCGCTGCAGGCATCGTGCAGAAAACCCGGATTCTTGACCGCCGCGGTGCCGATCACGACGAACCCGACGCCGCCGTCGATGTAGCGCTCGATCGTATCCAGGTCGCGCAGCCCTCCTCCGAGCTGAACCGGCACGTCGGCACCGACTTCCTCGACGATGTGCCGGATCACGGATTCGTTGACGGGCCGTCCCGACCGTGCGCCGTTCAGATCCACCACGTGCAGCCGCCGCGCACCCAGTTCGACCCAGTGGCGCGCCATCGCCACCGGATCGTCGGAAAACACCGTGGCACTGTCCATGTCGCCCTGGCGCAAGCGGACACAGTGCCCATCCTTGATGTCGATCGCTGGGATCAGCAACATGAAAAAATGCCGGCTTCGTTCAACGGGGCAGGCACGACCAGACGGAGCGCGGAAGGTTCGGCAGGGTTGCCTTCAGAGGGCGGTCGTAAGCGGAGAACGGCGCAAACGCAGACTCAGGGGTTCCAGCGAACGAAATTCTCAAAAAGGGCCAGGCCGGCGGCAGCGCTTTTTTCGGGGTGGAACTGCGTGGCAAAAATATTATCTCGGGCAACGGCGCAGGTAAAGGCTCCACCGTAGTCGGCCTGCCCGACGGTCAGTCCCGGATCGGACGGGCGCGCGTAGTAGCTGTGCACGAAGTAAAAGTAGCTCCGGTCGGGTACATTGCGCCACAGCGGGTGGGTCCGCGACTGGCTGACCCGGTTCCAGCCCATGTGGGGAACCTTCAGCCGGCCGCTTTCAGTGCTCAGTCCGGGTGCGAAGCGCACCACGGCACCCCCGACCAGGCCCAGGCCTTCGGTTTCGCCTTCCTCGGATCGATCGAACAGCATCTGCTCACCCACACAGATCGCCAGCAGCGGTTTGTCCTGGGCGGCTTTCCGGACCACGCCCTCCAGCCCCAGCTGGTGCAGGTAGCGCATGCAGTCTGGCATGGCCCCCTGCCCGGGAAACACGACGCGTTCGGCCGCATCGACCACCTCGGGCTCGGACGTTATCGTGACATCGATCCCCGGCGCCACCCGCTCGATCGCCTTGGCGACCGACAGCAGATTGCCCATTCCATAGTCGACGATCGCGACGGCGGGCCTTTTCGTCACAGCTTCCCCTTGGTGCTCGGCACGGCGTCGGGCGCGTCGGGGTCCCGTTGGAGAGCCATCTGAAGTGCCCGGGCGAAGGCCTTGAACACGGTCTCGCACTGATGATGGGCATTGTCGCCGCGCAGGTTATCGACATGCATCGTGACCTGGGCGTGGTTCACGAAGCCCTGGAAGAATTCGTGGACCAGGTCGACATCGAACTCTCCAATCATCGCGCGCTTGAACCCGACCTGCCAGATCAGCGCCGGTCGACCCGAAAAGTCGATCACGACGCGGCTCAACGCCTCGTCCAGCGGGACGTAGGCGTGGCCGAAGCGCCGGATTCCGCGCTTGTCGCCGACCGCCTTGGCCACGGCCTGCCCCAGGGTGATGCCGACATCCTCGACCGTATGATGGCCGTCGATGTGCAGGTCGCCCTTGGCCTCGATCATCAGATCGAGCGCGCCGTGACGCGCGATCTGATCCAGCATGTGGTCGAAAAAGCCGATTCCGGTGCTGATGCGCCCTGCTCCCGGCCGATCCAGGTCGAGCTCGACGCGGATCCGGGTCTCCTTCGTCTCGCGCTCGACCTGGGCACTGCGTCCCGACACCTTGCGATTCCTCTGATTCACGACAGCGCTCCCAGCGCCTGCAGCAACGCGTCGTTTTCCTGGGGCGTGCCCACGGTGACGCGCAAGCAACCCCACAGCAATGGATGCGATCCGGCAACGTTCTTCACGAGGATACCGCGAGTGCGCAGCCCCGCGAACAGCCGGTCCGGGTCCGACACCCGCAACAGGATGAAATTCGCGTCCGAGTCGAACGCTGTCACCCCGGGCAGGCCGCGCAGCGCACCCAACAGCCGCCCGCGCTCCGAACGGATGACCGAAGCCTGTTGCCCGAGCACATCGAAATGGTCGAGCAGGAAGGCGGCTGCCGCCAGCGGCAGCACGCCGACGTTGTAGGGCGGGCGTACCTTGTCGAACTCGACGATCCAGCGCGGGTCGGCGCAGGCATAACCCAGACGCAGTCCGGCCAGCCCGAGCTTGGACAGCGTGCGCAGCACGACCAGGTTGGGGCGCTCGGCGAGTTGCGGCATCCAGGTTTGCAGCGCGAACGGGCAATACGCCTCGTCGATCACAACCAGGCCGGGCGCCCGGTCCAGCAGGATTTGGACGTCGGCGCGGGCAAACAGGTTACCGGTCGGGTTGTTCGGATACGCGACGAACAGCAGCGCCGGGCGATGCTCTTCGACGGCGCGCAGCAGGGCGGCCATGTCGAGGCGGAAATCCGGCTGCAGCGGTACCCCGACGAAGCGGCAGCCGTCCAGCCGGGCGAACACCTCGTACATCACGAAGGTCGGAGTCGGGGCCAGTACCACCGCACCCCCGGACGGCCCGTGGCGTGCACAGGCCTGGACCATCAAGTGAATCAGCTCATCGGAGCCGTTGCCGAGCATCAGTGCCTTGCCGGGAGGCAGCCCTGCCGACTCGGCCAACTGTCGCTTGAACTCGGCTGGATCCGCCGGCGGATACCGATTCAACGCGACCCTGGACAGGCGCTCACCCAATTCGCGCGCCAGCTCGGGTGGCAACGAGAAGGGGTTTTCCATCGCGTCGAGCTTGATCAGCCCGGATGCATCCGGCACGTGATAAGCCCGCATGGCGCGCACCTCGTCGCGCACCACGCCCAAGCGCGGCGCATCTGGTTGGCCGTCTAGGTCCGCCATCGCAACTGCGCGCTGCGCGCGTGTGCAGGCAAATCCTCGGCCTGGGCCAGCGTCGCGGCGATCTGTCCGAGCGATCTTGCTCCAGCTTCCGACACGTGGATCAGGCTGGTGCGCTTCTGGAAGTCGTACACGCCAAGCGGCGAGGAAAAGCGCGCCGTGCCTGCCGTCGGAAGCACATGATTGGGCCCCGCGCAGTAGTCGCCCAGCGCTTCGCTCGAGTAGCGGCCCAGGAAGATGGCGCCCGCGTGATGGATGCGCTCGGCCCATTGGGCCGCATCGTCGGCCGAAATTTCCAGATGCTCGGGTGCAACGCGGTCGGCCAGCTCGCATGCCTCGGGCAAGTCGCGCACGCGGATGAGGGCGCCCCGCGCCTGCAGCGACGCCTCGATGATCCGCGCACGCGGCATCTGCGGCAGCAGCCTGGCGATCGATGCAGTGACGGCGTCGATGAAGGCGGGCTCCGGAGTCAGCAGGATTGCCTGGGCCAGCTCGTCGTGCTCGGCCTGGGCAAAAAGATCCATCGCGATCCAGTCAGGGTCCGTCTTGCCGTCGCAAATCACCAGGATCTCGCTGGGCCCGGCGATCATGTCGATCCCGACCACCCCGAACACGTACCGCTTGGCTGCAGCCACATACGCGTTGCCCGGACCGACGATCTTGTCCACGCTCGGGAGGGTGGCCGTGCCATACGCGAGCGCGGCCACCGCCTGTGCTCCGCCGACGGCAAACACCTGCGACACGCCCGCCAGGTGCGCAGCCGCCAGCACCAGGGGACTGCGGGCGCCGTCCGGCGTCGGAACCACCATCACGATCTGCCGCACTCCAGCCACGTTGGCCGGTATCGCGTTCATCAGCACCGACGACGGATAGGCCGCCTTGCCGCCCGGCACATACAGGCCGACGCGCTCGAGCGGCGCCACCCGCTGCCCCAGAACGGTGCCGTCCGGCTCCTCGAAGGTCCATTCACCGCCCAGCTGGCGCTGGTGAAACGCGCGAATGCGGCCGGCGGCCGCCCGCAATGCCTCGGCCGCGTCCGGCGCCAGCGCATCGAAAGCGGCGCGCAGATCGGACGCGGGGATCTCGAGCTGCGCCACCGACTGCGCCGATACGCGATCGAAGCGCTTCGTGTATTCCAGCAGCGCGGCATCGCCGCGCCGGCGAACGTCTTCGACGATCGCCGTGGTCTGCCGCTCGACTTCCGGATCGAAGACCGTGGCCGGCGCCACCAGCTGGCCAAACTGCGCTTCGAACTGCGGCGACGACGTATCCAGAGTCCTGATCTTCATGACCCAACCGCTTTATCGACTTGAACCTCCTGAGCGACCTGAGCCCCCTCAGTGATCTGAATCCCCTTGGCAATCGCATCGATCACCTCGGCCAGCCGCTGATGGCGCAGCTTGTACGCCGCCTGGTTCACGATCAGGTGCGAGCTGATGGCGGCGATCTGCTCGACCTCCACCAACCGGTTGGCCTTCAAGGTACCGCCGGTCGACACCAGGTCGACGATCGCATCGGCCAGACCTGCCAGCGGAGCCAGCTCCATCGAGCCATATAGCTTGATCAGGTCCACGTGCACGCCCTTGTTGCTGAAGAATTCGCGCGCCGTCTGAACGTATTTGGTCGCCACGCGCAACCGCGCGCCGCGGCGCACCGCGCCGGCGTAATCGAACCCCTCCGGCACCGCCACGCACAGCCGGCAGCGCCCGATGCCCAGCTCCAACGGCTGATACAGGCCTGCGCCGCCGTGCTCGAGCAGCACGTCCTTGCCGGCCACACCGAGCTCGGCCGCTCCGTACTGCACATAGGTCGCAACATCGGTCGCTCGCACCACC
>DATBCI010000280.1:0-1799 GCA_036270555.1 Burkholderiaceae bacterium
CTGTCGGCGTGCTTGCCGCGAGGATTTTGACATTGTCATGGTGGCGCGACCAGTTTGAGATCTATCGGGCACCCGATCAGATCTCGGCCGAGATTCGCGGCAGACACCTGCACGCGGTAACGCGCCTCACGCCCGTCTCGATGGCTGCCAACGTGCTGAACGGCGCGTTCGTCTGCGTTGCCTTCTGGAGCAGCGCGCCGCGGGTGAGTCTGCTGGTCTGGGCCGTGTTGCTGGTCACCTCGGCAGGGCTTGCCAGCCGGGCCTGGTGGCGGCGCAGGGCGCGTGGACCACGCACCGCGAGCCCGGCGGCGATACGCCGCGCGACGCTTCACGCCGGACTGCTGGGATTGCTGTGGGCGTACATCCCCGCCGCCTGGTTTGCCGACGCGGACGCGGCGCACCGGCTGCTGATCGCAACGCTGACATCGGGAATGATGTGCGCCGGCGCCTTCACGCTGGCGACGGTGCCGACCGCGAGCCTGACCTACGTAGGGATCCTGGGGGTCGGGTCCGCGTATGCGCTGGCGGCCAGTCACGAGCCGATCTACGGCTACATTGCGCTGCTGCTGCTGACCTACACGCTGGTGATCGTCGCAGGCGTGCTGTCCGCGGCACGCACCTTTACAGCCCGCATCCTGTCGGAGCGCGAGGCCGAGCGGCAAAGCCAGATGGTCGGATTGCTGCTGCGCGATTTCGAGGAGCACGCCACCGACGTGCTGTGGGAAATTGACAGCGCTGGCCGGTTCACGCACGTCTCGAACCGGCTCACCACGCTCTTGTGCAGCGCGCAAGGCGAGGCCTTCCCAGCCAGCCTGCTGGGCCTGCTCGCCCGGACCCTCGGGCCCAATGAGACCGACCCCGGCCGCGATGCGCTGCGCCGCGCGCTGGCCTCGGATACCCCGTTCCGCGACATCGTGGTGCCCGTTCTGACCAGCGACGGCCGGCGATGGTGGTCGTTCACCGCCAAGCCCGTGGCCGACGATTCGGGACGCGCCGTCGGCTGGCGCGGCGTCCTGACCGACGTCACCCGCGAACGACGCGCCCAGTTGCGGCTGCAACAGCTCGCCCATTGCGATCCCCTGACGGGTCTGGCCAATCGGATGGTGTTGCGCGAGCGGCTGGGGCGCTTCGTGGGCCAGCCCGCCAACACCCGCGTGCGCAGCGCGCTGCTGTTCATCGATCTGGACAACTTCAAGACGATCAACGACACGCTCGGGCACTCGGTGGGCGACGCCGTGCTGCAGATCGTCGCGGGGCGCCTGCATTCGGTGGTGCGTGAACGCGACTTGCTGGCGCGACTCGGGGGCGACGAGTTCGCGATCGTATTGTCCGAAGCCGGCAGCAAGGAGGAGGTGGCGACGATCGCCCAACGCCTGCTGCGCGGGCTGGCGATGCCGTGCGTTGCCCAGGGTTGCAGCGTCACGGTGGGGGCAACCGTGGGCATTGCCCTGCTTCCGGAGCACGGGGCCAGCATCGATGAGGCCCTCGGCAATGCCGATCTGGCGCTGTACGCCGCCAAGGCCGGCGGCCGCGGGCGTTTCGAGTTCTTCGTAGCGGATCTCGGCGACCGGCCGCGACGCCGGCTGGCGATCGAGCAGGAGTTGCGGCACGCCATATCGCGCGGCCAGCTGGCGCTGCACTGGCAGCCCCAGATCGACCTTGCGACGTGGTCACCCGTCAGGGCGGAGGCGCTGCTGCGCTGGCGCCACCCGGACCTCGGCTCGGTCGGTCCGGCCGAATTCATCCCGATCGCCGAGGAATGCGGGCTGATCGAGGAGGTCGGCAACTGGGCCCTGCAG
>DATBCI010000281.1:0-2636 GCA_036270555.1 Burkholderiaceae bacterium
AACGCGCGCACGAACGCGAGCTGCGGTTCTTCTCGCAGGACTTGTTCGTGAAGGCGCAGGCCAAGGGCGGGCTGGACGAGGCGGCCTACAAGGACGCATTGGCGCTGTGCCGGCGCCTGGCTCGCGATGAGGGAATCGACAGGGCGCTGGCCGAGCACAAGATCGACGCCTTGATCGCGCCCACCAGCGGTCCCGCCTGGCTCACGGACCTGGTCGATGGCGACAACTCCGGGGCGAGCTTTTCGACGCCGGCGGCGGTGGCGGGTTACCCGCACATCACCGTACCGGCGGGCTTCGTGGCCGGGTTGCCGATCGGGCTTTCCTTCGTGGGCGGCGCGTTCACGGAAGCCAGGCTGATCGGCTATGCGTACGCCTACGAGCAGGCGACCCGCCACCGGCACGCGCCCGGGTTTGCAAAGAGCGTCAGCCTGAAGATGTAGAACGGCGGACACGCGGACGCGCGCCCGCTCGCCGTGGCCCTTTCGCGGTCAGGGCGCTGCGCTGGGCCAGAAGAAAATCGCGGTCTATGAACTGCGACAGATACTCGATGTCGCGGCTGCCAACACCTGCCTGAGCGAAGTGCGATTTCCACCGGTCACAGACCTTGGCGACGCGCACCGCTTCCGACCTGGCTTCGTCCGCCGACAGCCCGAACAGCGACGCTTCCGAGTAGGCGTTGTCGATCGTCGAATCGGCGGCTTCGCGGCCGACCCGCATCTGCTGGGTTCCAAGCCCTTGAGCCGCGGGCAGCACGTCGAAAGCCGGCGCCAGCACGAGTTGCTGCGCATCGTCCATCAGGAGCGCATGGTTCTTTTCGTGATCATCGGTGTTGTCCATCAGGATGTTGAACACCATCCGCCGAAAAAGCTCGCGCATCTGCGCCCTGGCAATCCCGTCCTGTACCGGCGCGCGCCGGCGCAGCAACTGCGCCAGTTCAGGGTAACCCATCGGACTGCCCTCGGCGCGCAGCGCGACGTGCGCGGACTGCGCGTGCAGTCGCCGCGCGTTGGCTCCACGGCCCTGCCGGTCGAATCGAAGCACGAGCACGGCGTGCCCGTCGACCAGCCGGATCGGGCGTGTGGGCGCGACACGAATATCGGCCTGGGCTGCCAGCGTCATGCAGGCGTGCTCGATCAGCGGCGCATCGGTCGGGTCGCCAGGCTCGGCAAACTTCACCACCGACTGGGCGCCGTCGGTCTCGATCAGACCCTTGGGGCGAGCGCCGCCCAGCGTGGTGCCCGGTGCGATCAGGCGCCGCTTCGATTCAGGCACCGGCTCGTTGTCCAATACCTTGCGGACCAGCTCGTGTATCTCGTCGACGTCGCGCAGGGAGGGCAAGGGGCCGCTTGTCTGCGGGGCATAGGTCCGATTCGACGCGGACACGCCGAGCGCGCCGAACCGGTCGTCGCCAGCGAAGTACAGGTATTCGAGCAACGAGAGGCGCGGGGGCTTGGCGACGAAGCGAATCACGCGCTCGCCCCAGCGGTCGGGGCGCGCGTCATCGACGGCGCCGGCTGCGGAGTCGCGCTCGACGGGGTTGTGCTCCAAGTCGGTCAGCGGCAGGTCTTCGCTCAGGGCAAAGCCATTGAGCAGCCAGGTCGGGTCATATTGCAGGGAGACTGCGCGCGTGGCGCGCAGCAGGCGCAGCGTGCCAACCAGCAGCGGGGACTGCGGTTGACCCAACCACCACAAGTAAAGCTCATCGGCGGGTTGATAGTCCGCGCTCATTGGATCTTGGATCGGGGCTTGGATTGGCGCTTGGATGGCGCCTCGGATTCAGGCTTCGCCTTGTTCAGGCGTGCGGAGATCGAGGCAGGCGAACGCACGGGCCGGCGACGGCGAGCTTCCCGTACGTCCCGTTCAAGCGCGCCCAGGTCGGCCGCGGGTGCCGCCACATCAGGTAGAGCCTGCACTCGTCCCATCAGCCAAAGGGCGCTCGTATAGGCTCCCATGCTGACGGTCGGATCCCCCTTCTCGAGTCGAATCAGGGTGGGAATCGAGATACCGATGCGCTGAGCCCACGACCGCTGCGACTGCCTGCGACGGGCGCGCGCGATGCCCAGGTTCTCGCCCAGCTGGCGCAAGGCGCTGGCGGCCGCCGGGGGCAGCGATGCGGCAACCGTGGAGGACTTTGGCATAACATAAATTTAGCTATAATTTGGATAAAAGTCAACTATATGTTACTTGGCAACAGACAAGCCGTGTTGAACCGGGTCCCCGCTGCGGCGCGAACTTCGATGCTCGAACCCGGCGCTGAACCTTACCCGTCCGGCAGGGATCAACCGAGGGGTTCGATACTCGCAATTATTCGTTACCGCTCGACGGGCCAACATCTGATAGCTTGGTCGAGCTTTGAAGTGTTATCAGGAGACCGTCATGACGAAACCTTGGAGCAAGCAGCGCGATGCCCGACTCACCGGCAAACTCGGACTGATGCTGGCTCTTGGAGTGGCTCTGGTCGTGCTGCAGGCTTGCGCGACAAGGCCGAAGCAATTCTCGTACCTCGATGGCTACCGCTGGTCCCGCGTCGAAATCAACACCTATGACACGCTGATCGTATCGGTCGACGGCAAGTCGTACCCCTACAATTCGGCGATCATGGTCGACCCGGGCCAGCATCACATCATCTTCCAGAC
>DATBCI010000282.1:0-2040 GCA_036270555.1 Burkholderiaceae bacterium
CCGGAAAGTTTGGGCCGGATTCCGGAGTAGGCAGGCTGCAGCGTTCCGTCCGGAAGCTGCGGCCAGAAGGCGCGGATGTTTGCGTAGAACACCTGCGCGCGCTCCGGGTCGACCTTGAAATCGACCTCATCGATCCACTCGACATCCGGCCCGAACCTTGCGACGCCGCCCATGTCCAGCGTCAGGTGTATGCCGATTCCGCCATCGGTGGGCAGCGGGTAAATCAATCGTGCAAACGGGGCCCTTTGAGACAGCGAGAAGTAATTGCCGCGCGCCATGCGCAGCGCAGGGATGCGATCACGCGGATACTCTTCGATGGTGCCTGCCACGCGCTGGGCCGAAAGGCCAGCTGCGTTGACCAGCACGTCGCACAGAATGTGATATCCCTCGCCGTCGCCCGTGGTGAGCCGCCACGCGTTCTGATGGCGCCGGGCGCGCTGCATCGGCGAGCGCAATGCGATGGAGCCGCCAGAGGCCTCCAGATCGCCGGACAGCGAGACCATCAACGCGTGGGAATCGACGATCCCGGTGTCGGGCGAATGCAAAGCGCCACAACAGCGCAACGTTGGCTCGAGCACCGCCGCGCGCCCTGCATCCAGCATCTCCAGCCGCTCGACCCCATTGGTCACGCCCAGGCCCTGAAGTTTGGCCAGTGAAGCCAGGTGGGCCTGCTCGGTTGCCACGATCAGTTTGCCGAGGCGCCGGTGCGGCAGACCTCGCTCGCCCAGGTACTGGTACAGCAGCTCGCGGCCGAGCACGCACAGGCGCGCCTTCAAGCTGCCGGGCGCGTAGTAGATGCCCGCGTGGATGACTTCGCTGCTGCGCGAGCTGACGCCGGAGCCGATGCGGGACTCGGCCTCGAGCACGATGGTCTGCAGCCCGGCCGCGGCCAGGGCGCGGGCGCACGCCAGTCCGATCACCCCGGCCCCGATAACAATGCAGTCGACGCGATCCATTCCCATACCCTGGTTTTCGTTCAAACGATACCATCGCTCGAGATGCGGCTCTTGCAACCCCCGTACCCGTCGATCGCGCTCCCCGGAGGCACGCTAACCAGGGAATTCCACTCCGGTGCGGCGCCATTTCCCCCGACCGTCGCGCGCCCCGTTCTCAATAATCTGGGTCAGCTCCCTACGGCGGCCGTCAATGAACGCCCCAGAACCCATTACAAACGTCGCGCTCGGTGTGCTTGGCACGCTGTCGATCTGCTATGCCCCGTTGATCGACAAGAAACGCAAGGCGATCGGAACTCGCCTGACGATGCTGGCCACGCATCCGAACGAGCGCGTGCCGATCGGGCAGCTTCTCGAATCCTTGAACGCGGTCTGGCCCGAATCGAGCGCGCCCGTGCTGGTGGCCCCGCTCGACGCGGAATTCGACGAGTCGGCGCTGGATTGGGACCCCCCCAGCAATGCGATCCTGGAAATCTCGACGGCCGCTTTGCGCGATCCGCTCACGCAGACCGTTGCGCAGTCGCTGTTCCGCGACGGCAAGCGCCTCGCGCTGCGCAACCGGCCGGAGGTCGCTCTGCCCCCGGCCCTGCTGTCGTGCTTCGAGTACTCGCTGGTCCATGTCAGCGACGATCGCCGTCGCGACGCCGATGCGCGGTTGCCGGCCGGAGTCGCGCGTCGCATTCCGTTCATCATCACCGGCGTGCAGACGGTGGCCGACGTGGACGGGGCCTTCGAGCGCGGTGCCGCCGCCAGCGTGGGCTGGCCCCTGGACGACGTGACCCAGAAATCGGCGCGGCCCCTGCAGCCGGGCCAGGCCGTTGTTCTGGAACTGCTGCGCCTGGTGCGGGACGATGCCGAAATCTCCAAGATCGACGCGACGCTGAAACGCGACCCTGCGCTGGCGTTCAAGCTGCTGCGCCTGGTCAATTCGGCCGCGTTCGGTCTACCGGTGCAGATCACCTCGTTCCAGCACGCGGTGATGATGCTCGGCTACAAGAAGCTGATGCGCTGGCTCTCGCTGCTGATGGCAACGGCTTCCAAGGACACCAACACGTTCCCGCTGATGCACGCTTCGATCCGGCGCGGC
>DATBCI010000283.1:0-3325 GCA_036270555.1 Burkholderiaceae bacterium
GGTCGCGCTTGGACTGGCAGCCGCGGTCGCAGCCAGCGTCTTCTCGCTGGTGGCGGAGCGCGGCGCACTGTATTTCGACTCGATCACGATGTTCGTCGCCCTGTTGCTGACGGTCCGGTGGTGGCAGCAACGGGCGCTGACGCGCGCCTCGCAGCACATCGATGAGGCAGTCGAGCGGACCGTAACCCAGGCGCAGCGCCTGCTCAATCATCCCGACTCTTCGGCGTTCGAGACGGTCGCAGCGGACCGCCTGTTGCTCGGGGATCGGGTGATCGTCCCAAGCGGGGCGCTGGTGCCGGCCGATGGGATGGTCATCGAAGGCAACTCGTCGCTGTCCCAGGCCTGGTTGACGGGCGAATCGGCCCCCGTCGGCGCCGGTCCGGGCGCACGTGTGCTCGCTGGCAGCTTGAACCTGGGTCAGCCGCTGGTGATCGAGGTGGCCCGGGCAGGCGCCCGCACTTCGCTGGCTGCACTGCAGCGGCTGATTGTCGAGGCGGCGAGCCAGCGTCCCCGTTCAGTCGAACTGGCCAATCGGGTTGCGGCCGGCTTTGTTTGGGTGCTGCTCGCTGCCAGTGCCGCCACCTGGCTCGGATGGTCGATGTTCGATGCAGCCTCGGCGCTGCGCAACGCGATTGCCGTGCTGATCGTCACATGCCCGTGCGCGTTGTCGCTGGCGGCGCCGCTGGCTACCGCGGTGGCTCAATCCGCGCTGGCCCGGCGCGGCGTGCTGGTTGCGCGAGCCTCGGTGCTGGAGGCGTTGACGCGGGTTGAGGTGGTTGCGTTCGACAAGACCGGCACGCTGACCGAACCCCAGCCGATCCTGACCGGCATCCTGGCAGTGGGGGAGTTGAACGAAGCGGACTGCCTGCGGATCGCGGCCAGCCTGGAATCGCGTTCCACCCATCCGTTCGCCCGCGCGCTGTTGCACAGCGCCCGTGAGGCCCGCGTTGCGCTGGCCCCGATCTCCGGAGCCACGGAAGTCGCGGGCGCTGGTGTCGAAGGGCTCGTCGATGGTCGGCTGGTCCGGCTGGGAAAGCCGGACTACGCGCTTGCGCTGGCGCGCGACTCCCGGCCCCCGCTCGATATCGAGGCCGCGCTCGCTGCCCTGTGCGGGCAGGGGGGCACCGGACTGCTGCTGGCCGATCGAGGTGGGCCGCTCGCCGTCGTCCGCTTCGGCGAGCGGATCCGCGCCGATGCCGGCGAAGTGCTGGCGCACCTGAAGAGGCAAGGCCTCGATCTGAAGCTGGTGTCGGGCGACCGGCGGGGGGCGGTGGAGGCGGTTGCTGGTGCGCTGGGTCGCAGCGCGAACCTGGCGATCTACGCCGAGCAGACACCGGCCGGCAAGCAGGGCCTGCTGGCGCTCTGGCAGAGCGAGGGCCGCAGGGTCGCGATGATCGGCGACGGCATCAACGATGCGCCGGTGCTGGCCCAGGCCGATGCGTCGATCGCGCTGGCTTCGGGTTCGGAGCTGGCGCAGGCGCGCGCCGATGTGATCTGCCTGCGCTCGAACCTGGCCGACGTCCGATTCGTGTTCGAGCTGGCGCATCGGACCACGCGCACGGTGCGTCTGAACCTGGCGTGGGCACTGGCCTATAACGCGGCGATGGTTCCGCTGGCGATGGCGGGCCGCCTGTCGCCGCTGATGGCGGCGGTCGGCATGGCAGCGAGCTCGGCGCTTGTGCTTGTCAATTCGCTGCGGTTGAGCGTGCTGCGGGCGGCACCCGCCGCGCAACTTTCGGTCCCGTCGCGCCGTTAACGCCCATGGAATCGCTCTTTCTGCTGATCCCGCTTTCGCTGGCCCTGGTGCTGCTGATCGGCGCCGTGCTGGCCTGGGCTGTCCTGAGCGGGCAGTTCGACGATCTTGAGGCCGAAGGCCAGCGAATTCTGGACGATCGCGACCCGACGGATTGATCGCGGTCAAGGCCGGGTCGCGGGGGCTTGAATAACATCGAGACGTATTTCGAGAGTTCCCGAGCGTGGACCGTTTCGACGCCTCGGCAACGGCGTGGCCGGCTTCGATGGGTGCGCTGAATTTGAAGAATGCATGGGAGTCCAGGATGAGCGGATCGCAGCCGCAGGCTCGATATAACTTTGGCGTCGTACGCGCTTTCTCGGTCATGACCGTCGTGTGGGGGATCGTCGGCATGCTCGTGGGCCTGGTGATCGCTGCCGAGCTGGCCTGGCCGGACCTGATCCCGCCGATTGCCTGGCTCAGCTACGGCCGCTTGCGTCCCCTGCATACGAACGCCGTGATCTTCGCGTTCGGCGGCTGCGCGTTGATGGCGACCTCGTACTACGTGGTGCAGCGCACCTGCCAGGCGCGCCTGTTCGCGGGCCCGCTCGCCTGGTTCACGTTCTGGGGCTGGCAGCTGATCATCCTGGCGGGCGTGATCACGCTGCCGCTGGGCTACACCAGCGGCAAGGAGTACGCCGAGCTCGAGTGGCCGATCGATCTGGCGATTGCGGTCGTGTGGGTCTGCTACGCGGTCGTGTTCTTCGGCACCATCGTGAAGCGGCGCGTCAGCCACATCTACGTGGCCAACTGGTTCTTCGGCTCGTTCATCCTGACGGTGGCGCTGCTGCACATCGTCAACAGCGCCGAGGTCCCGTGGAGCTGGATGAAGTCGTACTCGGCCTATGCCGGCGCCGAGGATGCGATGGTGCAGTGGTGGTACGGGCACAACGCGGTGGGCTTCTTCCTGACGGCGGGTTTCCTGGGGATCATGTACTACTTCATTCCGAAGGCAGCCGACCGCCCGGTGTATTCGTACCGGCTGTCCGTGGTCCATTTCTGGGCGCTGATCTTCACGTACATGTGGGCCGGGCCGCACCATCTGCACTACACGGCGCTGCCGGACTGGACGCAGTCGCTCGGAATGATCTTCTCGCTGGTGCTGCTGGCCCCGAGCTGGGGCGGGATGATCAACGGGATGATGTCGCTGTCGGGCGCCTGGCACAAGCTGCGCGAGGACCCGATCCTGAAATTCCTGATCGTCTCGCTCTCGTTCTACGGCATGGCGACCTTCGAAGGTCCGATGATGTCGATCAAGACCGTCAACGCCCTGTCGCACTACACGGACTGGACCATCGGTCACGTGCACTCCGGAGCGCTGGGGTGGGTCGGATTGATCACGATCGGCGCGCTCTACTTCCTGATCCCGCGCCTGTACGGCCGCACCCAGATGGCCTCGATGCGCCTGGTGACGATGCATTTCTGGGTCGCCACCATCGGCATCGTGCTGTACATCTCCTCGATGTGGATCGCCGGCGTGATGCAGGGGCTGATGTGGCGCGCGATCAACGATGACGGCACGCTGACGAACAC
>DATBCI010000284.1:0-7323 GCA_036270555.1 Burkholderiaceae bacterium
CTGGCGAGCTACGCGCTGTTTCACCTCGTCACGGTGTTTCCGTTGTCGTGGATCCTGCTGTATTCGAGCCAGTCGATCAGCCAGTTCCTGGGCATCCAGATCCTGGGCGCGCTGCTCGGGGCGGCCGGCATCGTGGCCTCCGGCCTGATCGCCGACCGCATCGGCCGCCGCCCGACGCTCGGCCTGCTGGCGACCTTGATCGCGGTGTTCAGCGGGTTTGCACCGACGCTGCTGGACGGGGGTACGCTGGGCCAGGACATGTTCATCCTGCTCGGATTCATCCTGCTGGGCCTGTCCTACGGCCAGGCCGCCGGCGCGATGAACTCGAGCTTCGAGCCTCGATTTCGCTATACCGGTGCCGCACTGACAGCGGACCTCGCCTGGCTGATTGGCGCCGGGTTCGCCCCGCTGGTGGCATTGGGCCTGTCCGCCCATTTCGGGCTCGGATACGTCAGCCTGTACCTGCTGTCCGGCGCCGCCTGCACGCACGCTGCCTTGTGGCTGAGTCGTTCGATGAAGGCTGCGGCTTGAGCGCAGGACGGAAAATCTCTCTCGTTGACAGGAACCATTGAATGGGACTGGATCACGTCAAAGCCGGACGGGCTCTGCCCGATGATTTCAACGTCGTGATTGAGATTCCGATGAATGCGGATCCGGTCAAATACGAGGTCGACAAGGAGTCGGGCGCGATCTTCGTCGATCGCTTCCTGGCAACGGCCATGCATTATCCCTGCAACTACGGCTACGTGCCGCGCACGCTGTCCGACGACGGAGATCCGGTCGACGTGCTGGTGATTACGCCGTTCCCGCTCCAGCACGGAGTCGTGGTGCGCTGTCGTCCGCTGGGCGTGCTGGAGATGCAGGATGAGGCCGGAGGCGACCAGAAACTGCTGGCGGTGCCGGTCGACAAGATCCTGCCCTGGTACCGGCACTGGGCATCGCCGTCGGACATTGCGCCCGAACGGCTCGCCCAGATCCAGCACTTCTTCGAGCACTACAAGGACCTGGAACCTGGCAAGTGGGTGAAAATCAGCGGCTGGTCGGGGCCGGATCGCGCGCGCGAACTGATCGCGAGCGGCGTGGCGGACTACGAAGCGGCTAAGGACCCGTCCGGCGCGGTGCGCAAGGAGGCTGGCGCTCGTTAGTGACGAGTTGCTGCGGCGCGCGGGCGGTCAACCTCCGCTCAGCGCCTGGACGATCAGCACCTCGTCGGTGCCGCTCAGCGGCTGATGCAGGTCGAACACCTGATTGCCGTTGACGAAAAAGCGGATGTGCGGTCGCATCCGGTCCTGCTCGTTGATCATCCGGAAGCGGATCCCGGGGTATCGCCGTTCCAGATCGGTCAGCACGGCGGCCAGCGTGGCGCCGCTCGCCTCGACTTGACGCTGTCCGGTGTACGAACGCAGCGGGGCCGGTATCAGGACATTCATCGCTAGCTCAGCTCGCCGGCCTCCACCGCGTAGATTTCCGGCAGGTGCTGCGCGATGCGGGCCCACTGCCGGCCCTCGTCGCGGCTGGACCACAGCTCCCCGCTGGTGGTACCAAAGTACAGCCCTACAGGATCGGCACCGTCGGTGGCCATCGCCTGGCGTTTCACGGTCCACCACGCGTGTTGCTCGGGCAAGCCGGAGGCGGCGCGTTGCCAGGTCTTTCCGGCATTGCGTGTGACGTATGCGGCCGGCATGCCGTCCGGGCTGGTGCGCGGCCAGACGGTTGAGCCGTCCATCGGAAAGACCCAGGCCGTGTCCGCGTTGCGCGGGTGCACCACCAGCGGAAACCCGATGTCGCCGACCCGCCTCGGCATGCTGCGCCCGATGCGCGTCCACTCGTTCGACGGCCGGTCGATCCGGTAGATCCCGCAGTGGTTCTGCTGATACAGCCGATCCGGTTTGCTGGGACAGATTCGGATGCAATGGGGGTCGTGGAAGTCGAGATTCGACGCATCGAAGCCTTCGACGACTTCCATGCCCGCGGTGATCGGCGTCCAGGTGCGGCCCCCGTCGGTCGACTCGTGCACACCGCCCCCCGACATGCCGAAGTACAGATGCGCAGGATCGCGCGGATCGACAATGATCGAGTGCAGTTTCGGTCCGTCCGGTGTGCCGTCCTGCGCTGTGCCCATCCACTTCCGATACTGCGGATCCTCGTTGATGCCGGAAAACGGTTCCCAGGTGATGCCGCCGTCATCCGACCGGAACAGCCCTTGCGGCGAGGTGCCCGCGTACCAGGTGTTCGGCTGGCTGGCGTGGCCGGGCGTGAGCCAGAACGTGTGATCCACCGTGCGGCCGGCTTGGCCGTTGGCCGCCTTGGCGAAGGCGGGCGGCCGCGCAGCCTCCTTCCAGCTGCGCCCGATATCCGTCGAGCGGAAAATCGTGGGTCCCAGATGGCCGGTTTTCGCCGCGGCCAGCAGCGTTCGGCCGTCGCGCGGATCGAGCACCAGATGGTTGACGATATGTCCCAGAAAATGCGGCCCATCGAGTTGCCACTTCTTGCGCGCCGCATCACCGCGATACAACCAGGCTCCCTTGCGCGTGGCCAGCAAGACCACGACGGTCGATTTCGGCTTCGAGCGCGAAGCCGCCCGCACGCGCGGGGCTGTTGCCGGCTTCCGGGCTTTGGACGTGGTGCGCGCCATGATCCCTCCCTGGGGCAAATCGGGCTCCCCGTGACTGGTCGAATGACGGGACCCCGAATCGACATGCCGATTTGGCTGGCTTCGATCTTTTCTGAGAGCCTACTCCGCCAGATTCCTTAAGCGACCGGTCCTGCCCAAGCTGGAGGGCTCCACTGATCTGCCAACCGAGCCAAGACCCTTGATAAGTCATATTGCCCCGGGCTTGCGCAGCAAATCGCCCTCTTACCCGGGATTGGCCTGTGCTGATATGTCGCTTAGCCGCACCCCATTTTTTCGATCTGTCGTAGCGAGCACTTCGCCAATGCCCATATCCCACGAGGACCTGACGGAACTGGCTGCACAGCTTCACGCAGCTTCGCTGGAGCAAACCGCCGACCACCGCCCCCACTGGTCGGCCCTGTCCTTGAAGGCTGCCACCACGCTCAGGGAGCTCGTCGGACCGAACCGACAAGGCCGCCGCGTACGCGTGACCGGCCCCTGGGCGCGTCTTCGCCGATGGCTATGGTGGATGCTGAACCCCGAGGGGCCGCGCTGAGCACCGCCACGCCCCTCATTTCCGTGTGAGTTTGGCGCATTAGAGGCCCCCGATCGCCCTGACCGGCAGCCGCACCGCCTCGATGAAAGCGCCGAGTGCGGGCGATACCTGACGCCGCCCCGGGTAGTAGAGATAAAAGCCTGGAAACGGCGCACACCACTCGGCGAGCACCCTTTTCAGCGCGCCAGCTTGAACCAGGGATGCAATCTGATCCTCGACCCGCGGCTAATCGCTTGTAACCAGCACCGACGTGCGCGCTGCAAGGTTTTCGCGCGAAAAACGCGCGATCTGATCGGCCGGCAATGGTTTGCACAGCAGGAATCCCTGCACCATGTCACAGCCGAGCGAACGCAGCAGCGCAAGCTGGTCTTCGGTTTCGACGCCCTCCGCGACCACCTCTTTCGCCAGCGCATGCGCCATGTTGATCATCGCCGTGAGGATGGCGCCACCCTCGCTGCCGAGCGCGCCGCCCACGATGAAGCTGCGGTCCAGCTTCAGCACCCGCGCGGGGATCGCGGTCAAGGTGCTGAAGGAGGAATAGCCGGTCCCGAAGTCGTCGATCGCAAACCGGACTCCGCCTGCGGCCAGGATCCGCATCGCGTCGTTGGCCGCTTTGTCTCCCTGCAGGAGAGTGGACTCCGTGACTTCGATCTCCAGGCTATGGCGCGGCATATCGGCAAGAATCAGCGCGTTCTGCACGGTGCTGACGAAATGCGAGCGGCGCATCTGGCCGATCGAGACGTTGACCGCCACGCGTGGGATGAAAACGCCTTCGCTGCGCCAGCGGCTGTGCTGCAGGCAGGCCTCCTTCAACACCCAGGTGCCAATCGCATCGATCAGGCCGCTTTCCTCTGCGAAAGGCACGAACACATCCGGAGCCAGTAAGCCCCGGGTCGGATGGCGCCAACGCACCAACGCTTCGACGGCGGACACGCGCCCGTTGCTCGGCTCGATCACGGGTTGGTAGTGCAGAACGAACTCTCCCCGTTTGAGCGCCTCGCGCAAGTCGCCGTCCAGCGCCGTGCGGCGCTGCGCCTCCAGGCTCATGTGCTCCTTGAAATACGCCAGGCGGTTGCGCCCCGCGGCTTTGGCTCGATACATCGCCGTATCGGCCTTGCGAAGCAGATCCGACGGGTCCGCCCCATCCTCAGGAAACACGGCGATTCCCACGCTCGCGCCCACAAAGACGACTTTGCCTTCGATCTCGAAGCGGCGCGATAACGCCGCAATCAACTGGCGCGCCACCACGCTCGCGTCCCGCGTCGAGGTCAGGCCGCGCAGCACCAGCGCGAATTCATCGCCGCCCTGGCGCGCCACGATGTCGCCATCGCGCACGTTGCGCCGAATGCGCTCGGCCGCGTGTGTGAGAAGCACATCGCCGGCCGTATGACCCAGCGTGTCGTTGACCTGCTTGAAACAGTCCAGGTCGAGGAAGAGCACAGCGACCCGCGACTTTCCGTCACCGGCGTCGGCCAGCGCGCGCGCCAGGAACTCGAGCAGGGTGTGCCGATTCGGCAAGCCCGTCAGGGCGTCCACGTGCGCCAGTTCCTTCAGGCTGCGGTAGCGTTCCATGGTCCCGCAGGCTGTTCGAAGTCGACCGATCAGATCGCCGACCAGATCCAGCTGCTCGGCGCCGAGCTCACCCGGCCGGCGCAGGCCAAGCACGACGAACCCTCGGGTCTGTCGCGAACCCGGTATGGGAAACAGTGAATAGGCGGTCGAGGCGCGCTGCGTTTGGATCCGGGCCACCGCGGCAGCAGGCAGCGGCAAGGCGCCATGCCAGTGCAACGCGGGTTGGACCGGGATGCGCGGGAACAGATCGGGCTCGCCAGCGATCTCGGCGCGGTCGATGCGATCAGGATCCTCGGGAAGGCTCGTGTAGAGCAGCATTGAATTCGGCGAAGGAATCTCGTTCAGGACAACGATGACGATCTCGGCGCCCGTGACGAGGCGCAGACAGCGGACGGCACTGCGCGCGATTTCGTCGATATCCAGCGACCCGAGGATGGTGCGATCGATGTGCGACAGCGCGGCGTGGGTTGCGATGCTCAGGCCGAGGTGCCGGGATACGTCATTGAACGCCCGCGTCAACGCGGGCAGGTCCTGCCCGCCATCCGGCGCCGGCACCGCTCGGCTTGCGTGCCGGCCGATCGACCTGAGCGCGGCCTTCAGCCGGTCCAGCCCCAAAACGGTACGCCGTGCGAACCACAGTGAGAGGACGAGGACGTTCAAGGCCGCCGTCAATCCGAGCGTGTAAGCGACGACGCCCAGATCCGGGTGCGCAACATCGCGGGAAGTCAGCGCGGAAATCGCGCCCCAGGCGATCAGCGGTGAAAGCGCGGCCGCAACGCTCAGCTGCAACGTCTGCAGCGCGATGGGATGGTCGCGACTCCAGGACCGAATGTTCATGGGCGGTGACATCAAACCGACCGCGTAGGGAGTCGTGGCGGCAGGGTGCATCTTGCAAGAAAATCTGACGCAGACGAATCACGCCGATGGGGTTGCCTGTCTCAGCGGCGCGTCGGCGGCAGGTGGTACCACGCTCGCGTCAGTACCCTCGCGCGGGGGACGACCATACGGCCGATCCGTGCCGTCCCCTTGGGATCAACCTCGCGAACGCCGCACTGCGGCTAGGCGCCAACCACGAGGCGAGAGTTGGCTGGAGACTTGCGCATTCCGCTTAGCCCCGGGTGCGCCGCAATTGGGTTTCGAGCGCGAGGGCCTCGCTCGACTGCGCCCGAATCTCGTCCGAATAGAACTGATACCCAGTCCTGCCGCGCGCCTTGGCGAGGTACATCGCCATGTCGGCAAATTTCATCAGCGACTGATCATCCTCGGCGTCCGCCGGATACATTGAAATGCCGATACTCGCGGAGACGATGCACTCCTGCCCATGGACAATGACCGGATCGCCAGCGGCCCGCACTATCTTTCGGGCGACCGTCGCCGCATGCTCGCGCCCGCGAACGTTCTGCACCAGCACCACGAATTCGTCGCCACCCAGGCGTGCGACGATATCTCCTGTTCGAACGCAATGCTTCAAGCGAACGGACATCTGCTTTAGGAGTTGATCGCCGGCGTCGTGACCCAGCGTGTCGTTCACAAGTTTGAAGCGGTCCAGATCGACGAACAAGATCGCGAACGCATGTTGGTGCTTGCCCGATGCCTGGACTGCCGCGTTGAGCAGGTCGCCGAACATCAACCGATTCGGCAGTCCGGTCAACGCATCGTGATTGGCCAAGTACTGGACTCGGAGTTCCACGGTCTTGCGGTCGGTGATGTCACTGCCGACACCACGGTAGCCGACAAAAGCCCCGGCCTTGTCATGCATCGGTTCACCGCTGACGCTTATGAAGCGCCGCGTACCATCGGGCATCGTCCGGACCATGACGGCGTCGCGGAACGGCTGGTGACCTTCCAGCAGCGCCCGGTGGGAGTCCCACCCCCCTTCGATATCCAGACCCGTTTCCCAGCGACACTTGCCGAGCGCGCTCTCGCCGGCCAGTGTCTCGCCGCCCTGTTCGTGGCGGCCCTCGATGCGAACATAGCGGTGGCTCGCGTCGGTTTGCCAATACCAGTCCGCTGACAACTGGGTCAGGGCGCGAAAGCGCGCCTCGCTTTCGCGAAGAACCTCTTCGGCTTGCTTGCGCAGCAGGAACTGACCAACCTGCTCACCGATCACGCGCACAGTTTCCAGCAGACGCTCGTCGGGTTCGCGTATGGCTCGGCTGGAAAAGCCGAGTACCCCGATGACCCTTCCGTTCGCAAGCACCGGAAACGAGAAGGTTGCATGCTCCCCGGTGCGTTCGACCCGCTGTTTCCAAGTCGTCTCGGACGCTTTCATGTCGGCGAACCAGACCGGCTTGCCGGACTTCGCCACGCGGCTGATCAGACCTCCGGGCGGTATCAGTGTGTTGATCGTATTGCGGTAATACTCCGACGCGGCCTGTTTCATGCCGGGACCGCTCCAACCCACGATCAGGCGTGACGAGCCTTGCTCGTCCTCGATGCGAAAGTAACCGGCCGTTTCCCATTGCTCGGACTCGCAGATGACGCGCATCACCGCCTGCAGCACCCGGCGGCTGCTGTCGGCTTCAGCCAGGCTGCGGGTGACCGCGTGCTCCAAAGCCACCAGCGCTTCGGCGCGCTTGCG
>DATBCI010000285.1:0-4172 GCA_036270555.1 Burkholderiaceae bacterium
CGGCGGCAACGCGGGCGGCGGCGGTCAACCGGGTTGGGTGCTGAAGTGCAAAGGGTGGGAGACCGATCCGAACGCGTACATCTATTTCACGATCCAGGGTCACGCGTGGGAGCCGATCTGTCGAGCGATCGGCAAACCCGATTGGATCGAGCATCCTGCCTACAAAACGCCGCAGGCGCGCCAGCCCCACATCGAGGACATCTTCGCGACCATCGAGCGGTGGCTCGCCGACAAGACCAAGTTCGAGGCGGTCGACATCCTGCGAAAATTCGATATTCCCTGCGCACCGGTGCTGACGATGAAAGAGCTCGCGAACGACCCGTCGCTGCGTGCCAGCGGGACGATCGTCGAGGTCGACCATCGGCAACGCGGCAAATACCTGACCGTGGGCAGCCCGATCAAGTTCTCGGATCTGAAGCCGGAGATCACCGCGTCGCCTCTGCTCGGGGAACACACCGAGGAAGTGCTCGCGCAACTGGGCTACGACCCGTCCGAGATCGCTGCGCTGCGCTCTTCCCAGGTCGTGTGAACGCGATGGCTCGGCACGACACGGCGGTCGACCTGAACGAACTCGTGGCCGCCATCGGCGACGCCGTCGTCGTGACGGACGCAGGCGGCGCCATCACGTTGTGGAACCCCGGCGCCGAACGCATCTTCGGCTTCTCAAAAAGCGAAGCCCTGGGCCGTTCACTGGACCTGATCATCCCCGAGCGCTTGCGCGGTCGCCATTGGGACGGCTTTCACAAGACCATGCAGACCGGCCACACCCGCTACGGAACGGACCTGCTGCGGGTGCCGGCGGTGGACAAAGCGGGCCGCGCCCTGTCGATCGCATTCACCGTGGCTTTGCTGCGCTCGGAAGATGGGAAGCCGGCCGCCATCGCGGCGGTCATTCGCGATGAAACGAGCCGCTTCAACGAAGAGCGCAGCCTGCGCAAGCGCCTTGCTGAGCTCGAGGCGCAACTGGCGCAGCGCGCCCCCGCCTCGGCGACCTGACTCCGCCGCCCGATTGCGGCCTCATGCCGCCGCCACCGGGATCTTGCCGATCCGCGTCCTCCACTCGCGCGGTCCGGTCTCGTGCACCGACGAGCCCTTGGAATCGACCGCCACCGTCACCGGCATGTCCTTGACCTCGAATTCGTAGATCGCTTCCATCCCGAGCTCCGCGAATGCGAGCACGCGCGCCGATTTGATCGCCTTGGCGACCAGGTAGGCCGCGCCGCCGACTGCCATCAGGTAGGCCGAGCCGTGCTTGCGAATCGCCTCGATCGCGCTCGGGCCGCGCTCGGCCTTGCCGATCATCGCCAGCAGACCGGTGCGCGACAGCATCATTTCAGTGAAGGCGTCCATTCGGGTAGCGGTGGTGGGTCCGGCCGGGCCGACCACCTCATCGCGCACCGGATCGACCGGGCCGACGTAATAGATCACCCGATTGCGGAAATCCACCGGCAGCGCCTCGCCTCGGCCAAGCAGTTCCTGAATCCGCTTGTGGGCTGCGTCGCGGCCGGTCAGCATGCGGCCCGACAGCAGCAGCGTCTGGCCGGGCTGCCAGCAAGCGACTTCCTGGCTGCTCAGCGTATCGAGGTTGACCCGGCGCGACCGCTCGGTGTCGGGTGCCCACTGCACATTCGGCCAATCGGACAGCGACGGCGGATCCAGGTAGGCCGGACCGGAGCCGTCCAGCACGAAGTGCGCATGCCGGGTGGCAGCGCAATTCGGGATCATGGCCACCGGTTTTCCGGCGGCATGGGTCGGGTAGGTTCGAATCTTCACGTCCAACACCGTCGTCAGCCCGCCCAGGCCCTGCGCGCCGATTCCGAGCGCGTTCACTTTCTCGTACAGGTCGATGCGCAGCTTCTCGAGCTCGTCGCGCGGCCCGCGCGCGATCAGCTCTGCCATGTCGATCGGATCCATCAGCGCCTGTTTGGCCAGCAGCGCGGCTTTTTCCGCGGTGCCGCCGATGCCGATCCCCAGCATGCCTGGCGGGCACCAGCCGGCTCCCATCGTCGGCACCGTATTCAGCACCCAGTCGACGATCGAGTCGCCCGGATTGAGCATCGTCAATTTGGATTTGTTCTCCGAGCCGCCGCCTTTGGCGGCCAGCGTGACTTCGACCTCGTGCCCGGGCACCAGCTCGACCTGGATCACGGCAGGGGTGTTGTCGCGGGTGTTGCGTCGCGCTCCTTCCGGCGGATCGACGATCGACGCGCGCAGCTTGTTGTCCTCGTTCAAGTACGCGCGTCGCACACCCTCGTTGACGGCGTCTTCCAATCCGCGCTCGAAGCCGTCCCAGCGCACGTCCATCCCGACTTTCAGGAACACGTTGACGATTCCGGTGTCCTGGCAGATCGGCCGCTTGCCCTCCGCGCACATTCGCGAATTCGTCAGGATCTGGGCGATCGCATCCCGCGCCGCCGGCGAGGCCTCGAGCTCGTAAGCCCGTCCCAACGAACGGATGTAATCGACCGGATGGAAATAGCTGATGTATTGCAGCGCTGCGGCGACGCTCTCGATCAGGTCGTCTCTTCGTATCGTGGTCATGGTTTTTGTCCTCGCTTGGCGCATTCTAGAGGAGTGCTCCGGCGTCTCTGGCCGTAGCCGCGTCCCTGGTCACAGTTGAAACCGGGTTGGCCGCCCCAATGTAGGCCCACGGGTCACTGTTGAGTCCGCGAGGGTGGCCCGCCGCGGGCGCCAGGGCGTGTCACGCGGCTGAAGTAGACTGGGGTTGAATGTTTCGCAAACCGATTTTTTCCGAACCACGGGTGGGAACTCTATGAAACGTGTCGCTCTGTTCGTCATCACGAACCTTGCGATTGTGATCATGCTGGGTGTCGTGACCAGCGCGCTTGGCGTGAATCACTTCTTGTCGGCTCAGGGCCTGGACCTGGGCCAACTGCTCGGTTTTGCCGCAGTGATCGGGTTTGGCGGCGCGATCTTCTCGTTGCTGATCAGCAAGCCGGTGGCCAAGTTCACAACCGGCGCGCGCACGATCGAGCAGCCGGCCAACGCGATGGAGGCGTGGCTGCTCGACACGGTTCGTCATCACACGCAGAAGGTGGGGCTGAAGATGCCCGAGGTGGCGATCTACGAGGGCGAGCCGAATGCCTTCGCGACCGGCGCCTTCAGGAACAGCGCATTGGTGGCGATCTCCACGGGCCTGCTGCAGACGATGAGCAAGGAAGAGGTGGAGGCGGTGCTGGGCCATGAGGTCACGCACATCGCCAACGGTGACATGGTCACGATGACGCTGTTGCAAGGCGTGATGAACACGTTCGTCGTATTCCTCTCGAACGTGCTCGCCTATGTGATCGAC
Source organism: Burkholderiaceae bacterium (assembly GCA_036270555.1). GTDB lineage: Bacteria > Pseudomonadota > Gammaproteobacteria > Burkholderiales > Burkholderiaceae_F > VBCK01. The sequence goes on from DATBCI010000285.1 coordinate 3,314, forward strand.
CGCATGATCCTGCGCAACGACGGCGAGCGGGCGGGCTTGGGCTACTTCGCGGCCAACCTCGTTTTTCAACTGGTGTTCGGCTTGCTGGCTTCGATCGTCGTGATGTGGTTTTCGCGGCGGCGCGAATTCCGCGCGGATGCCGGCTCGGCGGGCATCCTCGGCACCACGCGTCCGATGATGAGCGCACTGCAGCGCCTGGGCGGACTCGAGCCGGGCGAGTTGCCGCGCCAGATCAGTGCCTTCGGCATCAATGGCGGCACCGGTGGTCTTGGGCTGCTGTTCGCCAGCCATCCGCCGATCGAGCAACGGATCGCGGCGCTGCGGGCGCTCGGCAACTGATCGGCGCAGCCCTCGACTGCAAGCCCAGGCCCGACCAAGACCCGGATCAAGACCGACGGGGCCCGAGGCGCCACAACTGCCAGGTCTCGTCGGATCGCACCGGTCGCCGACCCTCCCACGCCAGGATCCATGAGCCGTTCGGGCTGACCGGCAGCGGCGTCGGGCCGGTCCGGCGGTACTGGGGCTGCAGCGCCAGGCGGCATGTCGCCTCTGCGCTGTCCGGCGCGAAGCGCACTTTCCCGTAAAAGGCGATCACGGCACGCATTGCCGGCGATACTCCGACCGCGAGCACGCAGTCGCCGGCGGGTACCCGATGCCCGATCTGCTCGGCCAACGCCCGGTAACTGCGGTTGTAATTGGCGCCGGGCAGAAACAGGGTCACCGCGATCAACCACAGCGACGTCATTCCCGCCGCCGAAAGAAAGGCGCCGCGCCAGAGCAGTTGCGGGTGCCGGCGCACCCGCCAGACGATCAGCGCGACCCACAGCCCTGTGACGGCCAGCGCAAGGACGAGCGGCAG
>DATBCI010000286.1:0-17023 GCA_036270555.1 Burkholderiaceae bacterium
GCTCGCTGGCCGGCTACACCGCGGCAGCGACCGAGGCGGCGCAACACCTGGTGCACCAGGGCTATCTGCTGCCATCCGACGAGTCGGCCGCGATCACCTCGGCGGTGAACCAGGCCAGGCAGGCCGGCCTGCAGTAAGACGGCACTGGCTTAGGGCGGACGGCGTCCGCCATTTCAGACCGCCCGCGGGCCCGACGTCGCTGACGCAGGGCCCGCAGTCGCATTCTTCCCCCCTCCGATGGCGGGTCCATCCAGCTTGCGCCCGCGTGGACGCGATCGGTGCGCGACGCCTATCATTTCCCCACATGGCCGCTTCCCCGCGGCCCGGCACTCGCAAAGGCGCGGATCGTATGAGAAAAGTGTTCGGATGGATGCTCGCCCCGCTGCTCCTCGTGTCGTTCGGCGCGGCAGCGCAGACCCCGCGCGAGAAGTTCGCGCAGATGCTGGACACCTTGCAAAAGACGCCGAAGGACGATGCGCTGCGCGAGGGCATCGTCCGCCTGGGGAAGGACTTGAAACCGGCGCCGGCCGTGCCGGAAGATGCGCGGCGTGAGCTGGTGCGCGGCAATACCGCGCTGGAGGAGGCCCGGGGCCTGGACGACTACGCCAGCGCCGCCCGCCACTATGAGGATGCGCTCGCGCTGGCCCCCTGGTGGGGCGCGGCGTACTTGAACCTGGCCAGGGCGCAGGAGCTGCAGTTCGACTATGTCTCGGCGGAGCGCAACCTGAAGCTGTACATGCTGACCGCCGCCTCGCCGGACGACAGCCGCAAGGCGCAGGACTACCTGTATGCGCTGCAATTCAAGCAGGAGCGGGCGGACCGGACCCAGGCCGACTACAACAACCAGTTCGGATGGCTCAGCGGCCAGTGGAACGTCAGCCGCAAGCTGCTCGACAAGACCGGGTACGCAGTGGTCGAGACCGATGCGGTCGCCACGCGCAGCTCGGTCGATGGCGGCCGCGTCACGCTGAAGGTCGATGCCGACACCACCGAGCACGATCACCGCTACGGCGGCGACCGCGACTCGCCGATCCGGGTCGACGGCTCGTTCCGGATGTCGTACGACGCGTCGGGGCAAATGGTCATGGAAATGCTCGGAGCCCATGACCCGTACACCTGCCCGGTCGAGTATGGGTGGAACGGGATCGATTTCGAGCTCGGCGCCGGCGGGCAGACCTTCACTGCCACGCGCGCGGAGCTCTTCCCGCCTCCGAAGTGCGAGCCTTCGGGGTATTCGACGGTGTGGGCGTTCGAGCGGCAGTAGCGCAGTGAGCGACGAGCGAAGGGCGGCCCGGTGTCCGATGGCTTCGTGAAAATCGCCAGCGTGCGCGACCTGGCGTCGGGCAAAATGAAGCGCTTCGACCTCAATGGTGAGCGCATCCTGCTCGCCAATGTCGACGGCCGCATTTGCGCCACCGCCGATACCTGCACGCACGAGGACGCTTCGCTGTCGGCCGGCTCGCTGCGCGGCGAACTGGTGCGCTGCCCGCTGCACGGCAGCCGCTTCAACGTCTGCACCGGCAAGGTGATGGAAGAGCCGGCCGAGCAGGACCTTAAAACCTACCCGGTGCGGGTCGAGGGCGAGGATGTCCTGATCGGTCTGACATCGAGCACGCGGTGAGCGACCCACTGCAGGCTCTGCCCGCCGAACCGGCCGCGGCCATGCGCTCGATCATCAAGCGCATCGCCACCGGCCCGGAGCTGAGCAAGGACATCTCGCGCGAGGAAGCGCGCCTCGCGATGCAGTTCGTGCTCGACCGCGCGGTCGATCCGGTGCAGGCCGGCGTGTTCCTGATCGCGCTGCGGATGAAGCGCGAGACCGACGACGAGAACCTGGGCGTGCTGGAAGCACTGCTGCGGGCCACTCAAACCGCCACCGCGCCGGTGCCGGAGGTGGTGGACCTGGCCGATCCCTACGACGGCTTCACACGCACCTTGCCCGCTTCTCCATTCCTGCCGGCCGTGCTGTCGGCGTGCGGTGTGCCGGCGGTCTCGCACGGCGTCGAGCGGATGGGGCCGAAATACGGCGTCACGCACCGCCAGGTGCTGGCCGCGGCGGGACTTCCCGTGGACCTCGCGCCCGCGCAAGCCGCGCAGCGGGTCGGTGATGCAGCGATCGGCTGGGCCTATGTCGACCAGAAGGCGTTCAACCCGAAGCTGCATGACCTGGCCGAGCTGCGCGCACTGATCGTCAAGCGGCCGGCGATCTCCACTGCCGAAGGGCTGCTGGGTCCGATCCGCGGCCGGGCGAAGACGCACCTGGTGACCGGCTTCGTGCACAAGCCGTATCCGCGCATCTATGCGCTGCTGGCGCGGCGTGCCGGGTTCGACTCCGCGCTGATCGTTCGGGGCGTGGAAGGCGGGGTGATCGCCTCGCTGCGCCAGGCGGGCAGGGCGTTTCACTACCGCAGCGAAGGAAAGGACATAGCAGGCGAGGAGCAGCCGATCGATTTCAGCCCGGCCGAGCTGGGGATCGACCAGCCGCTGCTGGCGCCGCCGATTCCGGGGCGTGCCGGGCAGGTTGATCAGGCGGGCGGTGCAAGCGTGCCGGAACTGGACACTGCCGCGGTGGCACAAGCGGCTGCGCAAGCGGGCCTGGCCGCGCTCGCAGGCGAGGGCGGTCCCACACGCGACAGCCTGGTGTGTGGCGCGGCGCTGTGCCTGTGGCACCTGCAGCGGCACGACAGCCTGCAAGGCGCCGCCGCCGCGGTGCGCCGGGTGCTCGACTCGGGCCAGGCGCTGCAGCGGATCGAGCGCGCGCGCTGAGCGGCCTGCACTGCTCGTCCAGTACGTCAAGCTCGGCGACGAGTGAGCCAGGCCGCTTCCAGCGCGCGGGTTACCCCCTGTTTCACCCTGGTTGGAACTCGGCTGCGGGCGCCCAGTCTGACTTTCGGACCCGACTTTCAGACTCACCGCGGGCGCTAAACTCGAAAACGAGCGTTTCAACTGAAACCATGAGCGGCATCAAGAACTTCCTGTCGCACGCATCCCCGAGGGGGCGCTCGGCTGCGCGCGGGAACGGCGCGATCGGCGCTGTGCTGGCGGCGTGCGCGATGTCGTGCGCGCTGCTGTCGGCGCAGAGTTACGCGCAGGGCTACCCACCGCCTCCACCACCGCCGGGTTATCCGCAGGACTACCCGCCACCTGCGCCGCCGGGCTATCCGCAGGACACCTCGGCACCTGCGCCCGGCGCGGTCAGCACCGCGAACTATGCGCCGGAGCAACTCGACCAGTTGCTGGCGCCGATTGCCCTGTATCCGGACGATCTGCTCGGCCAGGTCCTGATGGCGTCGACCTATCCGCTGGAGGTCGTTCAAGCCGACCGCTGGCTGCAGAACCCGGACAACGCGTCGCTGCGAGGCTCTGCGCTGGCACAGGCGCTGCAGCAGGTCTCGTGGGATAACAGCGTGAAGTCGCTGGTCGCTTATCCGCGCATCCTCGCCTGGATGGACGGCGACCTCGATTGGACCGAAGCCACCGGAGATGCATTCCTGGCCCAGCAGGCCGCGGTGATGGACAGCGTGCAGCGCCTGCGCGCGCGTGCGCAGGCCGCGGGCACGCTGAATTCGACACGGCAGGAGACGGTGACAGCCGACGGCCAGGACATCGCGATCACATCGCCGGACAGCACCGTGGAATACGTGCCGGTCTACAACCCCGACGCCGCCTACGGGGCGTGGCCGTATCCGGACTACCCGCCGTACGGTTTTTCCGATCCGGACTACGCCTTCGGAACGTACATCGCCGTTCCGATCCTGGTGGGGTACTGGGGGTGGGATCGCTGCGATTGGCACCACCACCGGATCGACATCGACAACGACTGGCACGGCAGGCGGTCTCCCACCACCGGGGAGACGCGAGGGCGTTTCGTGGCGTGGCATCACGATCCGGCGCATCGCGGTGGTGTGCCTTATCGCGACCCCGGAACGCGCGCCAGGTACGAAGGCAAGACCGACATCCATTCGATTCAGAGCAACTACCGCGGCTACCCGGCCACTGCCCAGCCCGCAGGCCGCGCGCCGGTCATCACTGCGCGCGCCCCGGCCGTCCAGCATCCGGCGCCGGTGCCGCAAGCACAGCGCATGCCGGCGCCGATGCCGCGCCCTGAAGCACCGCGCCCCGAAGTACAACGCCCGCAGCCGCGCGCTGAATATCTACCGCCTCCGGCGCCCCGGCCCGAGCCGGCCAGGCTCATGCCGCGCTCCGAGGCGCCCAGACCCGCACCGCCGCGGCCTGCTCCGGTCGCGGTCGAGCGGCCGATGCCTCCGGCGATGGAATCGTTCGGTCGTGGAGAAGAGGTGCATGTGCAGGAGCAGCGTGGCTTCGCCAGCCGGGCCGCGCCTGCGGCCCAGGCTCCAGCTCATGGCGGCGGAGGGCATCGATGATCCGATCGTGGCAGTGGTGGCGCGCAAGCGCCGGGCGCGCTGGGCTTGAAGGCTGCGGCGCGTCGATGCTGACGCGCTGCACGCTGGTTGCGGTGGTGGCTGCGTTCGGGGCGGCCAGCGCTTCGGTTTCAGCGGCCGACGGCACGCAGAAGGATTTCGCAACACCCGATGGCGCGGCCACGGCGCTGGTGGCGGCGGTGCGCGCCAACGATCAGCAGGCTTTGCTCGCGATTCTGGGGCCCGACGGAGAAAAGCTGATTCACTCGGGTGATGACGTAGCCGACCTGCGCGGCCGCCAACACCTGGTCACGGCGTACGACAAGAACCATCGGGTGCGCGTCGACCACAACACAGCGGCGCTGGTGGTCGGACCTGAAAACTGGTCGCTGCCGATCCCGATCGTAAGGAAGGGCACACGCTGGCAGTTCGACACGGTTGCCAGCGCGCAGAAGATCATCGACCGGCGCGTCGGGCGCAACGAATTGAGCGTGATCCAGGTGTGCCGGGCGTATGTGCAGGCGCAGCGCGAGTACGCCGCCGAAAATCCCCTCAGGAGCCCGGCGAAGGAGTATGCGCAGAAATTCGAAAGCGGGACCGACCGGCACGACGGCTTGTACTGGGAAGCCGGAGCGGGTCAGCCGCAAAGTCCTCTTGGGCCCCTGTTCGCGAAGGCGCGCGCGCAAGGTTACAGCGGCAGCGAGCCGGGATCGGCGCCAACGCCGTATCACGGCTATTACTACCGGATCCTGACGCGGCAGGGCGCGCACGCACCGGGCGGCGCCAGGGACTACGTGGTGTCAGGCCATATGACAGCGGGCTTCGCGCTGCTCGCTTTTCCGGCGCGCTGGGGCGACTCCGGGATCATGACGTTCATCGTCAATCAGGATGGGATCGTGTTCCAGAAGAACCTCGGGCCTGATACCGACCAGCTGGCGCCGCAGATCACCGAGTACGACCCGGATTCGAGCTGGAACACGCCCTGACGGCCGCCAGGGCACAGACACGGATGTCTCGACTTAGCGATTCAGCAGGGCTTTCACCAGGTTCTCGTTGAAGCGCTTGAACGGCTCGCGCTCGAATCCGGGCTTACCGAGGCCCCAGGCCCAGCGGATCGATCCGGCGCTGAACACCCTGGCACCAGCCGGCGATTCGAAGTAGACCGCCTCGGCCAGCCCCTGCTTTCCGTCGTTATCTACCGGAGCGCCCCGGAACAGCACCTGGATGCTTTCCAAAGGGAGCGAGCGGTTGAGCGAGCGGCCGGACTGCCACAAGCGCCGGCTGTCCCCGTCCGGGTCGCGATTGTCCCACTCGTAGCCGACCACGTCGGCGGCGACATCACCGGGTTGCAAGCCAGTGCCGGAGAAAAACGGCAGATCGGTCCGCGCGACCAGGTACGGGTAGCGCGGGATGTCATCGGGCCCGGGCTGGAACCACCCCTGGTAAGCGACACCCATCAGCATGGACTCGGGACGCCGCCCCTCTTCCCGGAAGTAGGTCGTTGCCAGCAGCAGCGGGTTGCTGGCGCTTTCGCGCCGTACGATCGGATCGGTCAGCCGCTTGTAGCACACGAGGATGCGCCCGCGGTCGGTGCCGCCGGGCGGCCGATCGAGGTCGCCGTAGCGCACCTGGAAATACGCCGCGTTGGCACCGAAGAACGCCGTGTTGCGCCCGAGTGTGAAGATGCGACGCTCGAACGCATCGAACTCCTCCTTGCTCCAGTACTCGTCGTGGCTGCCCGAGATCACCAGCGGATAGGCCGCGATCAAGTCGGGATTGCGGTAGACGTCGAAGTTGGTCGCGTAGTCAACGGCGAACCCTTCCCTCTGCCCCAGCGCTTCCAGCCAGCGAGCCAGGTAGACGTCATAGGTGAAGAATTCGGGCCAGCTCGGGCGGTCGAATGAAACGGCGTTGCCGCGCTGCGACTCGTCGCCGGTCGGATATAGGCTGTGCCCGCCCCACGCGGTGTACGCCTGATACGTGTTGGTCCCCAGCCGTACCAGCACCTGTCCCGAGCGGCGCGGGTTCAGCACGACGATCTGCGCGATCTGCAGATCGCGCATGCCCGAAGCGTGCACGAAGTCGGCGGAGTAGTAGCCCGGCGGCCAGTTCTTGGTGTCGATATCGTGCAGGGTTGGAGGCCAGCCCGCGCCGATCGCCGACGCGCTGCGCGACACAGGCTGCGAAGAGACGGTGACCTGCTCAGAGGTCCAGACCGATTTGTGCCCTTCGGGCGGGTGATGCCCGATACGAAAGAACTCGACCCGACCCGAGGCGGGCTCCTGATCCGGGCCCGTCGACAGCATCAAGTCGAAGCCCTCTGCGGGCGCGACGCTGTGCTTGTCGGCGTAGCCCCAGACGTGCTTGACCTCGAAGGCGCCGATCCAGATCTTCGGCGTAGCTGTGGCCGCGCTGCCTTGCCTGCTGCCCTCGCTGGCCGCCGAGCTGCTCTCCTTGACAGCCGCGGGGCCCGCGCCGGTCGCCAGCGTCGTAGCGCCGGCGAGCCTCAGGAATGCACGGCGCGCAAGCAGATTGGGCCAGCCGATGCCGGGTCGGTCTGCCATCACGGCACCGGGCCGATCGGCGCGCGGCGCTCCGGGGGAATCTGCCGGAGCGTGTCGGCCAGCATCGCGTCGATCTCTGCGACGTCGTCCCGATGGCTGTTGCGGTACGCGGCATGGTCGCCGCGAATACGGATCAGCGCGGCGTCGATCGTGCCGGTCTCGAGCTTGACTCCGAAATCGGCCGGCACGGGATGGTCGGGGTCGCGGGTGCCGAACACGCGATCGAGCACCCAGTCGCCGACCCCTTGCTTGAAATGCGACGAGTCCCAGTAGAAGTCCATTTCGCGGCGACTTCCCGCCACCGGCACGGGCTCGGTCGTCACCGAGGAATAGCCGCTGAAATCCCACAACGGAAATGCCGCGGCACCCGGATGCCGTGCGGCGTCTTCGGCCAGCATACCCACCAGAGCGCGCTTGCCCGCCTCGATTTTCGGCCATTCACCCGCTGCGGCCGAGATCTCCATCTGGTGCGCGTGCGCCGGCGTGATGAATACCCTCAGATCAATGTGATGCTCGCGGCAGAAGTCCACCATCAGGCGCACGTATTCGAGCGAGGACCGGTCGGGCGCAGCCTCTGCGGCACCGCGGTGCGGATGCGCCGCCGGGCCGAGGTCCAGCTTGAAGCCGAACTCCTGGCGGTCGACCTGGCGAAAGTAGTCGGCCGGTCCGTCCGACATGAATGGTTCCCCGGGTCGGCGGAAGAACACCTCGCCCAGCCGTTGACCGTCGGGCGCGAGCCAGTCCGCGTCGGTTTCGTCCTGGGCCGCGACGGTGCGGATGCTCGCGACCAGCGTATCGATGCTGAACAGAATGCGCAGTTGCGCCATGTGCCTGCGCAGATGGCACCACGGGTCGCCGGGAACATCGAGCAGCATCGGATCGAAATCGGGCCTTGCCTGGCTCGGGTCGGTCCCGAGCTGCCATGTGTCCAGGCCCAGGATCACTTCCCGCAGCGGGCGCGCAGCCTGCGCGTCGTGCAGGTAAGCATACATCTCGTGGGTCGTTGCGCCGTCGAACGCCAGGTTGTAGCGCGGGTCGGCCCCCGTGTCCCAGCCGCCGTGGGCGGGCCGGATCCCCAGGTGGCTGCGAGAGGTTCCGAGCACCACGGCGCGCGGCTCGACACGGTGAAGCTCGAAGGCTTTGGCGAGTCGCACGCGCTGGTATTTGGCCGGCTTGTACGCGTTCAAGCCCGGCACCTCGAGCAGCCCGTAGATGCCGAACGGATCGATCGCGAGATTGAACGCGGCGGCCGCAAGACAGGCGACGAGCGCGCTGGCCAGCGCGACCGCAATGAAGCCGCTTGCGCGCACCGGCGCGCTTGCCACAGCGAGCGGGTAGCAGCTAGAACTGGAAATAGATGAACTCCGAGACTTTGGACAGCGACAGGAAGGCGACCGCGAGCAGCAGCCCACCGGCCACGGCGAACCGCGGCGAGGGGCGCCACCGCAGCCAGGCTGGCAGGCGGATCGGCTCCGGTGCCGGCCCTGCGGGCGGCAGGTAGCCGGTGATCTGCTGGGTATTCGGCGCAAGCCAGACCAGTGCCAGCAGCGGCACGATCAGCAGCCACGCCGGCCCCAGCTCGGGCGAGTCATTGAACGAACCGAGGCCATTGGCGCCGGCCATGGCGCGCAGCATCGCGAATGCCGAGGCAAGATTGTCGGCGCGGAACGGCACCCAGGCGATGATGACCGCACAGAAAGTCAGGGCGCGTGCCGCGATCCGACCGGGCGCGCTCGGCGCGACCACGCCGCCGATCCGCGCACGCAACGCGCGCCAGCCGTGGTTGGTGATCAGATACGCGCCGTGCAGCGCGCCCCACACCACGAAGGTCCAGGCCGCGCCGTGCCACAGCCCGCCCAGCAGCATGGTGACGCCGAGGTTGACGAAGCGCCGGACGCGTCCGTCACGGTTGCCGCCGAGCGGGATGTACAGGTAGTCGCGCAGAAAGCGCGACAGCGTCACGTGCCATCGACGCCAGAAGTCGATGATGCTGTCGGCCTTGTAGGGCGAGGCGAAGTTCAGCGGCAAGCGGATTCCGAACAGCAGAGCGCCTCCGATCGCCATGTCCGAGTATCCGGAAAAATCGAAGTAAAGCTGCAGCGCATAGGCCAGCGCCCCGGCCCAGGCCGCCCATGCCGACGGCGCGCCGGCCGTGGCGGCGGCGTCGAACACGGGTGCGACGTAGCGCGCGAGCTCGTCGGCCAGCAGGACTTTCTTGCACAGACCGATGATGAAGATCATCAGGCCGAGCCCGATCATCTCCGACGACACGCGCCCGCGCGTCCTGAACTGAGGCATCACCTCGCTGTGATGGACGATCGGCCCCGCGATCAGCTGCGGGAAGAAGCTGACGAACAGCACGTAATCGAGAAAATCCAGCTGACGGACCTTGCCCTGGAACGTATCGACCAGCAGAGCGATCTTCTGGAACGTGAAAAACGAGATGCCCAGCGGCAGGACGATCGTGGCCAGCGTCCATTCGAAGCCGGTCGCCGCGTTCAGGTTGTCGACCAGGAAGTTGGCGTATTTGAAGTAGCCGAGCACGGCCAGGTTGCCGCCGACGCCCACGGCCAGCGCGAGCAGGCGTCGCTTGCGAGCCGTCAGCGCAATGGCCATCAGCCACCGCGCGGCGGCGAAGTTCGCCACGATCAGCGCCAGCAACAGAACCAGGTACCGTGGATTCCACCAGCCGTAAAAAAAGAGCGAAGCGCACGCCAGGCTCGCAATCGCCGCGCGCTGGCGGCCGAGCCGGCGCAGACCGTGGTAGACGCAAAACGTCGCCGGCAGAAAGATCAAGATGAACGTGTAGGAGTTGAACAGCATCGGCCTAGCGCCGCCGGCCCGTGGAGCCTTCGCGCTGGAACGACTCTCGAGATGCTTCCAGGGGCGCGTATTGCGGACCTCCCAGCGTCGCCGGAACGGCCTGCCGGGCTGCGCTCACCGCGCTGCCGCCGCGCGCCAGCACCGCGCGCAGCCGCCCGACGACCGGCCAGCGGGCCAGCGCAGCCTCCGCGACATCGCGCCAGCCGTCGCCCCAGCCAATGAAGTGCGTGATCGCGTAGGTGTACAGGACGAGGTTGGCGAACGAGAAGAGCGCCCGCATGGTGCGAGCGGCGCTCAGATCGACCAGCATCGACATCAACAGAAAGGCCAGCATCGCCCACTGGAAGACGATGTGGACCGGAGGACAGGCCGTGCGATCGTCGACTTTCGGGGTGCGGCCAAACGGCGCCTTCCTGCCGGTCGCGGCCTGCTGCAGGGAGCGCAGCACCCCCGCCAGATTCACCGGCAGCAGAATCAGATTGAGCGCGTAGACGCGCCAAAGGTCGGACCATCGATAGCCCGCGAGCCGCAAGTCCCGGCCGTAGAGCAGGAAGTAGGGCGCCGCGGACAGCGGCAGCCACAGGTTCGTGAGGGCATCGTTCCACGGCAGCAGCAGCACGGCCAGAAGGCCGACGTTGGTCGCCGCCGGAGAGGCGAGGTAATAGCAGCGCATCAGCGCCTCGACGAATCCGCGCGGCTTTCTGGCCTGGGCGGCCTCGCCGAGGTAGCGCGCCAGGTCGGCCAATATGATCAGTCCGCCGTTGGACCAGCGGCGCCTCTGAATGATCAGGGACCCGAAGTCCGGCGGAGTCGCGCTGTAGGCCAGGCGCTCCGGATAGTTGTACAGGGTCCAGCCGCGCCGGATCAGATCGATCGTCGATCCCGTGTCCTCGATCACGGTGCGGTCCTGGATGAATACGCTGATCGAATGGCCGCGCTCCTGGACCGTCGAGCGGATATCGGCAAGGGCTGTGCAGCGGATCATGGCGTTGGCGCCGACCCAGTAGGTGGCATCGAAGCGCGTGAAACCCTGGTGAACGATGTACTGGATGTCCGTGGTAGCCCCGGCGATTCGCTCGACCAGGCCGCGGGCCCCCGGCACGGCCGAATAGGGCGTCTGCGCGATCGCGATGCGCTGATCGTCCTCCATGATGCGGATCAGGCGCAGCGCATAGTCGTGCAGCACGAAACTGTCGGCGTCCAGCGTCAGCAGGTAATCGGCCGACGGCACGGCCAGCGTCGCATCCTGCGCTGCGCATTCCTCGAGGCTTGTCCCTTCCCGCGCCTGGACCTCGCGGAAATTCCTGCCCAGCAGGCCGATGTAGCTGTTCAGATTCATCGCCTTGTTCGGCTCATGCGACAGGTTCGCGTAGCGCTTGCGCTCGAAGCTGGTGACCTCCACCTTCAGCAACGCGGCCAGCCGCGCGTATTCGTGTTCGATCCGGTCGGCGCCGGGAGCGCAGGCGCGCAGCCACAGCGCGCGGCCGCGGTGCTTCGCCGCCGCCTCTGTCAGAATCTTCCTGACGAAAAAGCGGTCGGTGTGCGCGAAGGCCGGCCGCGAGGACGAAGAGAATTGCCGGCCGAACCCCTCGATCCAGGCGGCCAGCTGCTCGTACAGAGTCGCGACGCGCGCCGCTTCGGCCCTGACATCGACCCGACCGCTCTGGGCGTGCGCGAGAAAGCGCCAGTACTCACGCTGGAGCTCGCGTGCCCGCGCCGCGAACGATTCGCTCAGATCCCGGATCATGCGGCGGGTGGTCTCGAGCGCGGCGCGCTGGCTCCCTGTCGCGTGCGGCGGATCGTCGATCAGCACCGCCACGCGCCGGTTCGGGTAATCGACCAGCGCGGCCGACAGCACCGTCTGCAGCAGCACGCGCGGCTCCTCGCGATACGAAGGAACCAGAATGGCGAGCTTGGGTCCGGCCCCGTCGTACATGGATTCAAGCTCGGCGTTGCTCGCCGGCCGGTGCGCTCGATGGCGCTTCAGGTAACCGAGGCGCGCCAGCTGGTAAACCACGTTGCCGCACAGGAGCAGAGCGGCGATCAGGGAGAAGACGACATCCTCGGTGGCGATGCGTGTCGAGACGTGCGGGGCGCCTGTCAGTTGCCGGGCGATTCCGAGCACAAAGGCACTGAAGGTCAGCAGGCTGATGCCCAAGCAGACTTGGGTGAACCGTATTTCGCGTTGCGGGTTCATCAACTGTTCAGCCTTTGAAAAAGCGAGCGATCGATTGAGCGGGTAGCAGTATCGCGGCGTCAGCCTGTGCGGTCCGCCGCCTCGAAGGATGATTTCGATGGCGCGAACGTGGAGTTGGAAGCGCCCCTACATCCGAAATGCTTAACGACGTGAATGGTCCGCATGGATTAGCAAGGGTTGCGAGCGCAGGCTGAACGGATGAGCCGATTTTGATTCAAGAGTCGACGGCGAGTGCGCAAGAGGCGAGCATCAGACGCCACACGCAAGACGATCCGACTCAACTCCCAGTCCCAGAGCGCGATACAGATCCGCCTGGTTATCGAACTGATTCAACCGGTTGGAAACGAGTGAACGCTCGACGCCACGCACGCGCATCTGTGCGTCGAGCCAGAGTTGCACGTCGCTGGCGCCGGCTTGGAAGCGGGTGCGCGCGATCGTCTCGGCCAGCTTGGCTTGCTCAACTGCTTTACGCAACGCTTGCTCCTCGCTTTGCAGCTGCGTGCGGGCCGACAGCGCGTTTTCGACCTCGGCCATTGCGGTGTACAGGCGCTGACGGAACTGCACCTGCGCTTCCTCGAATTGATTCCGCGCGATACGCGTCGTCAGCTTCGCCGTGTTCCACTGCAGGAAAGGCAGGGCCAGATCCCCACCCAGCGTGCCGACCGGATTGTTCAGGAACTTCACCAGGCTGTCGCTGCTGGTGCCGAAGCTGCCGGTCAGGCTCAAGGTCGGATAAAAGCTGGCGCGCGTGATGTCGACATTGACCAGCGCCTCGCGCAGGCGCAACTCGGCCGACTCCAGGTCGGGCCGGTTGGCCAGAATCTGGGCCGGTACTGCGGCGCCGATCGGCGGCAGGCCGCCTTCGGGCAGCGTGGCGCGCTCAACGCCGGTCGCCTGCGGCGGCTGGTTGAACAGGATCGCCAGCGCATTGCGCGCCTCGGTGCGCTGCTGCAGCAGCTGGGTGCGGGCCGCCTGCTGGGTCGACAGACTCAGCTCGGACTCCGCGGCGTTCAACCTCGAGATGGAGCCCACCTCGTACTTGGCCTGCGCCAGCTCCAGCGTGCGCCTGGCGTAATCGATGTCGGCGTCGGCCATCGCGATCAGCTGGTTCAGGTAAGCGATGTCCCAGTACAGCTTGGCGGTGGTGCCGACCAGCCACTGGGCGAAGGACCGGCAGTCGGCCACGGTGGCCTCGGCTTCCCAGCGGCCGGCCTGGCGCTGCTTGGCGAGCTTTCCCCACAAGTCGATCTCGAAGCTCAGCAGCGAGGTGACGCCGGCCGAGCGCGCCGTGAACTTGGGACTGAAGCCGCGGGTGGCAGTCGAAAAGGCGTCGACGGCGACCACCGGGGTGCGGTTGGTGTCGATCAGCGCCGACTGCAGGTCGGCTCGACGCACGCGGATCGCCGCGGCGGCAAAGTCGTTGTTGGTGCGCAGCGCCTGGTCGACCAGCGCGTCGAGCTGCGGATCCTGGAAGCTCTTCCACCAGCTGTGCGGATTGCCGACGCCGCCTGCGGCGTCACCGATCCAGGCCGCGGGAATCATCTCGCCCGATCGATCCACGCGGGGCGATTGAGTCGAGCAGCCATGCGCCAGGGCGCACGCCATCAGGACGATGCTCAGTCGCTTCATGGCTTGCTCATTCGCGGCTCAGTGCCTCGCTCGGATTCAATTGCGATCCCTTGCGCGCGGGCAGCAGGCCGAAGATCAGTCCGACCGTGGTCGAACACAGGAAGGCCAGCACTATCGAGCCGGGCGTGAACACCATGCGCCATTCGGTGACGAATGCGGAGAACACTGGGCCGGCCGCCAGCGCGAGGCCGATGCCGAGCACCCCGCCGATCAGGCAGATCGCGACCGCTTCCGCCAGGAACTGCTTGGCGATGTCCGAGCGACGCGCCCCGACCGCCATCCGGATCCCGATCTCGCGCGTGCGCTCGTTGACCGACACCAGCATGATGTTCATCAAACCGACGCCGCCCACCAGCAGCGCGATCGAGGCAACCAGCGACAGCATCAGCGAGACCGCCCGCGTCGTGCTCTCGTAGCCCTTCGCCAGGTTGTCCATGTTGTTCGTGAAGAAGTCCTTCACGCCGTGCTTGTACATCAGCAGGCGCGCCAGTCCCTGCTCGATCAGCCGGCTGTCGCGGCCCGCAGTCAGGCGCACCACAATGCTGTCGAAGAACGGCCGGCCGAACAGGCGCACTGCGGCCGTCGTGTACGGCATCAGTACGTTGGGCTCGGCGCCTGCGTACTGCCCGGCGGGGCTGGTGACGCCGACCACGGTGCAGGGCACGTTGCCAACGATGATGACCTGGCCGATCGGGTTCTCGGTTCCGTGGAACAGCTGGCGGCGCGTTTCCGGGTCGATCACCGCGACCTGCGTCTGCCAGTGGATGTCGTCCGCGTTCAGAGGCCGGCCCGCGGCCAGCGCGACGTTGCGCACCTTGAAATAACCGTCGCCGACACCACTGACGGCGACGTTCGTGTCAGCGTCACGGTGCCGCACCGTGAAGCTGGACCGGGTCAGCGGGGTCGTGCTGTCGACATAGGGCTGCTGCAGCAGAGCATCGATATCGCCCGGCAGCAGCGTATGGATGCCGGTTGCCCCCGCGTCGTTCCAGCCGCCCCCACGGCGGATCTCGATCAGGTTGCTGGTGAACGCCCCGATCGTTTCTTCCATGTGGCGCCGGCTGCCTTCGCCGACCGCCATGATCGCCACCACCGACGCGATGCCGATCACGATGCCCAGCATCGTCAGCGCGGTGCGCATCCGGTGGCACGCGAGCGACAGCCTGGCCATCGCGAACGCCTCGACCACGTGGCGCCACAACGACAGCGGAGCGCGCCGCCCCTTCAGCCGGTGGCGGCGCACTCTGCGTCCACTGCTCGCGACCGTCCGGTGCGGGTTGACCTGGTCTGCCACGATGCAACCGTCTTTGAGCTCGATGATGCGCTCGGCGCAGGCGGCCACCTGCCTGTCATGCGTCACCAGGATCACGGTGTGCCCTTGCTCCTGCAACTCGAGCAGGATCTGCAGCGTCTCGCGCCCGGTCTGGCTGTCCAGCGCGCCCGTCGGCTCGTCGGCCAGGATCACGCCGCCGCCGTTCATGATCGCGCGCGCGATCGCCACGCGCTGCTGCTGACCGCCTGACAACTGGTTCGGAAGATGGTCCAGGTGCGCGCCCAGACCGAGGCGCTTCAGCAGCTCGATCGCCCGTGCCTCGCGCTTCTCGGCCGGAATACCGGTGTAGATGGCCGGCATTTCGATGTTGCCCTGCACCGACAGGTTGGGCAGCAGGTGATAGCGCTGGAACACGAACCCGAACAAGCGGCGCCTCAGGCGCGCCAACTGGTCGCCGTCGAGCGAGCGCGTATCGCGCCCGGCGAGCTTGTAGCAACCGGAGCTCGGCTGATCGAGGCAACCGAGGATGTTCATCAGCGTCGACTTGCCCGAGCCGGACGGCCCGACGATGGCGACCATCACGCCGGCATGCAGCGTCAGGTCGATATCCCGCAGGACCTTGACCTCGCGCTCGCCGAGCCAATGGCTCTTACAAACTCCCGTGAGCTTGAGGATCGGCTTGAGCGGCCGCGGTCTTGCCCGCAGCCTGTCCTCATGGGCCATGCGACCTGATCGCCTGTCAGCCACCGCTGTCCGCCGTGATGACCTCGTCGCCTTCTTTCAGGCCGTCGAGCACCTGGATGTTGACCCGGTCGTTGATTCCGACCGCCACCATCACGGTCGTGGTCGATCCGTCCTGACGCACCACCCGCACCGGACAGCGCCCGTCCTGCATGCGCCTTCCGAGCGCAGAGATCGGAACGATCAGCACGTTATCGGCCCGCTGCAACGCCACCGTCACCTGGGCCGTCATGCCGATCCGCAACTGGTGGTCCGGATTGGCGGTTTCGAACAGCGCGTTGTAGAACACCGGGCCGGAGCCCTTCGCGTCGCTGTTCGCGAAGTCCTGCGGCGCCGGCTCCACGGCCCTGAGCGTGCCGGTATGGCGCGCGTCGCTGTCGCCCAGGATCGTGAAATACGCGGGTTGGCCCGGGTGGATCCGGATCACATCGGCTTCGGAGACCTGCGCCTTGACGGTCATGTGATCCAGGTCGGCCAGCTTCAGGATCACCGGCGCCTGCTGCGCAGCCACCACCGTCTGTCCCTCCTGTGTGACGATCGCCACCACATCGCCGCCGATGGGCGCGGTGATCTTCGTATAGTCGAGGCTGGTCCTGGCCGAATCGACCTGGGTGCGCGCCTGGGCAATCTGCGCGCTGAACGAAGCCAGGTTCGCGCGCAGCACGTCGGCCTGCGCCTTGGCGGCTTCCAGGTCCTGCTGTGAGGCTGCCTCGCGCGCGAGCATCTGCTTTTGCCGCTGCAGGTTCAAGTTGGCCTGCCACAGGCTGGCCGATACCGCCCGCTGCTGCGCCTCCAGGCTGGCGAGGTTGGCTTGTGCCGCCAGCAGCGCGTTTTGCAGCAGCGCGGGATCGATCTCCGCGAGCAACTGCCCCTTCTTGACCTGGTCGCCCAG
Organism: Burkholderiaceae bacterium; assembly: GCA_036270555.1. Classification (GTDB taxonomy): domain Bacteria; phylum Pseudomonadota; class Gammaproteobacteria; order Burkholderiales; family Burkholderiaceae_F; genus VBCK01. The sequence goes on from DATBCI010000286.1 coordinate 16,502, forward strand.
GTGGATCTTCAGCGATTTCAACTGGCCCGAGGCTTGAGCACCCACATCGACCTGCTGATACGCCTGCAAGGTGCCGGTCGCCATCACGGTGCTCTCCAGCGTGGAGCGGGTCACGGTGGCAGTCAGGATGGCAGGTTTGTTGGGGGCGAAATAGCGCTTGACCGCGGAAGCCACCGGACTCAAGGTCAGCGCGATGCCGAGCGCCAGCACAACCTTCTGCCAGGGTTGCCGGGTTGAGTCGATCAAGACTCTCTGCAACAGGTTCTTACGGGCGCGACGTGCCATATGACAAACGCGACACCCCGCAACGATCGTCTCGCTGCGGGGTCGCGACTCCTGGTTAATGAGGATGGATGCGTCTAGTCGTCGTGCGAGTGACCGCCGCTGCCGGTGGTGGTCGTGGTGGTTCCGCCGGTCGAGCTTCCGCCGTCATCGCTTCCCGTCCCGCCACCACCCCTGGAGCCGCCGCTCGTCGTTCCACCGGTCGATCCACCGGAGTGCTGGTGATGGTGGTGCGGCGCC
>DATBCI010000287.1:0-3434 GCA_036270555.1 Burkholderiaceae bacterium
GATGGCCGCCATCGATGTGCCGAGCGCCAGGGCCACCGTGTACTGCGCCGGTACGCCGGCGACGCTGAATGCATAGAGCAGCACGGGCACCATCACCAGGCCGCCGCCTACGCCGAACAGCCCGGCCAGGAACCCGGAGAAAATCCCGCTGACGCCCAGCAGCGCGAACAGGGTTTGCTCGCTCATTTCGAGTGGCCTAGTGAGCCCGCAGCGAGCGAGCCGCCTCGATCGAACGTGAGCCGCCGCCGGCCGCGTCGTTCACGAACCGGGTTTCGGAATCGAGCGCCATGCCGGTGGCCGCCGCCTCGGCCTCAGCCGCACGCGCCAGACGGCACTGCGCCCGCTCGGTCAACGCGACCACCCAGTTCAGCAGCCTGGATGAGCCGCCCGACGTGCGAGCCGCCGACGTCCGATCCACTGACGTCCGATCGAAGGTGATCCTTGGACACGCTATCGATTGGGTATTGGAGATCAGCTCCGCGGTAGAGACGGCGTGATCGGTTGGCATTTTTTGACCCCCGATTGGCGTGAAGACGCTATGCATTGTCGTGAAGTCGGCTCCCCTCAATTGCGGGAATACCCCGGGAAAACGGTAATGAGGGCTGGCACTAACATCCAGTCGGATTAGCGCAGAATCCTGGACCCGCGGCGCATCCAAACGGAACTCGGCCCCAATAGCGTGCGGAACTCGCGCCCTGATTTGAGGCTTGCTAGGTGCTGGGCGCCTCTGCGACGCGCCGGAGACACTCGTTGACGCGCGTCAGGAAGTCCGCCGCGTCGACCGGTCTTGAGTTGACCGTTGCTGCATCGGCCGCGGCGCGCCAGTGCCCGGCGGCGCGACCCCACTCGCTGCAGGCTTGCCAGTGAGCCGCAATCACACCGGACGCGCCGGCCACCGACTCCAGATACTCGGCCACGGTTCGGTGCAACACCTGCCGGATCGCCTCGGGCACGCTGCGCAGCGTGGCCTCCTGCACGAGGTCATGCACGAAGGCGCTGCCCTTGAGGATCTGGAGTCGCTCCAGTTCGGCGAAGGCGGTTGTCAGCATCAGCGGCGGTTTGCACAGCACCGCGGACGCCAATGACACGGAAAACGCGGTTGCGGCCACTGCGGCCAGCTGAGCCAGCGTGCGCGCGTCGGGATCGAGCTGCTGCAGGCGGCGTTGGACCGCTGCTTCGACGGTCACCGGCACCGGCAGCCGGGCGGCAACGCACGTCATCGGGCCCTCTGCAAGAATCGTCTTGATCGATTCGAGCAGGAACGCCGGATTTCCTCCCGCATGCTGCGCCAGGGCACGAGTCCATGACTCGGTACGCAGCTCGCCGATTTGAAGGCTCTCCAGCAGGCGCTTGATGGCGGCGAGGTCGAGCGGGGCCAGTTCAACCTGGACCACCTGCCCGCTGGCCTTCAAACCCTCCAGCAGTTCGCGCGCCCCGCGGTTCATCGCCTCGCCCCGCGTCGCAAAGCCCGCACGCCATGGAGCCTGCGGGGCACGGGATGGATCGAACAGGGAGCGGAACCATGCGGCGCTGGCGTTGTCGGCGAACTGCAGGTCGTCGATCAGCACTCCAGAAGCGGCGCCGGCGCGGCAGGCGGTCGCGAACGATTCCAAGGCTCCGGCCAGCCTCAGGTCGTCGGCGTCGGTTGAAAGCGCGCGACCTGGCCAGCCGGGCGCCGCCCACTGCGGCACAAGCCGCCCGAGATCTGCCGCAACATCCTCGTCCAGCAGGGGCTTGAAGCGCTCGCGGGCGGCACCGAGCAACCGCGCCAAGGTCGATAGCGGCACTGCGGCATCACCAGGGCGGGCCGCGGAAATCAGCACGGAAGGGTCGTTGCCGGCGAACTCTGCGAGCAGCCGGCTCTTGCCGATCCCGGCTTCGCCGCAAAGGACGAACATCTGACCCGAAGACCAGGCGGTGCGCAGCTTGCGCATCGCGGGCCCCCGCCCAACCATGCGAGGAGGCCTTAACACCGTAATGGGGATTGCGCGCCGTGGCCAGTTGACGGTCAGGTGGCGATAGCCATCCTCTGCGACCGGATCGGCTCCCATGACCGTACAGACGGAAACGGCTGACAACGTCCCCGCCCAGTCACGCTGATCGCGAAGCCGGTGACGAACCCGTCACGCGAGCCGCCATCGCGACCGCCGCCTACCGGCCCGTGGCGGCGTTCTCTTCCCGGTACAGCTGCCAGGCCTGATCCAGCAGGTAGGCGGAGATCGCGTTGACGTCCGATTCGCTCAGCACATCGTCGAAGCGGCCCATCCCAAAGGGCGCGCGTTCGCCCTCGATGACGATGTTCTTGATGCGCGCGCGAACCGGCGGATCGATCCGGCGCAGATCCGGCGTGATCGACGGGCCGAACACGTGACAGCGTGAGCAATACGTGGTGAACAGCCGCTCGCCCTCGTGGATCACCTGCGCCGAGGCCGGATTCTCGGGCGGCAGCGGGACGGGGGGCTCCACCCGAAGCGGTGGCTTCGGAACGGCACCGCCGTCCAGGCGGAACGAGATGATCCGGTTGACGTTCATGTACTTGGACGCGACCGTGTTGGGCGGAATCGGCCAGTACATCGCAACGCCGCCGTATCCGGCCTGCACGGCGACGTACTGCACGCCATCAACCGCATAGGTGATCGGTGCCGCGCCCAGGTGGCTGCCGGTCGGGACGCAGTGCAGCCGGCGTCCGCGGTCGGCCGTGTACGCGCACAGGTCGCCGCCGGCCAGCCCCTGGAACACCAGGTTGCCGGCGGTCGACAGGATGCCGCCGTCCCACACCGCGTACCCGTCGGACGTTTTCTGTTCCCAAGCGGTTCTCTGAGCGACCGGGTCCCAGGCTCGCAGCACGTTGTGCACGTCCGGTGCACGACGCCGCCGCGAGTCGTAGACCGGGAGCTTGCCGAACACCGATTCCATCGATTTCGGGTCGTACGCCTTGTCGACCATGACCCCGTTGATCGTGAAGTACCCGTCAAGGAAGTCGACGCTGCCGCCGTTGTGGGCGAGGTCGACCAGGACATTGGGCGCCTCGTTCACGGGGATGTACACCAGCCCGCTGCGAGGGCTGAAACTCATCGGCGGCCACGTGTGCGCCCCCAGCAGGCTCGGATACGTCAGCACCGGTCCGTTGTGATACTCGGCGGCCGGTGCCAGAACCGGACGGCCCGTCTTCAGGTCGACCTGCGAGGCCCAGGTGACCGTCGCGAAGTTGTGGGCCGAGTACAGCTTGCCGGTGGCCCGATCGAGCACGTAGAAAAATCCGTTCTTGTTCGCCTGCATCAGCACCTTGCGCGTGGCGCCGCCGATTTTCAAATCGGCCAGCACGAACTTCTGGACCGCGTCGAAGTCCCATTCGTCGCCCGGCGTCGCCTGGTAGTACCAGGCCATCCGGCCCGTGTCGGCGTTCAGCGCGATGATCGAGGCCGCGAACAGGT
>DATBCI010000288.1:0-4755 GCA_036270555.1 Burkholderiaceae bacterium
CCAACAGCGACGGCATGCCGTCCCATGCGCCCCCGAGCGCCAGCCCCTGGCACACACGGAAGACCGACAGCAGCACGATCGACAGCGACCCCAGCGAGCTGTAACCCGGCACGAACGCGATGCCTGCGGTCGAAGTGCCCAGCAGGAACAGGGCCGCAGTCAGCTTGGGACCGCGCCCGTAGCGACGTTCGATCGCCAGAAATGCGAGCGATCCGAACGGTCGCGCGATGAACGCGAACGAAAAGATCACGAACGAATACAGGGTTCCCTCGAGGTGCGCCTCGAACGGGAAGAACTCCGAGGGGAACACCAGGACCGAGGCGATGCCGTAGACGAAATAGTCGAAGTATTCGGACGTCCGCCCGATCACGACGCCGACCGCGATGTCTCCTGGGGCGACCCGCCCGCGATGGCTTGCCGCGTCGCGTGCGCCGCCGTCCGGCGACGGAGGGTGGGACTGGTCAACCATGCTCGACATCCGCGTCGTTCCTGCCTGTGAAAAAAGGTTTCTGCTCGCGGAATCCTGTCAGGTCACCTGCTTTGCACGGTATGGCGCCCCTGTAAGATACTCCGCGCCGAAGAGTTCGCTCTGATCAGATCGACGCGTGTCGATTATGGCCCTTCCACGCGAAGAAGAAGCCCGGGTACCGGCGTTTTTCATCAGGTCCGCTCGCGGGGCGCTGGCGGCGCTCGCGGCGCTGGCGCTCAGCGGGTGCCACATGGTCCTGCTCAAGCCATCGGGCGACGTGGCCGTCCAGGAAGGCCATTTGCTGGTCGTCTCGACCGTGCTGATGCTGCTGATCATCGTGCCGGTGATCGTGCTGACCTTGCTGTTCGCCTGGTGGTACCGGCAATCGAGCTCGCAGGCGATCTATGCACCCGACTGGGACCATTCGATCCAGCTCGAGCTGGTGATCTGGGCCGCGCCGTTGCTGATCATCATCGCGCTGGGCGCCGTGACGTGGATCAGCACGCACACCCTGGACCCTTACCGGCCGCTCAGCCGTGTCGACCGCGAGCGCGGGATCCCCGCCGAAGGCAAGCCCTTGACGGTGGAAGCCGTTGCGCTCGACTGGAAGTGGCTGTTTCTGTATCCCGATCAGGGGATCGCAGTGGTCAACGAATTGGCGGCCCCGGTGGATGTGCCGATCCACTTCCGCATCACGGCCGAGTCGGTGATGAACTCGTTCTTCATTCCGGCGCTGGCGGGGCAGATCTACGCGATGCCCGGCATGGAGACGCAACTGTATGCGGTCATCAATCGCAACGGCCAGTACGAAGGGTTTTCCGCGAACTACAGCGGCGCGGGCTTTTCCGGCATGCATTTCCAGTTCCGCGGAATGGCCGCGGCGGACTTCGACGGCTGGGTGCAGGCGGCAAAGGACTCCGGCGGCGAACTGAACCGCCAGACCTATCAGGTGCTGCGGCAGCCGAGCGAACGCGAGCCGGTGCGCCGCTACGCGGTGGTTGCCGCGGATTTGTACGATGCCATCCTGAACCGCTGCGTGGAAACCGGCACGATCTGCATCAAGGACATGATGTCCATGAGCGCCCACTGAGGCCGAGATTGAATCCTGACCTTCCGACGCTGATCTTCGGCCGCCTCACCTGGGAGGCGATACCGCTGCATGAGCCGATCCTGGTCTGGACCTTCGTCGGGGTTGCGCTCGCAGCCGTGGCTGTGCTGGGGGCCTTGACCTACTTCCGCGCGTGGGGCGTGCTGTGGCGCGACTGGATCACCAGCATCGACCATAAGAAGATCGGCGTGATGTACGTCGGCCTCGGGATCGTGATGCTGCTGCGGGGCTTCGCCGACGCCATCATGATGCGGGGGCAGCAGGCAATCTCGTTTGGTGCGGACATGGGCTATCTGCCGCCCCACCATTACGACCAGATCTTCACCGCGCATGGCGTCATCATGATCCTGTTCGCGGCCATGCCGCTGGTGACCGGGTTGATGAATTTCGTGGTGCCTCTGCAGATCGGCGCGCGCGACGTGGCCTTCCCGTTCCTGAACAACTTCAGCTTCTGGATGACTGCGTTTGGCGCCGCCCTGGTGATGCTGTCGCTGTTCGTCGGCGAGTTTGCGCGCACCGGCTGGCTCGCCTATCCGCCGCTGTCGGAACTCGCATATAGTCCCGATGTCGGTGTCGACTATTACATCTGGGCGCTGCAGGTGGCGGGTGTGGGCACCGTCCTGTCGGGCGTGAACCTGATCGCGACCATCGTGAAATTGCGCGCGCCCGGCATGACGCTGATGCGGATGCCGGTGTTCACGTGGACGGCGCTCTGCACCAACGTGCTGATCGTCGTTGCTTTTCCGGTGCTGACGGCGAGCCTGGCCCTGCTGGCACTGGACCGCTACGTCGGGACCCACTTCTTCACCAACGATGCCGGCGGCAACGCGATGATGTACATCAACCTGATCTGGATCTGGGGCCATCCCGAGGTCTATATCCTGGTGTTGCCGGTGTTCGGCGTGTTCTCCGAAGTCGTGTCGACCTTCTGCGGCAAGCGCCTGTTCGGCTACGCCTCGATGGTGTATGCGACGGTGGTCATCACGATCCTGTCCTACCTGGTGTGGCTGCATCACTTCTTCACGATGGGGTCGGGCGCCAGCGTCAACTCGTTCTTCGGCATCACGACGATGGTCATCTCGATTCCGACCGGCGCGAAGGTATTCAACTGGCTCTTCACGATGTACCGCGGCCGCATCCGCTTCGAGGTGCCGATGCTGTGGACGCTCGGCTTCATGGTCACTTTCGTGATCGGCGGCATGACCGGCGTACTGCTCGCGGTGCCGCCGGCCGACTTCGTGCTGCACAACAGCCTGTTCCTGGTGGCGCATTTCCACAACGTGATCATAGGCGGCGTCCTGTTCGGCGCGATGGCCGGCATCAGCTACTGGTTTCCGAAGGTGTTCGGCTACAAGCTCGACCCGTTCTGGGGCAAGTGCTCGTTCTGGTTCTGGCTGGTCGGCTTCTACTTCGCCTTCATGCCGTTGTATGTGCTGGGCCTGATGGGTGTCACGCGCCGATTGAGTCACTTCGATGACCCGTCGCTGCAGATCTGGTTCCAGCTAGCCGCTTTCGGCGCCTTTCTGATTCTGCTGGGGATCGCCTCGTTCGGGATCCAGCTGGTCGTCAGTTTCCGGCGCCGGCAGTCCCTCAGCGACATCACCGGCGATCCCTGGAACGGGCGCACGCTGGAATGGTCGACCGCATCGCCGCCGCCGCTCTATAACTACGCCTTCACGCCACGGGTGCACGCGAGCGACGCCTGGCATGACATGAAGCACCACGGCTATGTGCGCCCGCTCGACGGCTTCGTGCCGATCCATATGCCGAAGAACACGGGCGCGGGTTTCATCCTCGCGGCGATCAGCACGGTGTGCGCCTTCGCGCTGATCTGGCACATGTGGCTGCTGGTGCTTGCCTCATTCATCGCGCTGATCGTGGGGGCGATCGCCCACACCTTCAATTACGAGCGCGACTACGACGTGCCAGTGGACGAGGTCGCCCGTATCGAAGGCGAGCGCACGCGCCTGCTGTCCGCCCATGGCTGAGTCGATCGTCGCTTTGAGCCAGAGCGTGCCGCCCGGTGCCGCAGGGGCGCGCTTCTACGTGCGGGACCACCACCCCGAGCACCCCACCATGCTGGGGTTCTGGCTGTACCTGATGAGCGACACGCTGATATTCGCGAGCCTGTTCGCGTGCTACGGAGTCCTGGGGCGCAACTACGCCGGCGGTCCCACCGGGTCCGACGTGTTCGACCTGCCCACCCTGGCCATCAACACGACGCTGCTGCTGCTGTCTTCGATTACCTACGGGTTCGCCGTGCTTCAGATTCAGCAGGATCGGCGCGACGGCACGCTGTTCTGGCTGGCGATCACCGGGCTGCTGGGCGCAGGATTCGTCGGGATCGAGCTTCGGGAGTTCGCGCACCTGATCGCCGACGGCAACGGCCCGCAGCGCAGCGCGTTTCTGTCGTCGTTCTTCACGCTGGTCAGCACGCACGGCCTGCATGTGAGCTTCGGCATCGTGTGGCTTGTGACGCTGATGATTCAGGTCGCGCAGCGGGGATTGATCGCCGCCAACAAGCGCCGCCTTTTGTGCCTGTCGATGTTCTGGCACTTCCTGGACCTCGTCTGGATCGGCGTGTTCACATTTGTGTATCTGATGGGAGTGCTTCCATGAGTGGGACCGACGCCAGCCTGGCGCACCGCGACGACTCCGGCGGGGATGGCTCTCACCCGTCCGATCACGGGGAAGGCGCGTTTCACGCCACGCTGAAGGACTATCTGACGGGCCTGATGCTGGCCGCGATCCTGACGGTCATTCCGTTCTGGCTGGTGATGGGCAAGGTGCTGAGCAGCTCCGGCGCCACCATCGCGATCATCCTCACGCTGGCGGTGGTGCAGATCGTGGTTCACGTGATCTACTTCCTCCACATGAGCACGAAGTCGGAGCGCGGCTGGTCGTTCCTCGCGCTGATCTTCACGCTGGTACTGGTCGTCATCGCATTGGCCGGATCGCTGTGGGTGATGTACCACCTGAATCAGAACATGATGCCGGTATCGACCGAGCAGATGCGCAACATGCCCTGACGGCAGACACCGCGCAATGAACCTGCGCAGCGCGTGATCAGGCATTGCTTTGGAGACGGGAATGGACTTTTCGCTGTCGGCCGATCTGGAGCAACTCCAGGCCAAAGTGCGTCGGTTCATCGCCAACGAGATCATCCCGATGGAGCATG
>DATBCI010000289.1:0-3191 GCA_036270555.1 Burkholderiaceae bacterium
TCGGTCATGCCCGCTATCGCGGGCCGCTCGCCGGCCTCTATCACTGCGGCTCCGGAGCGCATCCCGGTGGCGGCGTGAGCGGGGCTCCCGGGCACAACGCAGCGCGAGAAATCATTCGCGACCTCAGGTCCTGAATCTGCCCTTCGTATAATCCCCCAAACCCGGGCGCGGCAGCGCTCCCTTCGATTGGATCAAGATGAGAATCCTGGTGGCGGTCAAGCGCGTGGTCGACTTCAACGTGAAGGTGCGTGTGAAGTCCGACGGCAGCGGGGTCGACATCGCTAACGTGAAGATGTCGATGAACCCGTTCGACGAGATTGCGATCGAAGAGGCCGTGCGCCTGCGCGAGGCCGGTGTTGCCACTGAAATCGTGGCCGTCTCGTGCGGGGTCGCGCAGTGCCAGGAGACGTTGCGCACGGCGCTGGCGATGGGTGCCGATCGGGCCATCCTGGTCCAGACCGGCGACGAACTGCAGCCGCTGGCGGTCGCCAAGATTCTGAAGGCGATCGTCGACCGCGAAAAGCCGCAACTGATCATCCTCGGCAAGCAGGCCATCGACGACGACTCCAACCAGACCGGGCAGATGCTGGCGGCGCTGTCTGGCGTGGGGCAGGCGACATTCGCATCCAGGCTGGCGATTGCCGACGGCCACGCTCAGGTGACGCGCGAGGTCGACGGAGGTCTGCTGACCATCGCCGTCAAGCTGCCGGCGGTCGTCACGACCGACTTGAGGCTGAACGAGCCGCGCTATGTGACGCTGCCCAACATCATGAAGGCGAAAAAGAAGCCGCTCGAAACGGTGACGCCCGGGGACCTGGGAGTCGACGTGACGCCGCGTCTGCAGACGCTGCGCATGGTCGAGCCCTCCCAACGCAAGGCTGGCGTACGCGTTGCCGACGCGGCGACGCTGGTACAGAAGCTGCGCAACGAAGCGAAGGTCATTCCTTAGGGCGCGACCATGACATCCCTCGTACTGGCGGAACACGATAACCGGAAGCTGCGGTCCTCCACGTTGAGCGTGGTCGCTGCGGCCGGCCGCTTGGGCGGCGACGTGCATGTGCTGGTTGCCGGAGGCGATTGCGCCGACGTGGCGCGACAGGCGTCCCAGGTCGCCGGCGTGGCGAAAGTGCTGCTGGCCGATGCGCCCCACCTGGCCGAGGGATTGGCCGAATGCGTAGCGGACCAGGTGACGGCGCTGGCGCGCAGCTACAGCCACGTGCTGGCGCCCGCGACCAGTTTCGGCAAGGATGTTTTGCCCAGGGCGGCGGCGCGGCACGACTGCGCTCTGGTGTCGGACATCATCGCGATCGAGGCCCCCGATACCTTTGCGCGGCCGATCTATGCGGGCAACGCGATCGCGACCATTCGCTGCAGCGAGCCGATCAAGTTCGCCACCGTGCGGCCGACGGCGTTTGACCCGGCGGCAGCGCAGGGTGGCAGCGCGCCGATTGAAGCGGTCGCGATCGCCCCCGATCCGGGCCTGTCGCGCTTCGTGTCGCGTGAAAGCGCCAAGCTGGATCGTCCCGAATTGCAGGGCGCCAAGATCGTGATATCGGGCGGGCGCGGACTGGGTTCGGCCGAGAACTTCAAGCTGCTGGCGCAGGTGGCTGATCGGCTGAACGCGGCGTTGGGGGCCTCGCGTGCGGCGGTCGACGCCGGCTACGCGCCCAATGATTGGCAGGTCGGCCAGACCGGGAAAATCGTCGCGCCGCAGTTGTACATGGCGGTGGGCATCTCGGGCGCGATCCAGCATCTGGCGGGCATGAAGGACTCCAAGGTGATCGTGGCGATCAACAAGGACCCCGAGGCGCCGATATTCCAGATTGCCGATTACGGACTGGTGGCTGATTTGTTCGAGGCTCTTCCGCAGTTGTTGAAGGAATTGGGGTGAACCCCGGAGGACCGGCTATGGGCTACGAAGCTCCGCTGCGCGAGATGCACTTCGTTCTGGAGGAACTGGCCGGGCTGGGGTCATTGCAGAAGCTGCCCGCTTTCGAGGAGGCGTCCGACGATACGGTCGAAGCGGTGCTGCAGGAGTGCGCCAAACTGGCCTCGGAGGTGATCGCGCCGCTGAACGCGACCGGTGATCGACAGCCCTCGGCGTGGGCCGACGGCCAGGTCACGATGCCGCCGGGTTTTCGCGCGGCGTTCCGGTCGTTCGCCGAGGGTGGATGGCAAGGGCTGCAGCACTCGCCCCGCTTTGGAGGCCAGGGGCTGCCCAGGCTGGTGGCAACTCCGTGCCTCGAAATGCTGCAATCGGCCAATCTGTCGTTCGCGTTGTGCCCGCTGCTGACCGACGGGACGATCGAAGCGTTGATGACCGCCGGCACCGAACGCCAGCAGTCGATTTATGTGCCCCGCATGATCGACGGCAGCTGGACCGGCACGATGAACCTGACCGAGCCGCAGGCGGGCTCCGATCTGGCACAGGTTCGTACGCGAGCGGTACCGCAGGCCGATGGCACCTATCGCATGTTCGGACAGAAGATCTTCATCACGTACGGTGAGCACGACCTGGCGGACAACATCATCCACCTGGTGCTGGCGCGCACGCCGGACGCCCCGCAGGGGGTGAAGGGGCTCTCGCTGTTCATCGTGCCGAAGTACGTGGTCGGCACCGACGGCCAGCGCGGTTCCCGCAACGACGTGTATTGCTCGTCGATCGAGCACAAGCTGGGAATCAAGGCGAGCCCCACGGCCGTGCTGATTTACGGAGAGGGGCACGGCGAGGTCGGAAAGGGTGCGGTGGCCGAGATCGTGGGCGAGCCCAATCGCGGCCTGGAATACATGTTCATCATGATGAACGCGGCCCGCTTCCAGGTCGGGATCCAGGGCGTCGCGATCGCGGAGCGTGCGTACCAGCAGGCGGCCCAATTCGCGCGCGAGCGGCTGCAGAGCCGCGCGGTGCAGGGGTCGAGCGGGCCGGTTGCGATCGTCGAGCACCCGGACGTGCGCCGCATGCTGATGCTGATGAGGTCGCAGACCCAGGCGGCGCGCGCGCTGGCCTACTGCGCGGCCGCCCAAAGCGATCTGGCACATGCGCATCCGGACGCCGAGGTTCGCGCCAAAGCGCAGTCGGTGAACGAATATCTGGTCCCGATCGTCAAGGGTTGGAGCACCGAAATGGCGGTCGAAGTGGCCTCGCTCGGGATCCAGGTGCACGGCGGCATGGGCTACATCGAGGAAACCGG
>DATBCI010000290.1:0-10898 GCA_036270555.1 Burkholderiaceae bacterium
CACTACATCTTTGGTGCTCCGGAGGCCGTGACCGGCCACATCCCCGCGGACCGTCACGGCATCCTCGGAGCCCTGTCGCCGCAAGACGTTACAAGACTGCGTGCGGACCTCGCGCAGCGGCTCAACGCCTCCGCGCGCTAGGCCGGTCGAGCAGCCGGCAGGCGCGTGAGCTGGCCATCAGTTGCCCGATACCGGCGTGATGGTTCCGAAGGCGCCGTCCGTCTCGCCGTTCGGGCCCGCGGTAAAGAACAATGTGTCCGGACTGGAGTGCCGGCCACCACCCGCCGTGATGGTCCAGAGGCCATCGAGGGTGATCGGGCCGCCGTCGACGTCGCGCAACTCATCGATAAAATGTCCCCTCCGATCGTACGCGCCGATGCGGCCATCGCCGAAGTTGCCGATCAGAATCGCGCCGCTGAACGGTCCGAAGTTGTAGGAGGCCACCGCGATGCCCCAGGGTGAGTTCAGGCGCCCGTGGCTGGCGAACCGGCGCAGCAGATGACCGTCGGTGTCGAATACGTCGACAAAGCCGTTGCCAGGCCCGGACACGTCATCGTGCTTTTGGGCATTCTGCTTGGCAAACGTCACGAACAGGTCGCCGTCGACCAGCTGCATGCCGAACGGCGCATACCCGGCCGGCATTTCGGGATCGGTGAATCCGCCATCGGTGGTCGTCAATGCGTAAGAACCGTTGGCGCCGGTCGGAGCAAAGACGTCGATCGTGCCGGCGCGGAAATTGGTCGCGAACAAAAAGGAGCCCTTCGCGTTGACGGCAAAGACGAGCGCTTTGTATACAGCGCCATTGCCGGCCGTCGGCACGGCGGAGTTGTCGGCGGCGATGACCGCGGTGTCGGCCACGGGCAAGCCTCCGCCCCAGGCAGAGATCGTTCCGTCTTCAGTGGCAAAAATGAAGGCGGCCTGGATCTTCGTTCCAGGAACCAGGAAGCTCGCGGAGGCGTTCCAGATGATGCCAGTCGGTGCGGCGGGAGTGGGGTTGGGCGGGTTGTTCGGGTCGACATGCTTGCAGGTGCCCGGTGGCACCACGTTGCCTGGCAGGGGAACCTTCACTTGCAGCGCAACCGCGACGCCGCCTCCATCGTAGAGTGTCGAGCAACCCGTCGCGTTGTCGTTAACCCAGAACGGGCTGCCCGAGGGCGAGAACGCAACTCCCCACGCGTTCTGGAGCACCGGATCCAGGTTGGTGGCCGCGCCGGTGATGTCCGAGACGACATGCGTAACCGCGTAGGCGTTGTGCGAAGGGTCTTGCTCATTTTGAGCGCGCGCGGAGCTGATGCAGAGTGTCGAAATAGCCACGATCGCGGCAGGCGCAAGCTGCCGAGTGATACGGTTCATGCGAATTCCTCCGGGAGTGACAGTAGCGCCCATGCGCTACCGGCGATTTATGACAACTTGTGCACCGATCAATCCCGAAAACGTCGGCCGACAACGTCGGCGCAAACGTCCGACGGGATGTGACTGCGCGTTTGGTTAGTGCCGGATCGGAGCCGAAGGGTTCAACCGGTTGAGCGCTACGCTACGGCGTCGACAGGGCGCTCCAGTGCGCGCCAAAGACGATCACCGACAGGATGAAGCCGAGCACGACGTTGACGGCAACCCCGGTCGTAAACGCCCAGAATGGCTTGCCACCGGCGTTGGCGAGTTGCCGAAAGCGGGTCGTCAGCCCGATGCTGAAAAAGCAGAACGTGAAGGCCCAGGTGCGCAGGTCCTTGATGGGCGCGACCAGCTTGGGCACGACCAGTTTGTTGAAATCACCATAGCTGTACTGGGCGGCGATGGCCGTGACGAACAGCGATGCCACCGCGAATCCAATCACGAACTTGGGGAAGCGCCACCAGATCTCGGCGATGGCGGGCTTCTTTCCCGTCTCGACCTCCCAGCGCGTGGTCGCGATGAACGCAAGCACGAAGGCCCAGATGCCGATCCACACGTCGCGACCGACCACCTTCATCAGCGTAAAGGCCCACACGGCGTCGTCCGGCTTGCCGCCCACGCTGGCGCCACCGGCCACGTAGTTGGCGTAGGTCTGGGCGGCGGCCAGGCCCGCTGCATCCGCGAATTCGGAAGTGCCGATCCAGGCCCCGGCGACTCCCGACGACAACTGCAGCCAGCGGCACACCAGCGGCAGCACGAAGATCATCACGATGGCCCACAGTATGACCAGCGTAATCGCAATCGGCGCGTGCTCTTTCTTGGCGCCGACCGCCCCGGCAATCGCGATCGACGCCGATACGCCGCACACCGCGCCGCCCGCACCGAGCGTCGCGCACAGGCGACGATCCAGGCCGAGCTTGCGACCCGTATAGAAGATCACCAGAAAGGTGATGATCGAGACGATCGACGCTTGCGCGATCGCCACCGGTCCGGCCCAGACGATCAGCGTGAACGGCAGCGTCGCACCGAGCAGAACGATTCCGGTCTTGATGTAGTACTCGACTCGAAAGCCGGTATCCATCCATTGCGGCAGGCCGATCAGGTTGGAGATGGCCAGGCCGAGGGCCAGCGCCACCAGCGGCGGCTCCAGGTTGTAGTACGACGCTCGTTCCCAGGACCCGATGATCAGGATCACGATCGACCCGATGTAGACGAACGCGAACGAGGGAACGAACTGCGCCAGGCGGTAACCCATGGCCCTCATGCTGACGCAGAAGATCGTCAGCCAGAGTGCAAACTGCACGACGTACTGCAGGATGTGCGCCGCCAGGTCCGCCCCCGCCTGATCGAACGAAGACCACTTCTTGGGGATGATGGCGACCCACTTGATGGTGGAGCCATTCGCGAATAAAAACCATGCGACCAGCACGATGCCGACCCCGAGCCAGATCGACCACCAGTCTTCCTTCAGGTAAGTCTCGCGCCACCCGGTCGCATGGCTTGCTGTTGCGCCGACGCTGTCTTGAGCCTGCATCGCGGCCTCCCAGCTTTCCCCCTTTGGTGCGCCGGAGATTACGCCCTGTGGCGGGAGGTTGCGAACGGGCCACGAAGACATATGCATATAACGCTCATGTCTGGGGCAGCAATGGGGGCCGGCCCAGCCCCTCGTTCTCCCCCTCTACTTCACGTAGATGTAGTCCCGCGTTAGCGGCAGCGTGTCGGCAGCAGCCGAGCCAGCTTTCACCGCCAGTATCTGGTGCAGTGCCATCCACTCCTGCGCGAAACCGAAGGCGCAACCTGCGAGATACATGCGCCAGATGCGCCAGCGCTTCTCGCCGGCGATCTCGCGCAGCTTCTGTGCGTGTGCCTCGAAGCGCTCCGACCAGTGCCTCAACGTCATCGCGTAGTGACGGCGCAGATTCTCCACGTCGACCGGCTCCAGGCCGGCCGCGCACATTTCATAAAGCGTGCGGCTGATGTGTGGCAGCTCTCCGCGAGGGAATACATAGCGCTCGATGTACTCGCCCGCCCCGAGCGGCGATTCGCGTGAATCGGGATCGCCCGCGGTGATGCCGTGATTCATCACCGTCCCGTGGTCTTCCAGCAGGTCGCGGATCCTGGAGAAATAGGCGCGCAGGTTGGAGAGGCCGACGTGCTCGAACATACCGACGCTGGCGATTCGGTCAAACTTGCCGCTCGTATCCCGGTAGTCCTCAAGTCGCACCTCGCAACGGTCGTCCAGTCCGGCAGCGGTGATGCGCTCACGCGCCAGATCGTATTGATTCCGGGACAGCGTGATGCCGACGCACCGGGCGCCGAACTTCTGCGCTGCACGAATGATCAGCGCGCCCCAGCCACAACCGATATCGAGCAGCCGATCGCCGGGTTTAACCGCGAGCTTGACGAGGATGTGGTCGATCTTCTGCAGTTGTGCCTGGTCCAAGCTGTCGTGCGGTGAGCGGAAATAGGCACACGAGTAGACCATGTTCTGGTCCAGCCACGTCGCGTAAAAGTGATTGGACACGTCGTAGTGATAGTGGATCGCGTCGGCGTCGATGCCGCGGGTGTGCCGGAACAAGCGCGGCGCGCGGCGCGCCCGCAGGGCGCCCAGCCTGGCGAGCTTCACTGCCACCTGCAGCACGTCGGCTGGCTTGCCTTCGACGTCGAGTTTGCCTTCCACGTAGGCCGTGCCGAGACCGTCCAGCGAAGGACGGATCATGTGCCGCAGCGAGGCGCGCGAGGGCACCGTGAAAGTCACCCGGGGGTCGTCGCCCAAGGCGGCCTCGAGGCCGTTCCACAGCCGCACGCGCAGGGGGATCGCGTGACCGCGCATACGCGCGACGAAGCGGTCGAATTGGCGCTTCCAGAACAGGGAGGTCGGCGAAGCAAACCCGCGTGTGTCACCGGAGAGTGAATCGGTCTCAACCAAAGAGTGTCGCATCAATCCCTCCACGCCAAAACGCTTGCCGCTGCGTCGCAGCAAACAGCCAACGTGCGCAGCGTGTTTTTTTTGCAAGGTCTCCCCGCGCGTACCAGCGATAGACGCGGCCGCTCTCTGGACCCTGATTCGTTTCAGGGTGATACTAACTAAAATCAATTCCATTTCAAGCAGTGGTTCGCCGTAGTGCCCACGCGGCGCGTAAGGCGGATTTCAGGTCTCGACCGGGGGGTTTCGATGAGCGCAAGGGGCCACCAATGGACATGAACCGAAGGCAATTCTTCAGGGTCAGCGCGGCCGGCCTGGCCGGCTCGAGTCTGGCGATGTTGGGGTTTTCGCCGACCGAGGTGCTTGCGGAGACCCGCAACTTCAAGCTGGCGCGCACCACCGAGACGCGCAATACCTGCCCGTACTGCGCGGTCGGCTGCGGCGTGATCATGTACGGCCTCGGCGACAAGGCCAAGAACGTCGCGACCTCGATCGTTCACATCGAGGGCGATCCTGATCATCCGGTCAATCGCGGCACGCTGTGCCCGAAAGGCGCCGGCCTGCTCGATTTCGTTCACAGCCCGAACCGGCTGAAGTATCCCGAGGTGCGCGAGCCGGGCAGCAGCGAGTGGAAGCGCGTCTCGTGGGACGACGCGCTGTCGCGGATCACCAAGCTGATGAAGAGCGACCGCGACGCGAATTTCATCTCGCGCAACGCCGACGGCAAGACGGTCAACCGCTGGCTGAGCACCGGCATGCTGTGCGCCTCGGCTTCATCCAACGAAAC
Organism: Burkholderiaceae bacterium; assembly: GCA_036270555.1. Classification (GTDB taxonomy): domain Bacteria; phylum Pseudomonadota; class Gammaproteobacteria; order Burkholderiales; family Burkholderiaceae_F; genus VBCK01. The sequence continues at coordinate 5,106 of DATBCI010000290.1, forward strand.
CGGCTACGTGACGCACAAGGTGATGCGTAGCCTGGGGATGCTCGTCTTCGACAATCAGGCGCGTGTCTGACACGGCCCGACGGTGGCCAGTCTGGCCCCGACGTTTGGCCGCGGCGCGATGACCAACCACTGGGTTGACATCAAGAACGCCGACATCGTACTGATCATGGGCGGCAACGCCGCCGAAGCGCATCCCTGCGGCTTCAAGTGGGTGATCGAGGCCAAGCAACACAACAAGGCCAAGCTGATCGTGGTCGATCCACGCTTCACGCGCTCGGCTGCCATGTCCGACGAGTACGCCCCCATTCGGGCCGGCTCCGACATCGCCTTCCTGGGCGGCGTGATTAACTACCTGCTGACCAACAACAAGCTGCAGCAGGAGTACGTTCGTTACTACACGAATGCGTCGTTCATCGTCGGGGAGGACTACCAGTTCGAGGACGGCATCTTTTCCGGTTACGACGCCGAGAAGCACAGCTACAACCCCTCGAGTTGGGGCTACGAGCTGGACAGCAAGGGCTACGCGAAGGTCGACGAGACCTTGCAGCACCCGCGCTGCGTGCTGCAGATCATGAAGCAGCATTACTCAAGATACACGCCGGACATGGTCAGCAAGGTCTGCGGAACGCCGAAGGACAGGTTCCTGAAGATCTGCGAGATGATCGGATCCACGGCCGCCCCGAGCCGCGCGATGACGATCATGTACGCACTCGGCTGGACGCAGCACAGCACGGGGTCGGAGATGATCCGGACCGCCGCGATCATGCAGTTGCTGCTCGGCAATATCGGCATTCCGGGCGGCGGCATGAACGCGCTGCGCGGTCACAGCAATATCCAGGGGCTGACCGACCTGGGTCTGCTGTCCAATTCGCTGACGGGTTACCTCACGCTGGCGCGCGATTCCGAGCAGCGTCTGGACGACTATCTGAAGCCGCGCACGCTGAAGCCGCTGCGACCGGGCCAGATGAGCTACTGGCAGAACTATCCGAAGTTCTTCGTCAGCATGCAGAAGGCGTGGTGGGGCGACTCGGCCACCGCCGCCAACGAATGGGCGTACGACTATCTGCCGAAATGGGACAAGCTGTACGACATCCTGCAGGCGTTCGAGCTGATGGTCCAGGGCAAGATCAACGGGTACATCTGCCAGGGCTTCAACCCGGTCGGTTCGTTCCCGAACAAAGCCAAGATCGTCGCGGGCCTCTCAAAGCTCAAGTTCCTGGTCGTGATCGATCCGCTCAGGACCGAAACGGCGGAATTCTGGGTCAATCACGGCGACTTCAACGACGTGAAGACCGCGGATATCCAGACCACCGTGATCCGTCTGCCGTCCACCTGCTTCGCCGAGGAAGAGGGCTCTTTGACCAATTCCGGGCGCTGGCTGCAATGGCACTGGAAAGGCGCCGAGGCGCCGGGCGAAGCCAGAGGCGACATCGAAATCATCGCTGAGCTGTTCCTGCGCCTGCGTGCTGCGTACAAATCCGAAGGCGGCGCGTTTCCCGACCCGATCGTCAACCTGACCTGGCCGTACAAGATCCCCAGCCGTCCGGGTCCCGACGAACTGGCGATGGAATACAACGGCAAGGCGCTGGCCGACCAGGTTGACCCGAAGGACAAGACAAAGGTCCTCGTGAAGGCCGGCGAGCAGCTCGCCGGCTTCGGTCAACTGCGAGACGATGGCACGACGTCCAGCGGATGCTGGATCTATACGGGCGCCTGGACGCAAGCCGGCAACCAGATGGCCCGTCGTGACAACTCCGACCCGTTCGGGATCGGCCAGACGGTCAACTGGGCATGGGCCTGGCCGGCCAACCGGCGGATTCTGTACAACCGTGCTTCTTCGGATCCGTCCGGCAAACCGTGGGATGCGCGCCGTCGTCTGGTGTCATGGAGCGGCAAGGCTTGGGCGGGCGCCGATGTGCCCGACATGCGCCCGGACGCGGCGCCCGACGAGGAAGTCGGCCCCTTCATCATGACCGCCGAAGGGGTGGCGCGCCTGTTCGCCCCGACCGGACTGGCCGACGGGCCGCTGCCCGAGCATTACGAGCCGTTCGAGTCGCCACTGGCGAACAACCCTCTACACCCGAGCAACGACAAAGCGCGCTCCAATCCGGCGGCGCGCGTCTTCAAGGGCGATCGGGAGCAGTTCGGCACGTCCAAGGACTACCCGTACGCGGCCACCAGCTATCGGCTCACCGAGCATTTTCACTATTGGACGAAGAACGTGCTGACGTCGGCCATCATCCAGCCCCAGCAGTTCGTCGAGATCGGCGTCGATCTGGCCAAGGAGAAAGGCATCGCCGACGGGGACTGGGTCAAAGTGAGCAGCAAGCGCGGACAGATCAAGGCGGTGGCCGTGGTGACTCCCCGCATCGCCTCGCTGGAGTGCGACGGCAAGAAGATCCACACAGTGGGCCTGCCGAATCACTGGGGTTTTGTCGGGCTCGCCAAGCAGGGTTATCTGGTGAACACGCTGACGCCATTTGTCGGTGATGCGAACACCCAGACGCCCGAGTACAAGGCCTTCATCGTGAACATCGAGAAGGCTTGAGGGGCCGCCGCCATGTCAACACTTCAATCGCTCGATATTACGGGCCGCTCCGCCACCACGCTGCCGTCGCCGTCGGTGCGGCGCGAGGCCGAGGTGGCCAAGCTGATCGACGTGACCAGCTGCATCGGCTGCAAGGCGTGCCAGGTCGCCTGCATGCAGTGGAACGATTTGCGCGATGCGGTCGGCGACAACGAGGGCCTCTACGACAATCCACGCGACCTGTCGCCCGCTTCGTGGACGGTGATGCGCTTCTCCGAGGTGCAAACGCAGCCAGACCGCCTCGAGTGGCTGATCCGCAAGGACGGCTGCATGCATTGCGAGGACCCGGGCTGCTTGAAGGCTTGCCCCGCGCCGGGCGCCATCGTGAAGTACTCCAATGGCATCGTCGACTTCATCTCCGAGAACTGCATCGGCTGCGGATCCTGCGTCACCGGCTGCCCGTTCGACATTCCGCGGATCTCGAAGAAGGACAGCAAGGCCTACAAGTGCTCGCTGTGTTCGGACCGGGTCGCGGTCGGCTTGGAGCCGGCCTGCGTGAAGGCCTGTCCGACCGGTGCGATCCGCTTCGGCACCAAGGAGGACATGAAGGAATTCGCGGCCGAGCGCATCGTCGACCTGAAGGAGCGCGGCTATCAGCAGGCGGGACTGTACGATCCGCCAGGCGTGGGCGGCACGCACGTGATGTATGTGCTGCAGCACGCCGATCAGCCCCAGCTGTACCACGGGCTTCCGGCGAACCCCAGGATCAGCCCGCTGGTGGCGTTGTGGAAGGGCGTTGTGAAGCCGCTCAGCGTACTGGCGATGATCGGTGCCGTGGCGGGGGCGTTCTTCCATTACGTGAAGGTCGGTCCGATCGAGTCGGATGACGACGAGGCGCACTAGGAGACCGCCATGGAGAACACCCGTTATCTGCAGCGCTACTCGGACTCCGACCGGATCAATCACTGGGCGCTGGTGATCTTCTTTTTCTGCGCGGCGTTGTCGGGCCTTTCGATGTTCCATCCATCCATGTTCTTTTTCTCGGCGCTGTTCGGCGGAGGCGCCTGGAGTCGGATCCTGCATCCGTTCGCCGGCGTACTGGCGTTCCTGTTCTTCTGCGGCATGTACGCGAGGGTTGCGCGCGACAACGTGTGGAACGCCGATGACAGCGGCTGGGTGTCCCGCTTTCGCTCGATAGTCGCGGGACGCTTCGACGAAGTGCCTCCGGTGGGACGCTTCAACGCCGGGCAGAAGATCGTGTTCTGGTGGATGGCAGTCTGCCTGGCGCTTCTGCTCCTGACCGGCTTTGTATTCTGGCGACCGTATTTTGCCGGCTACTTTTCGATCGACCTGGTTCGGCTGGCGACCCTGGTGCACTCGCTGACCGCGGTCGCCCTGATCCTCGGCATCATCGTGCACATCTACGCGGCGATCTGGGTCAAGGGCACGACGCGCGCGATGACGCGCGGCACGGTTCCCGAAAGCTGGGCGAGGCACCACCATCCGCGCTGGGCCGAGCAGGTGACCCAGGACAAACGCTGACTCGGGCACCGGGACCGATACAGGCCACAGAGCTGGAACCCTCGCAGCCATTCTCGACCCCGGAAGAGATTGCGGCGCGCGCCGGCGAGCCCCATGCGCCGCGCCTGCTGTTGCCGCAAGCTGCGCGTGAGTTCGGCCAGAGGCAGGGGCGCCTGCAGACACTCGCGGCCGGCCATCCGATGCGCGAATACCTGTCGTTCGTCGCGGCGTTGGCCGGCGCACAACAGCAGGCGATCAAGGACTTCCCGTCGCTGGACCTCCCCGATCCTGCGCAGTTGCGCGCCAACGCGGATCGGTGCGGTGCGCCCCTGCCAGCCATCGGGTGGTCGCGCGCCCCAGTCTGGCGCGCCGGGCTGCGGCGCATGCTGGAGCGGTTAGCGCCGGACCTGAGACCGGAAACGCGCGATCTGGTCCAGCGGCTGGGCGCCGAGTCCGATGCATTCTATGAATTGCAGGCGGACCGGCTGCTCGGTGGGGTGACTCTGGGTCTGGATCTGGCCGCGGCGCCCTTGATCGGCGCGGCCTTGCAGGTGTATTGGGTTCGCCTGGTGGCCGCAGCGGCCGAGCGCTTCGGCCAGTCGATCTTCGATCGCCCTGCGCCAGGGTCGCAGTGTCCGTGCTGCGGCTCACGTCCGACCGTCAGCGTGGTCAGGATCGGTGGCCTGGAGTCCGGCTACCGCTATCTGCACTGCGCGCTGTGCAGTGCGCAGTGGCACCTGGTGCGGATCATGTGCAGCCATTGCCTTGGCACCAAAGGCATACACTATCAGTCGCTCGATTGGATCGAGCCGGCGGTCGAGGCAGCCGGGCAGAAGATGCCGCGCGAGCGTGCGCCGATCGCTGCCGTGCGGGCCGAGTGTTGCGATCCGTGCGGGCATTACCTGAAGATACTGTCGATGGAGAAGGATCCCGACCTCGATCCTGTGGCCGACGATCTGGCGAGCATCGCACTCGACCTGCTCGTCTCGGAGAGCGGCAAAACGTCGGCTGGCATCAACCTGATGCTGTTGTACGGCGACCCCGGGGACGGCTGATGGCGGCGCCCGCCGAGTCCATCGTGCATGGCTCGCAGGCGACGTTAAGGCAACTGCCTTCGGTCGATCGCCTGCTGCGCCTGCCCGCCGGGCGAGCGCTGATCGAGCAGCACGGTCATACGCTGGTTGCGGACCAGTGCCGCGAGTTACTCGACGAGTTGCGCGGGCACGTGCCGACCGGCCTGGATGCGGCTCAGTTGACCGAGGCGGCGCTGCTCGAAGCGCTGCGGGCTCGCTGCCAGCAGGCGCTGGCGTCGCCGTTCAAGCGTGTCATCAACCTGACCGGTACCGTGATCCATACGAACCTGGGCCGGGCGCTGCTGGCCGACGAGGCGATCGGACAGGTCGTCGCACTGATGACCAGCCCCAACAATCTCGAGTTCGATCTGCAGACGGGCGCGCGCGGCGATCGCGACAGCCTGATCGAGCCGCTGTTGTGTCGGCTGACCGGGGCCGAGGCGGCAACCGTCGTCAACAACAACGCGGCCGCCGTGCTGTTGACGCTGGCCGCGTTCGCCCACGGCAAGCAGGTGATCGTCTCGCGCGGCGAGCTGGTTGAGATCGGCGGCGGGTTTCGGATCCCAGAGGTTATTCGACAAGGGGGTGCGCGGCTGATCGAAGTCGGTTCCACCAATAAGACGCGGCTGGGCGACTATCGAGCGGCAATCGGTCCTGACACGCGCGTGCTGC
>DATBCI010000291.1:0-3010 GCA_036270555.1 Burkholderiaceae bacterium
ACTGAAGCACTGCCACGAAGCGCCGTTCTACACCTTGGGCCCCCTGACGATCGATATCTCGCCGGGGTACGACCATATCGCCTCGGCCATCGGCGCGGCGATGATCGGCTGGTTCGGCACCGCGATGCTGTGCTACGTGACGCCGAAGGAGCACCTGGGCCTGCCGGATCGCGACGATGTGAAGCAGGGGATCATCGCCTACAAGATCGCGGCGCATGCAGCCGACGTGGCGAAGGGGCACCCCGGTGCGCGCGCGCGCGACGATGCGTTGTCCACCGCGCGCTTCGAATTTCGCTGGCATGACCAGTTCAATCTGTCGCTCGATCCGGACACGGCTCGCGACTTTCACGACGAGACGCTGCCCAAGGAAAGCGGCAAGGTCGCTCACTTCTGCTCGATGTGCGGGCCCAAATTCTGCTCGATGAAGATCACGCAGGAGCTGCGCGACCTGGCGGCCACCCTGGATCTGTCCGACTCGGAGGCGATCCAGCGCGCGATGGACGGCAAGTCGGCCGAATTCAAGGCAGCGGGCGGCGAGATCTACGTTCCGATCCGGAAAGCGACCTGATGAGCTCCCCTCTTCTACGTCAGTGAGAGAAGGTTGAGGTTGAGGTGATGCGCTCCTCTCTTCTACGTCAGCGGGAGGGGGTTGGGGATGACGTGATGAGCTCCCCTCTCCCACGTCAGTGGGAGAGGGGTCGAGGGTGAGGGCTGTTTTGAGATGACAAAGATTGGAATCGCCGGAGCGGGTCTGCTGGGCCGCCTGTTGGCATGGCGCCTCACGCGCGCAGGCCATCGCGTGACGGTGTTCGACCCGGCCGCCAACGAGCAGCCGACGTTCGACGGGCAGGGCGCCGCCGGCTTCAGCGCGGCCGGGATGCTGAGCCCGGTGGCCGAGCTGGAGGGCGCGTCGGCGGGCGTCGCCCGCCAGGGATTGCGCTCGATCGCCCTGTGGCGTCAGATCGTTGCACAGCTTCCGGGCCACCCTTCGCTGGCCGAACGAGGCAGCCTGATGCTGGCGCACCGCTCCGACCTGGGCGCTGCCGAGCGGGTGCTCGCGCGCTTGCGCCTCGCCGGCGATCCCGAGCTGGTCGCCGAAGCGGTGGACGCTGCGCGCCTGCGCGAGCTCGAACCCACGCTGTCGGGCATTGCGCATGCCTGGTTCCTGGCTTGCGAGGCGCACATCGATACGCTCGGTGTGATGGCGGCGCTGATCGACGGCGCCGAGGGTGCCAGCTGGCGCTTCGGCGCCCCGGTCGATCGAATCGAACCCCATCGGCTTCATGTTCCCGCGCTCGGCTGGCAGCGTTTCGATGTCGTGTTCGATGTGCGTGGGACTGGGGCACGGCCCGATCTGCCGGTGCGGGGTGTTCGGGGCGAAACGGTCTGGTTGCACGCTCCTGGCCTTGGGCTGCGGCGGCCGCTGCGCCTGCTGCATCCGCGCCACCGCGTCTACGTCGTGCCGCGACCTGACGACCTGTTGATCGTGGGCGCGAGTCAGATCGAGAGCGAGGACCGCTCAGAGGTGTCGGTGAAGACGGCCGTCGAATTGATGACGGCGGCGTACAGCGTACTGCCGCAGCTGTCGGAAGCCCGCGTTGTCAGACTGGACCGAAATCTGCGGCCGGCGCTGCCCGATCATGAACCCCGCACGGACATCCAGGACGGGTTGGTGCGAATCAATGGGCTGTTCCGGCACGGTTGGTTGCTGGCACCGGCCCTGGTGGACGACGCGCTCAGCGCGTTGGGGTTGGCTGAGACGTTGGCGCAAACCCTGGAGCGCCGGCGTGAGGCGACACCCGCATGAAAGAGGAGCGGACCATCGGTGTCGTGCTCGACGGCGGCCCGCGCCGGATTGCGGCGGGCACCACGCTGGCGGCGCTGGTGGCTGAGCTCGGACACGCGCCGGGCGCCGTGGGGACGGCCGTGAACGGCCGTTTTGTTGCGCGCGGGCTGCGAGAAGGTCTCGAATTGAGCTCGGGCGACTCGATCCTGTTGTTTCAACCCATTACCGGCGGTTAGGCGAGGGCAGGGAGGTTCGCATGCATCGAGAATCGGTGGCCAGCGAAATCTGGACCGTCGCCGGCGTCACGCTGGGCAGCCGGCTGCTTCTTGGAACGGCGGGATATCCCTCGCCCAACGCGCTGCGCGATGCGATTCGCGCAGCCGGGACGCAGGTCGTCACAGTCGGGCTGAAACGGACGCTGGCATCCGGGTGCGACAACGGATTTGTGGCGATGGTTCGTGCCGCCCTGACCGAGCAGGATGCCCACCTGCTTCCGAACACGGCCGGCTGCCGCCATGCCAGCGAGGCGATCGAGCTGGCGATGATGGCCCGCGAGCTGTACCAGACAAGCTGGATCAAGCTCGAAGTGGTCGGTGACGAGTACACGCTGCAACCGGACCCGATCGAGCTGATCGAGGCGGCGCGCGTGCTGGTGCGGGAAGGTTTTGTGGTCTGGCCTTATTGCACCGAAGATCTGGTGACCTGCCGTCGCCTGCTGGACGTCGGGTGCGCGCTGCTGATGCCATGGGGTGCACCGATCGGCTCGGCCCAGGGACTGGCCAACCCGCTTGCGTTGCGGACCTTGCGTGCTCGCCTGCCGGATGCGACGCTGATCGTCGACGCCGGCATAGGGGCCCCTTCGCATGCGGCCCGGGTGATGGAGCTCGGCTTTGATGCCGTATTGCTGAATTCGGCGGTAGCGTTGTCGGGCGACCCGGCCCGGATGGCACGCGCCTTCCGTCACGCCGTCGAGGCCGGGCGCGAAGGGTGGCGCGCCGGCTTGATTGCGCCCCAGGATTTTGCGGTCGCGAGCACGCCGGTCGCTGGCCAGCCGGTGCTGCTCGGTTCAATCGACTCCTGAGGAAATGGCTGTGGGCGAAGAAGGTCGCCGCGAAGGCGAAGGCCGCCCCATCCTCTGGAGCATCTCGGGCAACGACAGCGCGGGCGGCGCCGGCATCGCGGCCGATCTGCGCGCCGCCGAAGCATTCGGTGTTCACCTGTGCC
>DATBCI010000292.1:0-3551 GCA_036270555.1 Burkholderiaceae bacterium
TTCGTGTCGGAGGTGGTCTCTCCGCTCAATGAGCTGGTCGGCGATGCCTGGGCCCGGGGGCGTCTGGAAATCTACGAGGAACACCTGTATACCGAGTCGATTCAGGTGGTCCTGCGCAACGCGATCAGCTCGATACCGCGCCCCGGCAGTCGCCCGCCGGTCGTGCTGCTGACCACGTTCCCACAGGAATCGCACGGACTGGGTCTGCTGATGGCCGAAGCATTCTTCGCGCTGGAGGGGTGCCGGTGCGTGTCGCTCGGAGTGCAGACGCCGCTGCTGGATATCCTTCGCGCGGCCACCGCTCAACGGGTCGACATCGCGGCCTTGTCGTTCAGTGAAGCATTGAATCCGAACCAGGTGATCGACGGCATCGTCGAGCTGCGCAGCAAGTTGCCGCCCACCACGGCGATCTGGGTTGGCGGATCGTGTTCGGCTCTGGTCAGACGCGTTCCGGCCGACGTGCTGGCCTTGCGCTCACTGAATGACATCGCGCCGGCCCTTGCGACCTGGCGCAGCACACATCGGTCAGTTTGACGTTCCGGGTGTACCAGACCCTTTGCGGCCCGGCTTGCCGGCGCCTGTGGGCGCCGCCGTCCGCTCGCCGGCGGGTTGCATCGGCACTGCCTCGCCTTCACTCTGGGGCTGAGCAGGAGTAGCGGCCGGCTCGTTCGGCGGTGCCGCGCCCGCTGCCAGGCGGGCAAATTGTTCCTGCAGTGCGTTCCACCAAGGGGCGGGGTCGAACGGAAGCGGCGCCGCGGCCTCGCCGCGCGCCTGCGAGCTGGCGGTCGGGGTGGTGCCAGACCCGACCTGACCGGCGCCAGCTGCCGAGGGGCTGGCCGGCGCTGCCCTAGCCATCGACTGCATGGCAACGATCGCGTTGCGCTGCATCTCCAGAGTCTGGATCGTCGAATGCAACAAGGCGCGGTTCATGTCGAGCCAATGCTCGACCGTTTTCAGATCGTTGATCCTTTTTTCGAGCTCCTGTGGATCGAACGTCGGCATCAACATCGAGGGCAGGCCGGGTGGCATCGGAGGCTGCCGCGCGAACATGGATTCGCCGCCAGCGGATCCCGCCGCCGGGTTACCCCACATGCGGGACATCCATTGCAGCGACTCATTCATCTGATGCGCCAGCGACTCGGCGAACGGCATTCCCGCCAGCGGGTTCGGATCAGCCATCGGAACACGTCTCCTGCTTTTAAAATTTAAAACGATCGCGATCGATCCCCGTATCTTATTCTTCCTGTTGTGTCCGCCTTGCCATTGACTCTCGGTCGTCCCAGCCTGGGGCTGCGCGCCGTCGTTGCACTCGCGCTGGCCCTTGTGGTTCACTTTTCCGCTTGGCAGACACTGGCGGGTATCCGCCTGCTGCTGCCCAGGCGCGAGCCCTCTGCTCCGATGATCGACGTGGCCTTGCTGCCACCGGCGCAGGCCCCCATCGCACTGCCGGCACGGCGCGCCGTGGTTCGGGCCACCTCGCCACGGTCACTGTCGGGGCGCGGCGTCGCGCCCCTCACGGCGGTGCAACCCGCGGCGTCTGCGCCTCGCGCGACACCCCCTCCCAAAGGTGCGGCGGCCGAGCCCGTGGCCCCGACCCCGGCCGCTGCGCCGGCGCGCACCCTCGAAAAGCCCGCACCCGAGCCGGCGCCCGGCGCACGGGCCAAGCCGTCGGCCAACCCGCCCGCGCCACCCACATCGGCTCCGGACAGCACCGTTGCCAAGGCGGCCCCGACGGCGCCGCCTGACAGCACGCCGCCGCCGGCACAACCGCTGCCGCCGCAGCCACCACAGTCGTCCGCGGCAGCCGCGGCCGCTCCGAACCCCTCGCCCACCCCTGCCCAGCCGCCAGCGCCGCCGCAGCACGCGCCGATGCAGGTGGTATTGCCCAGGTCGGCGCGCCTCGTCTACGCCTCCTACGCGACCGTGCGCGCCGGTGGTTTTGTGCTTCCGGTGCGCGGCCGCACGACGACGCGATGGCGCTTCCAGGACGGCCACTACCAGCTGGACCTGAACATCGATGTGGTGAACTTCGCCGAGTCATCGCAAGGACAGTTCGATCCGGATTTCGGATTGGAACCCGATCGCTATTCCGAGACCCATCCTCACAAGCCCACCTCGACCACCCGCTTCGATTGGGTCAATCGACGGGTCAGCTTTACCGATGAGCAGCGGCAGGAAAAGGCCGAGCGCGGCACGCAAGACCGCCTCAGCGTTCAATTCCAGCTGTCAGTGCTGCGCCAGGTCTACCCCGACCTGTTCGTGCGCGGCACCGTCGTACCGATCACGCTGGCCGGGACGCGTGACGTGTCCCACTGGACCTTTACCGTCACCGGGGAGGACACTGTCGACTCCGGACTCGGGCACCTGCCTGCGCTGCGGGTGCTGTCGAACCGCACCACGGCCTCGGGCGATGAATCGCTGGAGGTCTGGATCGCCGAGAAAGTGAACTGGTTCCCCGTGCGAATTCGCATGGTCGACAAGAACCGCAACATGCTGGACTTCGTACTCGACGAAGCCACAATCGACTGAGCGCTTCAGAAGGAGACGGGATGTCCACGGCCATCGAACCCCCGCGCGTAGCGCAGCGCACCGCCGCTCATCCGGCCGAGGCGAGCGGCGAGGCGCCGGTGGTGCCGCCGCCGCCAGCTCAGGCAGCCAGCCCCGAGCAGAAGGACCTCGACTGGTACACGAACGTGTACCAGGGCGACCGCATGCCCCAACTGACCGTGCGCGCCATCGCAATGGGCGCTGTGCTCGGCATGCTGATGTCGATTTCCAATCTGTACACGGTCATGAAAGTGGGCTGGTCGTTCGGAGTCGCGATCACCGCCTGCGTGTTGTCGTACGTGATGTGGAATGCCGTGCGCACGCTCGCTGCCGGGCGCCTGAGCCCGATGTCGATCCTCGAGAACAACTGCATGCAGTCCACTGCCTCGGCTGCCGGGTGGTCGACCGGGACCACCATCTCGACCAGCTTTGGCGCCCTGTTGATCCTGGATCCGCAGCACCGGCACGTCACCTGGCCGATCCTGGCGGCGTTCACGCTCCTGACCGGCGCTCTGGGTGTTTTTCTTGCGGTGCCGATGAAGCGCCAGCTGATCAACCAGGAGCAGCTGCCGTTTCCGTCCGGCATCGCGGCTGCCACGACGCTGAGGAGCCTGTACGCCGGCGACGCCGACGCGCTGCGCAAGGGGTACGCGCTGATCACCTCCCTGGTGGTGGGCGCCGTCATCGGGGTGCTGAACACGGCCGTGGATCAGTTTGTCGCGCTCGGCAGATTCTTCGCCTGGATGAAGGCGAAGGTGTTCGACATCCATCTGCCCGACCTGGTCCCTGCGACAGGCTTTCGACTGCTCGACGGCAAGCCGATGGTTGCATTCGGCTTCGAGCCAAGCTCTTTGCTGATCGCTGCCGGCATGATCGTCGGCCTGCGCGTTTCGCTCTCGATGGTCGGAGCGTCGGCGGCGCTCTATTTCATCGTGGCGCCCTGGCTGCATTCGATCGATGTAGCGAACGCCGGGGCCGCCGGCTATATTGCCTCGATTCCAACG
>DATBCI010000293.1:0-6358 GCA_036270555.1 Burkholderiaceae bacterium
ACCTTCCTCACGGCGACGTTCCGCGCCAGCGATCACAGCGGCTTCATCGAGGCCAGCAGCTACCTGTCAACGCAGGATCCGGCGACGCGGGATCTGTATTTGATCAACTCGCAAAGCGCAAACTCGCTGGAGCGGGTCACCGGCAACCTGTGACCGACTGCCCGCAAGCAGGGTAGCCGGCGCATGAACGGCGCGGCTGACGGTATCGTGCGGTGTTGGAGCGCCCGCCGGCAGGCCGAAAAGCCGGGGCGCAAAGCGGGTGCACGAAAGGAGAGGGACCCTGACCGATTGGACGCAGGCCGGCTCGCCTTGGTTGGCCTCCTTCCTGGCTTCCCTGGTCGAGGCCACCGAGGCCCTGACCGTTGTGCTGGCCGTAGGCACGGTGCGCGGCTGGCGGCCGGCGCTGGCCGGTACCGTGCTCGCCCTTGCCACCTTGCTGGTTTTGACTGCGGCTCTGGGTCCTGCGCTGCAGAACATTCCACTGCCGCGATTGCAGCTCGTGGTGGGCGCGTTGCTGCTGTTGTTCGGGATGCGCTGGCTCCGCAAGGCCGTGCTGCGGGCCGCGGGCGTGCTCCCGCTGCATGACGAGGAGGCCGTCTTTTCGAGCGAAACGCGATCGCTGAGGCAGGCGGGGCTTTCCATGGCCTTCGGCCTGGACACGACCGCGCTGGTGGCCGCATTCAAGATCGTCATGCTGGAAGGGATCGAAGTCGTTTTCATCGTGCTCGCGATCGGAGCAACGAGCGGACACCTGCTGGCTGCCAGCGTGGGCGCGGCGAGCGCGGTGGCGGTGGTCGCCGCGCTCGGCTTCGTGCTGCATCGGCCGCTGGCCCTGATCCCGGAAAATGCGATCAAGTTCGCGGTCGGCGTGCTGCTGTGCGCGTTCGGCACTTTCTGGAGCGGCGAAGGCGTCGGCATCGCATGGCCCGGCGACGATTGGTCGATCCTTGCCCTGATCGCGGGCTTCATCGCCATTTCAGCTGCGGCCGCCATGCTGTGCCGGAGCCGGCCTGGCGATCCATCCACTGCCGGCTAGCCGTCCTGCATGCGCGCACTGATCGGGCTCATTCGAGGGGTCGTCGGCCTGTTCGTCGATGACGGCAGTCTGGCTGCTGTCATCCTGACCTGGATCGTGTTGTGGGGCGCCGCGCCGCGGTCGAGCCTGGGCGTCGCGGCGCATTGGAGCGGTGTGATATTTTTCCTGGGCCTGGCGCTGATCCTGATCGAGAACGTCCTTCGAACGACGAGACGGCGTCGATTGAACCTGCCGGAGTAATGCACCTTGCGCGGTGGCGGTGGCTCGATGAACGGATCGGTCGATCTTGACGCATATTTCGAGCGTATCGGGTGGGGTGGCCCGACACGTCCCGATTACGACACGCTGGCAGGCCTGCTCGGCGCGCACATGGCGCGCATTCCGTTCGAGAATCTCGAGGTGCTTTTGGGGCGGCCGGTGCGGCTCGACCTGGAAGCTTTGCAGCGCAAACTCGTCCAGGCCCGCCGCGGCGGCTATTGCTTCGAGCACTCGACGCTGCTCGCGGCGGTACTGGAGCAACTCGGATTCGCCCCGGTACGCCATACGGCGCGGGTCGTCCTTGTGCTGCCGCGCCACGAATCGCCGCGCACACACATGGTGCTGACGGTGCCGCTGCGGGAGGGCACTTTCATTCTCGACCCCGGCTTTGGCGCCCTCGCGCCGCGAACGCCTGTGCGATTGGCCGATACCGCCCCGGTGCACACCGGCCACGAGGCCCATTGGATGGCGCGCGCCCAGGGCGAGTGGGTCCTGCGTGCGAAGGTCGGCGAGAAGGTCGCGGACTGCTGGGTGTCTTCTCTGGAGCCCGACAACCTGGTCGACTTCGAGGTCGGCAATCACTACACGGCGACCCACCCCATGTCACCCTTTGTCAATCGGATCATGATGCGCGCCCTGACACCAAACGGACGTGTCACGGTGATGAATCGTGATGTGACCGTGCGGGACGGCGGCACCTCCACGTCGAGCCAGCTGGCCGACCGCGTCGCGTTGCGCGGCCTGCTCGCCGGGCATTTCGGATTCGACCTGCCGGAGGTCGAACGGCTGCGCGTGCCGTCGATTCCGGAATGGTCCCAGTGACCTCTTCATCTTCACAGAGCCTCCACAGCGACGTCACAGGCCCAGGTCGCTCAACGACGGATGATCGTCCGGACGGCGACCGAGCGGCCAGTAGTACTTGCGCTCGCTCTCCTTGATCGGAAGGTCGTTGATGCTGGCGATGCGCAGGCGCATCAAACCCTGCTCGTCGAATTCCCAGTTCTCGTTTCCGTAGGAGCGGAACCAATGGCCGCTGTCATCGTGCCACTCATAAGCAAAGCGCACGGCGATGCGGTTGTCACGCCAGGTCCAGATCTCCTTGATCAGGCGGTAGTCGAGCTCCCGGCTCCACTTTCGAACCAGGAACGCTTCGATCGCCTCGCGACCCTGGAGCATTTCGGCGCGATTGCGCCAGCGGCTGTCGATCGTGTACGCGAGCGCGACGCGGGCCGGATCGCGCGTGTTCCAGGCATCCTCGGCCAGGCGTGCCTTCTGGATTGCGGTCTCCGCGGTGAAAGGGGGCAGCGGTGGACGACTCATCACAGGCTCCTCGGCGACCGGACCGGACTATATTAACCAAGCGCAGAGGCAGGGGGCCCGCGTGACATCGAAGACCACAAGAAGCAAAGCCGCGCCCGGGTCGGTGGCAAGCACTACAGCGGACCCTTCCGGCAAGGAACTGTTCGCCGACCTTCTTCATTCGATCTATGTCAGCCGCAGTCGTTATTTCCGGCCGTCGTTCCGCGCCCCTTGGAGTTGCTGGCTCGACGGCAGTTTCACCGCCTTTCATGTCGTCACCCGCGGCACGTGCTGGATCGAAATGCGGGGTCTGCCAAAGCCGCTTCGGCTTTCGGCGGGCGACTTCGTCGTCGTGCCGCGTGGCACGCAGCACGTCGTCCTCAGTACGCCGGGTACCGAGCCGGTCAATTTCTTCGAGGTGGTCGGGCAGCGCGCTCCGAACGGCGATGGCGTCTTCTCTGCGGGCGGCCATGGCCGGCTCACGAAACTGATTTGCGGCGGAATGCAATTCGAGAACAGCGCTGCCGACGCGCTGCTGGCCGCGCTTCCTCCGTTGATCCAGGTGAAGGGCCGCCAGGGCAACGCGCAGCCCTGGCTGCGGGCCGCGGTTGCGCACCTGTTGGAGGCGCTCAAGTCCGAAGGGCCGGATCGCCCGACCGTGTTCGCGCGGCTGGCAGACATCCTGTTCATACAAGCGGTTCGCACCTACCTGGATCAGAACGCCGATCTGGCGCGCACCGGCTGGCTGGCGGCGCTGCACGACAAGCGCATCAGTCGCGCGGTTGGCTTGCTCCATGCGAACTCTGAACAGGGTTGGACTGTCGCGGCGCTGGCAGACCGCTCCGCCCTGTCGCGATCGGCCTTCTCCGAGCGGTTTTTGCGAACCGTCGGCGTGCCACCGCACCGCTATCTGGCGCGACTCCGAATGAACAAGGCTGCGCAACGATTGCGCCACCACAGCGATTCGATCGCCGCCATCGCCGCCTCGGCGGGTTATGCCTCGCTGGCGTCGTTTTCAAAGGCGTTCAAGCGGCAACACGGCGTTGGGCCAAAAGCTTTTCGGAAGTCAGGACGAATTGCAAACTGAACGGGCGCTCCGGACAACAGGGTCCGTGATAATCTGAATCGGGCTCGAGGCACCCGGCGAGGCACCTGAATGAGTCCGTCGATGCGGATTCGTTCATGAGCGGAACCCTGGTCATCATTATTCTGGTGGCGGTCACGGCAGGGCCCGTTCTGGTGTCCTTCGCCGTCGAGGGCCTGCGCACCGACCCGAAAGCGCCTGCCACATTGTCGTGGTCGCCCGATCTGGCGATGCAGTTTGCGCACGTCGGCGCAATGCGACTGCGCTATGTCAAGGCCGGTCAAGGCCCTCCGCTCGTGCTGTTGCACACCCTGCGTACCCAACTCGACCTGTTCCAAAAGATCTTTCCGGAGCTCGGCAAGACCTTTACGGTGTACGCCGTCGATTACCCGGGACATGGCTGGTCCGACATTCCCGCAACCCAATACACGCCCGCGTTTTTCATCGATTCGGTCGCCCGCTTTCTGGAGGATCAACACATTGAAAAGGCCACGGTGGCCGGCGTCTCGATCGGCGCCACGATCTCGCTGCTGCTGGCGGCTCGCCAGCATCCGGCCATCGACCGCGTGATTGCGATCAATCCTTACGACTATGCGCGGGGCCTGGGCATTGCCCGGGCCAACCTGGTGGCGCGAGTGATCTTCACCCTCGCCCTTGTGCCGATCGTCGGCGAGACCGTGATGCGTCTTCGCAATGCGCTGCTCGAAACCAGGATCATGCAGGGAGGCGTCGCCGACCCGGCCGCACTGCCGCACGCGTTTCTGCGCGAAAGCTACGCGGTGGGTTGCCGCCGAGGCCACTATCGCGCATTCCTGACTCTGATCCGCAACGCCTATCGATGGGATGGCGCGCACTCGGATTACGGGAAGATCTCCCGACCGGTGCTGGTGGTGTACGGCGATAAGGACTGGTCGCGGCAGCCGGAACGCGATTCGACCTTTCGCAAGATCCCGGGGGCTCGCTTGGAAGTGGTCAAGAACGGCGGCCATTTCCTGCCACTGGATCGCCCGCACGAGCTGCTGCAGCTGATCCTCGCGTTCGCGCGCGGCTGAGGGCAAGCCGCGCGCTGGAGCTGTTCATGGAGCTGTCGAGCCATCACATCCATTTCTTCATCAGTTACGCGGTGGCATTCATCGCCTTCACACTGATTGCGAAGTGGTACCTGGCCGGCGCCGTGCTGGTCGGCGCCGCCGCCAGGATTTGCGCGCGCATCACGTTGGGTGATCCAGGAACCGCAGGGACGATCCCGGTGGTGATCGAGGTGGTGCTCCCGATCCTCTTGTTCGCTCTCCTGCCTTTTGTCTCGAAAGACCGGCGCGAATGATCTGATGGAGGCGTGGCGCGTCAGGGTCGGCAGCGACCAGGAGACTTCCGCCGTCTTCGAACCTGCCGTCTTTAAACCTGGATCGACGCCCGCGTCGAACGCGCTTTTTGTCTGCGCACACGGCGCCGGTGGCAACATGAACGACAAGGCGATGCTGGCCGCGAGCGCGGAGTTGCGCAAACGCGGCCTGAGCGTGGTCCGCTTCAATTTCCTGTATCGCGAGAAGGGCTCGGGCGCCCCCGATCCGATGCCGCGCCTGAAGCAATGCGCGATCGCGGTCGCGGAGCATGCCCGCACGGTGGTGCAAACGGATTTGCTGATCCTTGGGGGGCGCTCGATGGGCGGGCGGGTTGCATCGATGCTGGCTGCCGATTCGTATCGCTGCGATGGGCTGCTGCTGCTGGCTTACCCACTTCATCCGGCAGGTCAACCGCACAAGCTGCGCGACGCCCATTTGAAACAGATCGGGATACCCGCGCTGTGCCTGAACGGCACGCGCGACGCCCTCTGCCAGCGCGACCTGATGGAACAGGCCATTGCCGGCCTGGGCCAGTGGACGATGCACTGGCTGGAAGGCGCCGATCACAGCTTCCACGTTCCAAAGTCGTCCGGGCGTACCGACGACGACGTCCTGGCCGAAGTCGGCGAGGCCTGCTGGGAGTGGCTTGGTCGCTCGATGCAGCCATGATCCGTCGTTGGGTTGGTCGTAACCCCCGAGCGCATGGGGGAAATGGCTCAGGCTGCCCGGAGTCTGGCAACATTTCGCAGGCCGCGAGCAAAAGCCTGAATGAGCGGCGGATCCTATTCGGCAACCCAAGATGGCGGAGGAGACTTTCATGAGCGTCTTCGTACGCAAGTGGTTCGCTTGCCTGATCGGAGTCACTTCGCTGGCAGCGCCTGGCATCGCGTTCGCGGGCCCGTGCACCGGCCAGGGGGCGCCGACCACGACCGAAACCCGATGCCTCACCGCCGTGCAGATCCCGGGCAATCCGCTGCTCTCGTTCGATATCAGCTGGGTCGACCAGGATCGCGCCGAGTACTATCTGGCCGATCGCTCGAATTCGGGCATCGACGTGGTCGATACGCAGAGCAACACCTTCAAGCGGACGATCCCCGGCTTCATCGGCGTCAGGCTCAACGCCAACGGGACTGTGAACAACAATGTATCCGGCCCCGATGGCGTCACATCTCATGGCAGGTGGCTCTACGCGGGCGACGGAGACAGCACGCTGCACGTGATCGATCTAGAAGCGGCCACCTGGTCTGCCACTCAGCAGATTGTCAGCACCGGCGGCACGACCAGAGTCGATGAAATGGCATTGACACCGGACGGCACATTACTGCTCGCCGCGAACAA
>DATBCI010000294.1:0-8701 GCA_036270555.1 Burkholderiaceae bacterium
GGAGGAGGGCGGCTGGCTGGGCACGGTCACCGCGTGCGGGCGGGCCTGGATCATCGTGCACAGCACCGACGCGACCGAGCGCAGATCGCGGCGGCGCGTTTCGTCGGTGACCTCGCTCTGGAAATACGGCAGGAACTGCTCGGTGCGCGTCAGCGCATCGTCTCCCTCGGAGCCTGCGTCGATCCAGCCGCCGAATCCGCTCACCTTGGGCGACCCGTCGGCCTGGATGTACACGTGGGCCGCCCCCAACTGACCGTGCGACACGCCTTGCCCGTGCGCGTACTCGAGCGCATCGGCCACGCGGGCGCCGATGCCGGCGCATTGCAGGTCGGTGAATTTGACACCCGACGAGAGCAGGTCCTGCAGTGAACGGCCCGCCACCCGTTCGATCACGAGATAACCGAATTCGTGTCCGAGCCCCGCATCGAAGACGGTCAGTATATTCGGGTGATGCAGCTTGCCGGCGGCCTGGGCCTGCCGCACGAAAGCCTGTTCGATCTGACGCCGCGCATCGGCCCGCATCGGCGGTCCCGATGGAACGAGCTGGACCGCCTTCACGACCAATTCCCGATTCATCACCGGATCAACCGCCGCATACGACACGCTGTGCCGGTCACGGCGCAGTTCACGCAGGAGCGTGTAGCGGCCAATGACCTTTTGGTTGACGGGCAGGGGCTGAGGCATCGAAGGGCTCGGGCGGGTCGGCCGTTCGAAGGCCGCCGCGTAACTAACTGTAGCCGCCCCCGCGCGCCTCGAACAGTGTGGCGGTCCCTCGAAAAGCCTTACCGGCGCCGCCCATGGTGCGGCGGGACGCGCCACCGCATCGGAAACCCGGCTTAATTCCTTGTTTGCTGCGCGTTAGAAGCGGTGCTTGACTTCGACCGCTTGTCCCGGCTGCAGCTCGAGGCGCGAGATCAGCGGTGGCGCAGCGCCGTTGCGTACCTCGATGGTGTGGAGGCCCGGAGCCAGCGTCAGATGGGTCAACGGCGGCGACACTCCGTGCGAGCTGCCGTCCACGATGATCTCGCCCCATGGCGTGATCCCCAGCGAGACCGACGCATCGGCCGGCGGCGGCGCCGGGGCCGCCGGCGCAGCGACCGGCGCGCTTGCAGCCAGTGCCGGCGCCGGTGCCCTGGGCTTGATGGGCGGCGCATGCGGCGAAAAGGCGGGCAGCACCGCGACCGCCCGTTCCTGAATCGTCGCCACGCGGGCCACGTCCGGGGTGACCGCGGTTTTGCTTGCGGACAGGTCGGTGCTCGCCGCTGGCTCCTTGGGGCCCGCGGTGGAGGCCGCTACGGGAGCCGGCGCTGCCTGTGGGCTTGCCGGCGTGCGATGCGGCTGCTCCAGCGCCAGGATCACGATCGATACCGACACTGCCAGCGTGGCGGCCACCAGCCGCAGGCTGCGCCGGCTCAGCGTGGGCGCGACCGTCTCGGGGGGCATCGTAGGACGCCGGCCGGAATCCTCGCGGGCGGCCACGAGAACCAGGTCGTTGCGCATCTCGGCCGCGCTCTGGTAGCGCTCTGCCGCATCCTTGGCCATCGCGCGATGCACGATTTCAACCAGCTCAGGCGGGACCTCCGCATTGAGCTGATAGATCGGCGTGGGTGTCTGCGAGGCGACCCGGGTCAGCGTCTCCTCGACCTGGTTTCCGTCGAACGCGCGCTGGCCGGTCAGCAGCTCGTACAGGATCGCGCCCATCGAGAACACGTCGCTGCGCGCATCCAACGGGCGTCCCAATGCCTGCTCGGGTGACATGTAGTTCGGTGTCCCGATCAGCTGGCGGCTGGCGTTGAGCGGCGTGTCGTTGTACTGCGCCAGCGCAACCCCGAAATCCAGCACCTTCGGCTTCAGGTCGCGCGTCAGGAAGATGTTGCTCGGCTTGAGGTCACGGTGAATCAGTCCGCGACGGTGCGCGTAATGCACCGCGTCAGCCACGCGCGCCATCATCGATGCGGTCGCCTTCGGGCCGAGCTTGTTGCGGGTCGCCAGCCAGTCGTGCAGGTCGCTGCCGTACAGGCGCTCCATCGCGATGTAGGCGACCGAGTCGGTCTTGCCGGCGTCGAATACGGTGACGATGCCCGGGTGATTCAGGCCGGCGGCGCTCTTGGCTTCCTGCAGGAAGCTTGCCTCGGCCCGTCGCCGCACCTGATTGTCGGCGGCCAGCGGGATCGCCTTGATCGCGACCTCGCGGCCAAGCACCGGATCGAGCGCGGCGTACACGACGCCGTTAGAGCCTCGTCCGATTTCGGAGCGAACCTCGAAACGGCCGATCTGCTTCGGCGCGGGCGGCATCGCCGCCGAAGGTTCGTACGATTGAGTAGCGACTGCTTGGGCCACCATTTGACGATTGATGATCGATCCCATGCCTGCAAACGTAACTCAAAAATGGTACCGCCACATCGTCCAAACCGGCATCACGTCCACATTATCACCTTAAGGGAGTATGACTTACTCCCTAAAGCTGTGTGGCAATACCGGCTCGCCAACCCATTTGCGTTGCTGCTCCAGGTGCTTGGCGTACCGATAGAAGGTGCCCTCGAAATTCGCGAGCGCGATCACGAAACCGGCCCATCCGTCGAGCACCCCCAACTTAAAAACGTAGTGACGCAGGAACGATGCCGTCGCGTGCAGCAGCGCGCGCCACATCGAAGGCTTAACGTCTCGCAGCTCCAGCCGGTGCACTCCCAGCGTCGAGTAGCGCTGCATCTTGTGCAACATTTGGGCTAGATCGCGAAAGGGGATCTGCGCGATCGGCTCGCGCAGCACGCCGAGCGAACCGTTCAGCACATACGTCTCATGCACCGCGTCCTCGGTGTAACGCAGGTGGCCACGCCGGAACAATTGAGGCTGACGGTAGTCGGGGACGTAGCCGGAATGGCGGATCCATCGTCCGAACACGTAGTTGCGCCGGGGCACCAGGTAGGCGTCGCGTGCGGAGGGATCCGACACGACGCGCCGCATTTCGTCGGCCGCCGCTTGGGTGCAGCGTTCGTCCGCATCCAGGCTGAAGACCCAGTCGCCGCTCAGCTGGTCGAGCACGGCGTTGCGCAGCTTGCCAAAGCCCTCGAACGGCACCTGGATGATCCGGTCCGTGTACTGGCGGGCGATCTGAATGGTTGCGTCGGTGCTGAACGAATCGGCGACCACGATCTCGTCGGCCCAGGTCACGCTGCGCAGAGCGGCTTCGATCTTGTCGGCTTCATTGAATGCGATGATGTAAGCGGAAATGCGCGGCATGTGCAATGGTGGAACGCGTTCGAGAGGGACGCTCGCTGCGCGTATTATCGCGGACGTTTTTAAATCTGAGCGCGGGGCCGGCTCACGAGGGCGACCATGAAGACCCAATCGGTACAAATCGAACGCCACGGTGGTCCGGAGGTGATGCGGGTCGTTGAGACTGACGTGCCGGAACCGGGCCCCAACCAGATACGGGTGAAACAGCACGCGGCCGGCATCAACTACATCGACATCTACTATCGAAGCGGCCTGTACCAGGCTCCGCTGCCGCACGGCGTGGGCGTGGAAGGCGCCGGCGAGGTCGAATCGGCCGGTTCCGGTGTGAAGGATTTGAAACCGGGCGACCGGGTCGCGTACTCGTCGGGGCCGCTCGGCGCCTACAGTGGCGCCTACGTGCTGAACGCCGACCGCGTCGTGAAGCTGCCGCCAGCGATCGGATTCGAGCAGGCCGCGGCGATGATGCTCAAGGGGCTGACGGTCCAATACCTGTTCCGCCAGACGTACCGCCTGCAGGGCAATGAGACGATCCTGTTTCACGCGGCAGCCGGGGGCGTCGGCCTGATCGCCTGCCAGTGGGCGCGCGCGCTCGGGGTCAAGCTGATCGGCACGGTCAGCTCGCCGGAAAAGGCGAACCTCGCCCGTCAGCATGGCGCCTGGGCTGTCATCGACTACACGAAGGAAGACGTGGTCGGGCGCGTCCTGGAACTCACGGGCGGGGCCAAGGTCCCGGTGGTCTATGACGGCGTCGGCAAGGACACCTGGGAGTCATCGCTCGACTGCCTGCAGCCGCGTGGCCTGATGGTGAGCTTCGGCAGTTCCTCCGGGCCTGTGACCGGGGTGAACCTGAACATCCTGTCGCAGAAGGGTTCGTTGTACGTTACGCGCCCGACCCTGGCCACGCACGTGACGCCGCGCGGCCGCTTTGAGGACAGCGCCAGGGAACTGTTCCAGATGGTCGCGAGCGGCAAGATTCAGATCGACGTGACGCGCCGCTATCGGCTCGATGAGGCAGGCCGTGCCCACGAGGATCTGGCGGGCCGGCGCACCACGGGCTCCGTCGTGATCATTCCGTGACCTCGGCCGCCGGGCCATCGCGCTGGCTGCAGCTGGCGTTGGCGGTGGTGCTGGTGGTGCGGCTGGTCACGCTGGGCACGTACCCGCTGGCCGACACCAGCGAGGCGCGTTACGGCGAGATCGCGCGCGTGATGCGCGAAACCGGCAACTGGGTGACACCGCAGGAAACGCCCGGCACGCCGTTCTGGGCCAAGCCCCCGCTGTACGCCTGGCTCAGCGCCGGATCGACGTACCTGTTCGGGGTCGACGAGTTCGCGCTCAGACTGCCTTCGCTGTTGTGCGGGTTCGGGGTGCTGGCGCTGTGCAGCGTGTGGGCGGGTGCATTGGCGCGTCGCCCCTCACCCCCGGCCCCTCTCCCGCAAGCGGGAGAGGGGAGTGCTGGCCAAGCCGTGCTCGATCGCCCCTCGCCCACGCGGTGGGAGACGGGAGGGGGTGAGGGTGCGGGCCTGCTGTCGTGCCTGATCCTGGCGACCAGCGGATTTTTCATCGGCTACGGTGCGGTGATGACCGATCCGGCGCTGGGTCTGTGCACGGCCTGGATGCTGGTTGCGTTCCAGCGCGCGGTGATCGATCGATCGGACCATGCGGTCTGGCGCTACGGACTGTTCGTCGCAAGCGGCTTGGCGATGCTGGCCAAGGGACCGGTGGCGTTCCTTTATGTGGCAATGCCGGTGGCTGCCTGGGCGACCTGGCGCAAGCGTTGGCCGCAGGTGTGGCAATCGCTGCCCTGGGTTGCGGGCATCGCGCTGGCCGCCGCAATCAGCCTGCCGTGGTACGCCTGGGCCGAAGTGCGCACCCCCGGTTTCCTGAACTACTTCCTGATCGGCGAGCACGTGTTGCGTTATCTGGAACCCGGCTGGACGGGCGACCGCTACGGTACCGCGCACCGCGAGCCGGTCGGGACGATCTGGGCCTACCTGGTTGCGGCGCTCGGACTGTGGTCGATGGCGCTGCTGGCCATGCTGCGGCCGGCGCGCGGGTGGGTGGCACGCGCGCGTGCCTGGTGCGCGGACGACGGTCGCCTGTTCGCACTGCTGGCGGTACTGCTTCCCATGCTGGTTTTCACGTTCGCCAGCAATGAAATCTGGACCTACGTGCTGCCGGTACTGACGCCGCTGGCGACGCTGCTGGGCCTGCAGCTCGCGGGCCGTTGGGCCGAACCGGGGCCTTGGCGCCGTGGCGTCATCGTGACCGCGTGCGCATCGGTTGCGGTGGTTTGCCTGGGCGCGCTCGCCTGGGCGCCGCAGCGCGCCAACGGCAGCTCATTTGCCGGCCCGGTGGCGGCGTGGCGGGCGCAGTTGCGAACCAGCCCCGGTGAGCTGCTGTACTGGGGGCATAGAACGCCCGCCTCGCTGCGCTTCTACACACGCGGCTCGGTGCAGGCCGTGCCGGACCTGTCGCAGCGGCTGGGCGGCCTGGCCCCGGGCTCGCGCCTGTACGTGGCCATCGTGCCCGAGCAGCTGGAGGCGCTGCGACAGGCGGCGAGCGCTCAGCCGCAGCCCTTGGATCTGGCCGTGATCGGCCAGGTCAAGCATGCGGCGATCGTCGAGGTCGCGCGCAAGATCAGCGTGTCTTGAGGCGCTTGGCCACCGGAGCCGACCGCAAGTGGTGTACCTCCGGGACGCCGGAGCCCAGCAGCGGCCGAAGGTAGGCGTGGAATGCATCGGTGACATCGGTTCCGGAGGCAGCGATCAGCGGATCCTCCATCACGCGGGTGCGGGCTGCCACCGCTTCGAGTGCCTGCAGCTGATAGTCGACCGCGTAGTCCCCCACCCGCTTGATGCACACCGATCCGTCCCGGTCTGTTGACAGCGCGAACTGCACGGCGCGCTCGCCCACCTCGAAGGCTTCGCGCTGATCGACGTCCGACACGCAGCCGGCGAACGATCGTTGCAGGTAGCCGAAAGTTTCCCCGCGCACCCGCTTGATTCCCAGCTGATCGCGGATCTGCACGCACAGCAGATCGGCCAGCGCACCGGTTCCGGACAACTGCACGTTGCCGTGGGGATCGCGCTCGGCGTTGGGGGCGAGCTTCGATATGATCGGCACGCCAGCCGCGTCGTGCACGCCTTCCGACACCGCCACCACGCAGCGCCCCAGGCGGTCGTGGACCGACTTCACGTCGGCGATGAAGCGCTCGGGATCGAACGTGCGCTCGGGCAGGTAGATCAGGTGCGGCCCGTCGCCGGGATACTTGCGCGCCAGCGCGGAGGCCGCCGTCAGGAAACCCGCATGTCGTCCCATCACGACCGCGACATACACACCGGGCAGCGACGCATTGTCGAGGCCCGCGCCGACGAACGCCTGCACGACGAAGCGCGCAGCCGATGGAAACCCCGGGGTGTGGTCGTTACCGACCAGGTCGTTATCGATCGTCTTGGGAATGTGGATGCAGCGCAACGGGTAGCCGGAGGTGCGCGCCTGCTCGCTGACCAGGCGCACCGTGTCGGCCGAATCGTTGCCGCCGATGTAGTAGAAGTGACCGATTGCGTGCGCCTTCAGGACCTTCAGCATCTCCTGGCAATAGGCGAGGTCGGGCTTGTCGCGGGTTGAGCCCAGCGCGGAGCCGGGCGTGCGCGCGACCGCTTCCACCTGAAAGGCGGTTTCGCTGGACAGGTCCAGCAGGTCCTCGTTCAGGATTCCGCGCACGCCGTGCCGTGCGCCGTAAACGCGCTCGATCGCGTCGCTGTGGTGAGCCGCGAACACGACGCCGGCCAGCGACTGGTTGATCACCGCCGTGGGACCGCCCCCTTGGGCGATCAGGATTTTCAGCGAGGGCATGCGATCTCCGAGCAACTCTCAATCAAAGCCTGCATCCTGCCGTTGCCTTCCTCAGGCGGCCAGGGCCAGATCCACGACTTCGCGCACGTCGGCGGACAGCGACCGCCGTGCGGCCACCTCCTGCAGCGCCTGGCGCATCTGTTGCTGGCGGTCCGGAGCGTACCGGCGCCATCGATTGAGCGCGCGTGCAACGCGCGCGGCCACGATCGGGTTGACGGCGTCCAGCCGTAGCACCTGTTCCAGCCAGAACGCGTAGCCCGATCCATCGGTCAGGTGGAACTCGGCCGGATTGTCGCTGCAGTAGGCCACCACCAGGGCCTCGACCGCTTGCGGATCCTGCTCGCTGTAAGCGTTATGGCGCAGCAACGCGCGCACCCTTTCCAGCACGGGCGGCTCGCCCGGATAGCGGATCGCAGTGGCCTGCACGTTGAACCACTTGTTCATCAGCAGCGGTTCGTTGTGCCAGTCACGCGCGCATTGAAGCAGCATGCCCGCCTTCGCGGGCGACGGACAGTTCACCAGAACCGTCAGCGCCGCGTAGCGGTCGCTCAGATTGTCGGCGCCCGCCAACTGCCGCCGTGCCAGCTCGATCGCGGGCGGATCGGCGCTCGCCACCAGGTACTCGAGCGCCAGGTTTTTCAGGGCGCGGCGTCCCGCCGAGACCGGGTCGGGCCGATACGCACCGTCGGTCTGCATCGAGCGGTAGGTCGCGGTCCAGTCCGATTGCAGATCCTTGCCGATCAGCTGCTGAAGACGAATGCGGGCGCCGCGCACGGCATCGGGAACGATGATGGCGCGCATCTCCGCCAGCAGGCATTCGGCGGGCAGCCGCAGGGCCAGTTCGCGATAGGCCGGTGCCAGGCCCGGATCGACCAGCGTCTGGCGGATCAGCTCGGTCGTCGCCTGGCGCAGCATCACGCGTTGCTCGTCCTCGAGCGTGTCGGCGGCCGCAGACAGGTCGCCCAGCAGCAGCCGCTGCACGGCATCCCAGCGTGTGCACGGATCCGGATCGTGGCGTGCCAGCACGGTCAGCTCGGTGTCGCTGTATGGATAGTC
The DNA here is from genome assembly GCA_036270555.1 of Burkholderiaceae bacterium. GTDB lineage: Bacteria > Pseudomonadota > Gammaproteobacteria > Burkholderiales > Burkholderiaceae_F > VBCK01. The sequence continues at coordinate 8,152 of DATBCI010000294.1, forward strand.
GACGATCACGGGCGCCGAGAAGTCGCGCAGCAGCGACGGCACGGCCCCGGGTGGCACATCGAACAGGCGCACCGTTTGCACCGGTTCGGTGAGCTCCAGCAGGCGGGTCGTCTCACCGCCGGTCGCGGCCGGGTCGCTCTTCAGCGGAAGCTGGGCGCCGTTGAGCGCAAGCAGCCCGATCGCCAGCGGAATCACGAACGGCTCCTTGTCGGCCTGTCCGGGCGTCGCGGGGCAGCTCTGCACGAAGGTGAGCTCGAGCGAGCGGGCCTGGTCGTCGTAGAGGGGACTGACCGCCACGCGCGGCGTTCCGGCCTGCTCGTACCAGCGCATGAACTGGCGAAGGTCGCGGCCGGCCGCGCCTGCCATCGACTCGATGAAGTCCTCGCACGTGACCGCGCGGCCATCGTGGCGCGCGATGAACTGCGTGAATCCGCGGCTGAACGCGGATTCCCCGATCAGGGTGGCCAGCATCCGGATCAGCTCGGCCCCTTTGCGGTAGATGGTCGGCGTGTAGAAGTTGTTGATTTCCAGGTACGAGTCGGGCCGCACG
>DATBCI010000295.1:0-17052 GCA_036270555.1 Burkholderiaceae bacterium
GCACTGGCCCGGAAGCGGGCTTCCGCGCGCGCCATCTCGCGCTGCCGCTCCATGGCCCGCTCGAAGCCGGCCATGTCGACCGTAAACCCGCGCTCGCGCGCAATGTCGGCGGTCAGGTCGACCGGAAAACCGTGCGTGTCGTACAGCACGAAGGCGGTCTCTCCGTCCAGCATGCGCGCGTCACCGCTGCGCAACTGTCCCAGCGCCGTCTCCAGGATCTTCATCCCGTTTTCAAGCGTTTCGCCGAAGCGCTGCTCCTCCTGCAGCAACACGGCCTCGATGCGCTGCCGCCCTTCGATCAGCTCCGGATAGGCCGCGCCCATTTCCTTCACCAGATCGGGCACCAGCCGGTAGAAGAACGGCTTGCGGCAGCCGAGCTGGTGGCCGTGGCGCAAGGCGCGGCGCACGATCCGGCGCAGCACGTAGCCGCGCCCCTCGTTGCCCGGGATCACGCCGTCAGCCACCAGGAAGGCGCAGGCCCGAATGTGATCGGCGATCACCTTGAGCGAGTTGTCGGTCAGGTCGCGCGTGCCGGTCTCGCGCGCCGCGGCCGCAATCAGCCGCTTGAACAGGTCGATGTCGTAGTTGCTGTGAACCCCTTGCAGCACAGCGGCCAGTCGCTCCAACCCCATGCCGGTGTCCACGCAGGGGCGCGGCAGCGCAGTCAGCCGCCCGGACTCGTCCCGGTCGAACTGCATGAACACCAGGTTCCAGATCTCGACATAACGGTCGCCCTCGGCGTCGGGCGAGCCCGGCGGGCCCCCGGCCACCTGTGGACCGTGGTCATAGAAGATTTCCGTGCAGGGCCCGCATGGGCCGGTGTCCGCCATCTGCCAGAAGTTGTCCGATGTGTACTTGGGCTGACCCGGCCGGTCGCCGATCCGGATGCAGCGCGAGGGTTGCACTCCGACCTCGCGGGTCCAGATCGAATACGCCTCGTCGTCGTCGACGTACACGGTCACCCACAACTTCTCGACGGGCAGCTGGTAGTCGCGGGTGAGCAGCTGCCAGGCGTAGCCGATCGCTTCGCGCTTGAAGTAGTCGCCAAAGCTGAAGTTGCCCAGCATCTCGAAAAACGTGTGGTGCCGGGTCGTGTAACCGACGTTTTCCAGGTCGTTGTGCTTGCCGCCGGCGCGCAGCGATTTTTGCGCGGTCGTGGCGCGCTGATACGGACGCGTCTCGCGCCCGGTAAACACGTCCTTGAACTGCACCATGCCGGAGTTGGTGAAAAGCAAGGTCGGGTCATTGGCGGGCACCAGTGAGGACGCGCGCACGATCGTGTGCCCGTTGGCCTCGAAGAACTTCAGGAAACGTTCGCGGATCTCGGCGCTGTCCATGGGCCCATGATACTGGCCACCCCGCCCGGTTCGGGCGTCAGCGGGCCGGCCCCTGCCCCGGCTCAGTCAGGAAGCCGGATCAGGTGCACGCAACGGTCGAGGGCGCCGGCGGCCGGTGTGCGGCCAGCCACAAGGAATTCACGAGCACGACCGCCGAACTGACGGCCACGCCTGCGAGCGCGATCAGCGGGGAGACGCGACCGGCCATGGCCAGCGCAGCCATCACGGCGCTGCAGGCCACTGCGCAGGCCAGATTCACGCGCACCGCACGAGCCGTGCGGCGCGCCAGGTCGAACACCAGTGCGACATCGGCCAGGTTCGACCCCAGGCAGACCACATCGGCGCGCGTCTGGGCCACGTCAGAGCTGGACGCCAGCGCGATCGATGCATCGGCCTGCGCCAGGAGCGGCGCATGGTTGATTCCGTCGCCGATCACCGCGACACGGCGGCCTTCCCGCTGCCAGCGCGCCAGCAACGCCTGTTTGCCCGCGGGTGTCTGCTCGGCGTAGACCTGCCGGTTCGCGTCGCCCTCGAGAGCCACCGCAACCGCCTCCACGGCGCAACGCCGGTCGCCGGACACCAGCATCAGATCGGAGCCCTGGTGCGCCAACTGCGCCAGCAGGCCCGCCGCACCGACCCGGATCTGCTCGCCGAAGCGAACGATGGCCAGCGGGCCATCCTGATCGGCCAGGATCAGTCCAGTGCCGCCCTGCCCGCACTGCGCGGCCAATGCCGGCACGATATCGAGCAGAGGAGCCGAGTCGCCCGCCAGCGCGAGCGCATAGTCCGGCTTGCCAAACCGGACGCGCCGGCCCTCGACCAGTCCTTCAACACCAGCGCCCGCGACGTCGGTCAGACTGGACACCGGAGCCAGCGCCAATTGAGCCTGCCGTGCGGTCCGGACCAACGCACGCGCAAACGGATGGTGCGACCTTGCTTGCAGGCTGGCCGCCATGCGCAGGCAATCCGCGTCGTCCAACTCCCCCATGGCCAGTATGCCGGTCACGACCGGGTCAGGCTCGGTCAGCGTTCCGCTCTTGGCGAATGCAACCGAGTGCACCCGCGGCAGCTGCTCCAGCACCGAGGCACGCGCCACCAGCACGCCGCGCCGGGCGAGCACGGCCTGCGCTATCGCGGTCGCCAGCGGAGTGGCCAGCGCAAGCGCGCATGGACACGTCACGATCAGCACCGCGACCGCGTTGCGCAACGCGGCCGAGGGATCGACCATCCACCATCCGAGCGCGGTGCCCAGGCTCACTGCCAGCAGCGCCCAGACGAAGCGGGTGGCGACCCGGTCGGCGAGCTCGACCGGGCGCGGACGTTGGCCCATCGCTTCGACAATCAGCCGCTGCAGCTCCGATAGCGAAGTCCGATCGCCGCAGCGGACCGTCTCGACCACCAGCGGCTGCTCCAGATTCAGGGCGCCGGCCGGCACGCGCGCGCCCGGCCCGGCGTCCAGCGGAGCCGATTCGCCGGTCAACCAGGCCAGGGACATCGCCGAATTGCCCTCGATGACGCGCCCGTCGGCCGGCACCAGCGCACCGACTGGAACCATCACGCAATCACCGACCACCAAGCGGTCCGCTGGGACCGCCTCGAATTCGGAGCTACGGGGGTGATCGACCAGGCGCTGCGCCCGGCCCATGGTCCGCTCGACTGCCGCGTCGATGTGCTGTGACGCCCGAATCAGCGCCCGCTGCTGCCACCAGCGGACCGACAACAACAGGGCGATGACCAGCGCGATCGAATCGAAGAACGCCACTCCGCGACCCGTTGCCACCGACAGCAGGCTGACGCCGAGCGCCGCAACCAACCCCAAGGCGACCGGCACTTCCATGCCAATCTGGCCCAGCCGCAGCTGGCTGGCAGCCGCGCGCCCCAGCGGCATCGCAGAAAACAACAGCATCGGCAGCAGCAACACCGTCTGGCCCAGCCACAGCAGCTGCTGCAAGCGCGGCCCGATTTCGCCGGCGCCCGCCAGGTAAGCCGGCACGGTGAGCAGCAGTATCCCGATCGTCGCCTGCCAGGCGACCGTCAGGCGCAGCAGCTCGATGCGGCGCGCCCTGCGCTCACACTCGGGCGAAGCGCCGGCCACGGCCTGGTAGCCGGCGCGCTGGATCACCTGCTGCAGCGCCTGCCGAGCGACGCGGTTGCGGTCGTGCACCACCGTTGCGCGCCGGGCTGCGAAATCGACGTCGGCCACCGCAACCCCTGGCGTCGCTCGCAAGCGCGCTTCGATCAGGGCCGCGCAGGTGGCACCGGCCATCCCGCGAATTTCGATCTGACAGCGCGCCGGTTGCTGCGCCGCAGCCGCTTCCTCGTCCGGCAGCTTGAGGTCGACCGGACGCCCGAGGCGGGAACGCGCCAGGGCGACCTGTTCAGCGATGAACGCGCAGCCCAGGCAGCAGAACGGCCGGCTCGCACCGTCAATCTCGCGCTGGACAATACGAAAGCCCGCCAATGCCTCCGAACAGTGCGCGCAAACGGCGACGCACTGGCCCTCGATGTCATCGCCCGCGCGAAACGGGCCTGAAGCTTCGGTTGAGTTCATCAGGCAAGGGTAAGTGGTGCTCGGATGCGGCGTTTGATATCTGTCAAGCGCCGGTGTCGATCAACCCGAGCAAGTGCCGGGGAATTCAGGTCAATTCCGCTACGGCGTCTAGGGGATTTGCGGCTACGAGCCGAGCAGCGTCGGGTCGATCAGGTCCAGACGATCCGTACAGAAGGCTTCGATGCCCCACTGCGCCAGGCGCGTTGCGCGCCGCCGATCGTTGACGGTGTAGCAGAAGACCCAGTATCCGGCGCTGTGCACCGCTTCGATGGCTTCGGCGTCCAGATGGCGATGGTCGCAGTGCAACGCGACGCATTCCAGCCCTTGCAGTTGCTCGCGCCAGTCGCGTGGTATCCGCCCGCACAGCAGGCCCCGCGGCAGCGCGGGCACGGCGTCCCTGGCGGCGCCCAGCGCTTGCGAGGAAAAGGAGGACAGCAGCGGAAGCTGCGGATCCGGCAACCCATCGGGCGCGACAACCGATTGCATCCGATCGGCGAAATCGCGCGCAATGGCGCGCGCAACCTGCTGCCCGGTTTGCAGCTCGGCCCCGGGCGCGGGCTTGATCTCGGCGTTGATCCAGACCTGGTGGCCCCTGCAAAAGGCGATGGCGTCCGCCAGCCGGGGGATCGGCTCGCGGGCGAAATCGGGCGAGAACCAGCCTCCCGCATCCAGGCGCGCCAATTCGGCCCAGGTGCGCCCGGCGACCGGGCCCCTGCCGTCCGTGGTGCGGTTGAGCGTCGCGTCGTGCATCAGGACCGATTCGCCATCGGCGGACAGCGTGACGTCGAATTCGACCCCTCGAAAGCCGCGCTGCTGGCCGATCCGCAAGGCCGCGACCGTGTTCTCGGGCGCAAAGATGCCGCCGCCCCGATGGGCCAGCACGCGCGGATAGGGCCAGGGTCGCATCAGCCGGGCCCGCCGGCGCCTTGAACGGGGCGATCCCGACAGGGCCTCCTCATTTGGCTTCTTTGGCCGGCGCCGCATGATTGCGCTGGCGCCTTACGTAAACCAGCTTTTCGATGCGTGCCACCAGCAGCTCCTCGGCGTCGACCACGTCCGCATGAAACAGGTGCAGGTGCTTGCTTCCGTTTTCGGTCATGCTGCGGATCGATCGCAGGTCCTCGTCGCGCAGCTTCAGCACGGCGTGCACACGGGAGCGCCCGGCGGCGACGTAGTCGATGCAGGCGGAACGATCCCACACGACGTAATCCGGACCCAGGTTGCGGCATAACATCAGCACGAAGAAAGGATCGGTCATCGAGTACAGGGATCCACCGAAGTGGGTGCCGAACGCATTGCGGTTGTAAGGCCGTAACGGCATCTCGATCACGAACTCGCGAAAGTCCGGGGCGATCGATCGCACGCGGATCCCCGCTCCGATGAAAGGTGGCCACAGGTTCAGGCCCCACCGGAAAACGCGTGGTGGCACAGACAGGATCAGGCTCATGCGCGAGTCAGGACACGGCGAATCCGCGACAATATCGGGTGGCAGTCTAGTGTTATAGAGACCCGATGACGATTCGTTCCGCCCAACCTTGCAGCCTGCCGGCGGCCACGGTCCACCTGTCGATCCACGGAATCGTGCAGGGGGTCGGGTATCGCGACGCGTTCAGCCTGCAGGCGCTTGCCCGCGGCGTTGACGGTTGGGTGCGCAACCGGCGCGACGGCAGCGTCGAGGCGCTGATCCAGGGGGAGGCACACGCAGTCGAAGCGATCGTACGGTGGGCTGGTCGCGGCCCTCCGGCGGCCCGCGTGGATCGCCTCGACAACCGTCCGGCCAAACCCGAGGAGGCCGCAACCGTACAGCGCGGTTTCCGGCGCCTGCCCACCGCGTAGTCCGATCGCGATGGACCCGGATCTGGCAGGCGCCCGCTTCGACTGGAGCAATCCTTACCCGACCACGCGCACGCCGGTTTTCGCGCGCAATGTGGTGGCCACCTCGCAGCCGCTGGCGGCGAGCGCCGGGCTGGCGATGATGCGCCGGGGCGGCAACGCGGTCGACGCCGCGATCGCGGCGGCCGCCACCCTGAGCCTGACCGAACCTTGCTCGAACGGTCTGGGGTCGGACAATTTCGCGATCGTATGGGATGGCGTTCGCCTGCACGGGCTGAATGCGAGCGGCACCGCGCCGTCCACCTGGACCCCTGGCTACTTTCTGCAGCGCTATGGAACGGATCCGGCAGCGCGTCCCATGCGCGGCTGGGACACCGTGACGGTGCCAGGGGCCGTGGCCGGGTGGGCTGCCCTGCATCGGACTTTCGGACGCCTGCGCTTCGACGAGGTGCTGGCGCCTGCGATCGAATACGCCGAGCGGGGCTTTGCGGTCAGTCCCATCGTGCAGGACAAATGGGCGCGCGCCATGCCCTTGTTGGCCGGGCTGCCCGGATTCGATGAGCACTTCCTGCCCCGCGGCCGTGCGCCCGCGGTCGGAGAGCATTTCGTCCTGGCCGGTGCGGCCCAGGCGTTGCGGCGGATCGCCGACAGCAAGGGCGAAGACTTCTATCGCGGACGGATCGCCGAGGCGATGGTCGCATTCGCTTCGGCGACCGGCGGTACGCTCAGCCTGGCCGACCTGGATCGGTACCAACCCGAGTGGGTCGACACCATCAGCCTGCCGTTCGCCGGATGCGAACTGCACGAGCTGCCGCCGAACGGCCAGGGCATCGCGGCGCTGATGTGCCTGGGCTTGCTGGCTGACACGGATCTGGCCGAGTGCGCGGTCGACAGCGCCGACTGGCATCACCTGACGATCGAAGCGATGAAGCTCGCGTTCGCCGATGTCTATGCGCAGGTGGCGGACCCGGCGGCCATGCGGGTGACGCCGCAGCAGCTGCTTGACCCGGCTTATCTGCGGCAGCGCGCGCAGCTGATCGACCGCACGCGTGCACAGGCGTTTGCACCCGGCCATCCGGAGCGCGGAGGCACGATCTATCTGACAACCGCCGACTCCGCCGGCATGATGGTGAGCCTGATTCAGTCCAATTACATGGGCTTCGGATCCGGCATCGTCGTGCCCGATTTCGGCATCTCGCTGCAGAACCGCGGCCTTGCATTCAGCCTGGATCCGGCCCATCCGAACTGCGTGGCGCCGGGCAAGCGGCCGTTCCATACGATCATGCCAGCGCTGCTGATGCGCGATGGCGCAGCCCTGATGAGCTTTGGAGTGATGGGCGGCAACATGCAGCCGCAAGGACACGTGCAGACCCTGTTGCGGATGCTGCTGGCGCGCCAGCAACCCCAGACGGCGTGCGATGCACCACGCTGGAAATGGAACGCCGGCCTGGACGTGGAGCTGGAAAGCGGCATCGCGTCGTCGGTTGCGGTGGAGCTGCAGCGCCGAGGCCACCGGATCGTACGCAGCGACGACTCGTATATGGACTTCGGCTCGGGGCAGATGATCTGGCGCCTCGGCGATCCCGGGATCGAGGGCTACGTCGCGGCCAGCGACAGCCGTCGCGACGGACAGGCGTGCGGCTTCTAAGGCATCCGGCTGCATGGGGTGCGTGGCTAAAATCGGCACTTCCTCCCCTTGCCGAGCGTGACCGCCGATGAGCGCCGAATCGTCGCCGCCCTCCTCACCTGCAGGTTTGAACGTCGCCTTCATCGGGCTGGGCGTGATGGGTTATCCGATGGCCGGGCACCTGGCACGCAGCGGGTACCCGGTCGCGGTGTACAACCGCACCACGGCCAAGTCGGAGCGCTGGTGCGCCGAGCATGGAGGCCGTTGGGCCAATACGCCGGCCCAGGCTGCACGCGGGGCGCGCGCGGTGTTCACCTGCGTCGGCAACGACGATGACCTGCGGGCGGTCGTGCTGGGCCCCGACGGCGCGCTCGCCGGCATGTCGGCCGACTCGGTGCTGGTCGACCATACGACCGCGTCGGCCCAGGTCGCGCATCAACTGCATGCGAAAGCCCGCAGCCTTGGATTGCATTTCGTGGACGCTCCGGTGTCCGGCGGCCAGGCGGGGGCCGAGAAAGGCCAGCTGACGGTGATGTGCGGCGGCGACCTGCACGCGTTCGAACGGGTGGCACCGGTCATTCGGGCCTACGCCAAGGCGGTGACCCGGATCGGCCCCAGCGGGGCAGGTCAGCTCGCCAAGATGGTCAACCAGCTGTGCATCGCCGGGGTGCTGCAAGGCCTCGCCGAGGGCATCGAATTCGGACAGCGCTCCCATCTGGATATGGAGCTCGTGCTGAAGGTGATCTCGCAAGGTGCGGCGCAAAGCTGGCAAATGGAAAACCGCGGTGGCACGATGGTGCAGGACCGGTTTGATTTCGGCTTTGCCGTGGACTGGATGCGCAAGGACCTGGGGCTTTGCCTGGACGAGGCGCGACGCAACGGTGGCAGCCTGCCGCTGGCGGCGCTGGTCGACCAGTTTTACGCGGACGTGCAGGCGATGGGCGGTGGACGCTGGGACACGTCGTCGCTGATTCGCCGCCTGCGGCGGCCTCGGACCTGATCCCTGATGGACACCGGCGCCCTGCGGCAGGCGGTGGCCGAGCTCAGACCCACGCTGCTGAAAATAGCTCGCCTGCAACTGCGCAACGACTCCTGGGCCGAGGACGCTGTCTCCGAAACCCTGGTTTCGGCCCTGGAGTCGGCTGACCGCTTTGGTGGCCAGTCCCAGCTCAAGACCTGGGTCGTCGGCATTCTGAAGCACAAGATCATCGATCAGTTCCGGCGCAGCGGGCGCGAGGTGTCGATCGACGCCGCCGCCGAGGCAGCCCAGGTCGAAACCTTCGACGAACTGTTCGCGGACGACGGGCACCGGCTGAACCAGCCGCGCGACTGGGGCGATCCGGAAGCGACCTACTCTCGCGTTCAGTTCTTCGAGGTGCTCCAGATGTGCGTCGAGGAGCTTCCCGCGACGCTGGCGCGAGTTTTCATGATGCGCGAGTGGCTCGAACTGGAAACCGCGCAGATCTGTAAGGAGGCCGCGATTTCCTCGACCAATTGTTTCGTGATGCTGCACCGGGCGCGCATGCGCCTGCGGGAATGCCTGGAGCAGCGCTGGTTTATGGGCGAGCCGACCCTATGATGTTTGGATGGCTGAGGATCACCTGCCGCCAGGCACACGTTCTGCTTTCGGAGCGCCTGGACCGGGGGCTGGGACCGCTGGAAGTCGTGCGCTTGCGGCTGCACCTGACTGTGTGCGACTTCTGCTCCCGGGTGGCCCGCCAGTTCAGATTCATTTCAGACGCCGTGCGACGGATCGGCATGTAACAGCCGGTACGGTTGCCGGAGCCGAGCGGACATCCAGCTCGGCCAGGATCCCAAGAATGCGCACTTGGATCTCCAAACGGCCGACTGCGGCCGTTTGAACCTGTGGCGAAGTTGCACACTCTCACGAGCGCAGGCGGCCGCGATGTCCGATCGGTCGCCACCCGATGGGTTCGAATGCTGGTCCGATCCGCCCAAGCTCGACTCGAGATTCGCCTGAACCGGGCGGCTCTCGCCTTTCTGTTCCTGCTCGGCGTGGCGGTGTCTGCGTCGGCGCGACCCTCTGCCGACGTCAGCGTCAGTGCCACGACACAGGACGGGGCTGTACAGGTGGACGCACGGGCGGTGGTCCACGCACCGATCGAGCTGATCTGGCAGACCCTGACCGACTACGACCACCTGTCCCAGTTCGTCCCCGGCATCGATTCCAGCCGCGTCGTTTCGCGGCAGGGCACCCAGCTGATCGTCGAACAGAAGGGCAGCGCCCATTGGTGGTTCTTTTCCTATCCGATCCGTGTCACGGTCTCTTCCACCGAACGCCCGTACCAGAGCATCGACGTACGCCTGCTGCAAGGAAACTTGCGGCGCCTCGACGGCCACTATCGAATCGAGGCGCGACCGGATGGCAGCGTGGAGGTCAGCTGGCGAGGGCTGATCGAGCCGGATACGCCGATACCGGCGTTCATCCAGGCCGCCGTGCTGCGCCGGAGCATCTCCGACCAGTTTGCGGGGATGGTCAAGGAGATCGAGCGGCGCGCTGATTTGTGGTCGTCGCGCTCCGAACTGTCGCACCCGTGAACCGCCCACGGGGCGGCAGGCGGCCGGTTAAGATTCCGACCGTCCAAAGCACAGCCAGGAGCTCAGATTGTTCAGACGACTCGCGTTTTGCATCGGATTGCTTGCGTGGTGCGCTGCTGCCGGCGCGCAGGGTCCGACCCAGTGGACCGAGGGGACGCACTACTTTCGCGTTGACCCACCTCAACCGACATCGACCCCCGGCAAGATCGAAGTCCTGGATGTGTTTTCGTATGCCTGTCCAGCGTGCAACCAGTATCAGCCGATACTGAACAAGCTCAAGGCAGCCCTGCCCCCCAGCGCGCAGATCGCGTACCTGCCCGCGGCGTTCAACACCTCGGAAGACTGGCCGGTGTTTCAGCGCGGTTTCCTGGCCGCGCAGGCCCTGGGTATCTCGGAACGCAGTCACGAAGCCATGTACGACGCGGTGTGGGGCAAGGGCAACCTGGCCGTGATCGAACCGACGACCCACCGGGTGTTGCCGCAGTCGAAACAGCCGACCATCGAGGATCTGGCGAAGTTCTATGCCGGCTACGGAGTGACGGCGGCCCAGTTCCTGAACGCGGCCAACTCGTTCGGCGTCAATTCCAATATCAAGCGCTGCGAAGCCCAGATGCGTGACTATCAGGTCGACAGCACGCCGACCCTGATCGTCAACGGCAAGTACCGGCTGACGCCGCAATCGGCGGGCGGTTACCTGCAGACGATCGATCTCGTCCTGTATCTGGTGGGTCGGGAAAAAGGCGGCTGAGCCACAGCGTCCGGCGGCAACGTCGGATGGCGCTTGCGCCGGCCCCGCGATCGCTAGTCGCCGGGCTCGTAGATCACGTAGATCTTCCGGGTCGGTTCGACGACCTCCAGGCGTTCCACACAACCTGCCTGGGTTGCCGCGGATGAGCTTGTCTTCGGGCAGCAGGTACTCCTCGCGCTCGACGTCGTCCGGATCGGTGTCCGGATCGGCATGGAGGAACTTCAAGGCGCTCATGCTGTCGTCCCCTGCGGTGTGCGCAACGCCTGCTCGCAGGAGCACACTCTAACGTAAGAAGCGCGTGTCGCGGCCGGCCGATCCGCCATGCCGGCGCTGGTCTTCGCCAACGACCGCAGCGCGCTTCGGGGGGACTCCTATGCGCCGCTTCAGGCTGCTGCTTGCACTGGCGATCGTGCTGGCGATCGCCGCGTTCTTCGCGCTCGACCTCGCCCGTTTTCTTCATCGGGACTACTTCCTGGCGCAGAGGGACGTCATCCAAGGGTGGCGTGCGATGCATCCGTGGCTGGCGGCGACAGCGTTCGTCGCGCTCTATATCGCCGTCGCGTCGCTGTCGTTGCCTGGCGCGCTGCCGATGACGCTCGCGGGCGGGGCGCTGTTTGGACTGGCCCTGGGCACGCTGCTGGTTTCGTTCGCCTCGTCGATCGGTGCGACACTGGCGTGCCTGGCCGCGCGCTTCATCCTGCGCGACTGGGTGCAGACGCGCTTCGGCGACCGTCTGGCAGCGATCGACGAGGGGATGCGGCGCGAAGGAGCCTTTTACCTGTTCGCGTTGCGGCTGGTGCCTGTGTTTCCTTTTTTCGTGATCAACCTGCTGATGGGTCTGACCGCCATTCCGGTCCGTACTTTCTATTGGGTCAGTCAACTCGGAATGCTGCCCGCCACCCTGGTGTACGTGGTTGCCGGCACCCAGCTCGAGCACTTCCAGGCCTCATTCGGCTTGTTCGTGGCCTTCGCACTGTTGGGCGTGTTTCCGCTGATCGCACGGCGCGCGCTCGATGCCCTCAAGGCGCGCCGCGTCTACGCCGGGTGGCCTCGTCCGGCCAAGTTCGACTACAACCTGGTCGTGATCGGCGCCGGGTCGGCCGGCCTGGTCAGCGCCTACATCGGCACGGCGACCCGCGCGCGGGTTGCACTGATCGAAAGAGACCGCATGGGAGGGGATTGCCTGAATACGGGCTGTGTTCCGAGCAAGGCGCTGATCCGGGCCGCACGCCTGAGCTCGCAGATCGCACACGCCGGCGAGTTCGGCATCACGGCCAGCGGCCGCGTGGATTTCGCCCAGGTGATGGAGCGGGTGGCGCGCACGGTGCAAGCGGTGGAACCGCACGATTCGGTTGAGCGCTACAGCGCCCTGGGCGTCGACTGCATCCGCGGCAACGCACGGCTGACCTCGCCATGGACGGTCGAGGTCGACGACGTCGACGGTGACTCCGGACGGGGAGTCGGGGGACGGGGACCGGGCGGACGGGGACTGGGGGAACGGGGACGGCGCACCCTGACGACGCGCGCGATCGTGATCGCAAGCGGCGCGCGCGCGTTCGTGCCGCCGATTCCGGGCCTGCAGCAGGTGGGCTATCTGACGTCGGACACGCTATGGGCCTTGCGCGAGCTGCCGGTGCGGCTGGTCGTGCTGGGCGGCGGGCCGGTGGGCTCGGAGCTGGCCCAGGCTTTTGCGCGGCTCGGGTCGCAGGTGACGCAGGTCGAGATGCTGCCGCGCATCCTTGCGCGAGAAGATCCCGACGTGTCGCAGGTCGTCACGCAACGCTTCGAGCAGGAAGGCATCCGCGTGTGGAGCGGACACACCGCGCGCGAATTCCTGCTCGAAAGCGGGCGCAAGATCCTGGTGGCTGAGCGTGGCGGCACCGAGGTTCGGGTGGAGTTCGACCAGCTGCTGGTCGCGGTGGGCCGTGCGCCGCGCACCGACGCACTGGGACTGGAAGCGCTCGGCATCGAGACCGGCCGCGGCGGGACGATCCAGTCCGACGAGTTCCTTCGGACCAGGTATCCGAACATCACCGTGTGCGGCGACGTCGCCGGTCCCTATCAGTTCACGCACACGGCTTCGCACCAGGCCTGGTACGCGACGGTCAATGCGCTGTTCGGTCGCTTCCGCACCTTCCGCGCAGACTACCGGGTCATCCCCTGGACGACGTTCGTCGACCCGGAGGTGGCGCGCGTAGGAATCAACGAGCAGGAAGCTCGCGAGCGCCGAATGGCTCACGACGTGACGGTCTATTCCCTGTCCGACCTGGACCGCGCGCTGGCCGACGGCGACGCCACGGGGTTCGTGAAGGTGCTGACGCGGCCGGCAAGCGACCGCATTCTCGGCGTCACGATCGTCGGCGCCCACGCCGGGGAGCTGCTGGCCGAATTCGTGCTCGCGATGAAGCAGAACATCGGGCTGAACCGCATCCTGGGCACGATCCACGCCTACCCGACCCTGGCGGAAGCCAACCGCAACGCCGCTGGCCAGTGGCGGCGCGCGCAGGTGACCCGCGGGCAATGGACCTTCCTGGAGGCGCTGCAAGCGTGGCTGCGCGGCGCGCGCGGCCTGGCCGCCGTCATCGCCGCCCTCGCCCCGCTCGTGCGCGACCGCCGCAAGGCGTACGCGCCGCAAACACATTGATTTCGTAGGTGCAGCGAAAAACGGGGCGCGCATGAGACTGGCGATCATCATTCCCGTGCTCGACGAGGCGGAGCAGATCCAGAGTTGCCTGGCCGCGCTGGCGCCGTTGCGCGAGCGGGGCGCGTTCGTGATCGTGGTCGACGGTGGCAGCCGCGATGCAACGGTTCGGCTGGCCGCTGCGCTGTGCGACCGCGTGGTCGCGGCGCCGCGCGGTCGCGCGCTGCAGATGAATGCGGGAGCGCGTTGCGAAGAGGCGCAGGGCGTGGACGTGCTGCTGTTCCTGCATGCGGACGTCAGGCTGCCGCCCGAGGCCGACCGGCTGATCGTGCGCGCCCTGTCCAACCGTTCGAGCGGCTGGGGCCGGTTCGATGTGAAGCTGCAAGGCCGCTCGGCCGGGTTGCAGCTGGTGAGCACGATGATGAACCTGCGCTCGCGCCTCACCGGCATCTGCACCGCAGACCAGGCGATTTTCGTGGAACAAGGCGTGTTTCTCGCGCTGGACGGCTTCGCACCGATCGACCTGATGGAGGACATCGAGTTCACCCGGCGCGCGCGCCGCTTGTCGATGCCGGTCGCGCTGCGGCCGCCTGTGCTGGTCTCGGCGCGCCGCTGGGACCAGGCGGGGCTGGTGCGCACCATCCTGCGCATGTGGTGGCTCAGGCTGGCCTATTTCCTGGGCGCCGATCCGCGCCAGCTGGCGCGCCGCTATCGCGATGCCCGCTGAGCCCTGGCCGTTGCTGGTCTTCACGCGCGTTCCGCGCGTGGGGCTGGTCAAGACGCGACTGATTCCTGCGCTGGGCGCGCAGGGCGCGTGCAGCCTGCAGCGGCAACTGGTGTCCGGCACGTTGCAGCGCGCCCGCGCAGCGCGTGGGGCGCAGGTCCAGCTGTGGGTGGCTGGCGATGCGGCCGATGCCTTCGTGCTGGATTGCGCACGGCGCTTCCAGGTGCCGGTGTTGGAGCAGCGCGGGACCGACCTGGGCCAGCGCATGGCCGACGCATTCAACCGTGTTCTGACCGCGAGCAACCGAGCCGCCGGCTGCGTGCTGATCGGGACCGACTGCCCGGCGCAGACGGTCGGCGACCTGGAGCAGGCGCGCCAGGCGCTGCGGTCGCACGACGCCGTGCTGCAGCCTGCCGAGGACGGGGGTTACGTGCTGGTCGGGTGCAAGCGGGCCCAACCGGGGCTGTTCGAAGCGATCGACTGGGGCAGCCCGCGCGTGGCCGAGCAGACCGTGCAGCGCGCCGCCGCGCTTGGCCTGAGCCTGCACAGGCTGCGAACCGTGCCCGATCTGGACGATGCGGCGGACCTGCAGCGCGCGCAGGCACTCGGCTGGATCGAGCGCTGAGCCGCTCCGGCCGCAGCCCCAGTGCGCCCAAAACCACTTTCGAAATCAATCAGTTGCAGGGCTGGCCGGAGCAAACCGGGCTAGAATCGCGCTTCCTGGCGCTATGCTGGCGCGCCGGCCTCGAGTGAAACCGCAGTTCGACTCATGAATCGACGCGACGCCCCGCGACCTACGGCCGCTGCCAACTTCATCCGCAACATCGTCGACGCAGACCTGGCCTCTGGCAAATTCGCGCGGCGTCGCTGGAACGGGCGCCCCGGCGACGGCACGTTCCAGTGGCAAGGCGAACCCGATCCGGCGCGCATTCGCACCCGTTTTCCTCCGGAGCCGAACGGCTACCTGCACGTGGGCCACGCCAAGTCGATCTGCCTGAACTTCGGGCTGGCCCGCGATTACCACGGGCGCTGCCACATGCGCTTCGACGACACCAATCCGGAGAAGGAGGAGCAGGAGTACGTCGACTCGATCCTGGATGCGGTGCGCTGGGTCGGCTTCGACTGGACCGAGGGGGCGCACAGCAACCTGTATTACGCGTCCGACTATTTCGATCAGCTCTACCAGTATGCCGAGTACCTGATCCGCACCGGCCACGCCTACGTCGACGAACAGAGCGCCGAGCAGATGCGGGAGACGCGGGGCACGCTGACGGAGGCCGGACGCAACTCTGCGTTCCGCGACCGCGCGGCCGACGAAAGCCTCGCGCGCTTTCGCCAGATGCGCGAAGGCAAGCACGGCGAGGGCTCGATGGTGCTCAGGGCGCGCATCGACATGGCCTCGCCCAACATCAACCTGCGCGACCCGACGCTGTACCGGATCCGCTTCGCGCACCACCATCGGACCGGGGACCGCTGGTGCGTCTATCCGATGTACGACTACACCCACTCGATCTCCGACGCGCTGGAATGCATCACGCACAGCATCTGCACGCTGGAGTTCGAGGACCACCGGCCGCTGTACGACTGGTGCGTCGAGCGGCTGGTGCCGACGCTGCGCGAGCCGCAATGGCGTGCCGCGCTGGAGCTGGTGCAGTCGTTGCGCGAGCAGGGGCTGGAGGTGGCGCGAGAGTTCGCGCTCCATTGCCATAACTTCGGCCACAAGCTGTACGCCAGCAGCGCCGAAGCCAGCCTGCGCACGATGTTCGACCGCTGGGAGCACGACCGCGGCGCCGTGATGCGGGATCTGGACAGCTTCTACAAGCTGCTGCTGGGCAAGCCGGAGCAGTTCGCGCCACTGCTGAGCGGCGCGTTGGAGGAAGTGCGACCGGACCCGTTCGACCTGCCGCACCAGTACGAGTTTTCGCGGCTGAATCTGAGCTACGTGGTGATGAGCAAGCGCAAGCTGATCCAACTGGTCGAGGAGCGCAGCGTCCAGAGTTGGGACGATCCCCGCATGCCGACCAACGTGGGGCTGCGCCGGCGCGGCTACACCCCGCGCAGCCTGCAGCTGTTTTCGGAGCGTATCGGCGTCAGCAAGGCCGACTCGTGGATCGACTACTCGGTGCTGGAGCAGGCGCTGCGCGACGACCTGGACCCCATCGCGCCGCGGGCGGTCGCGGTCATCGATCCGGTCAAGCTGGTCATCACCAATTTTCCGGCCGGCCAGCGCGAGACGTGCGTGGCGCCGGTGCATCCGCACCGGCCGGAGCTCGGAACTCGAACGCTCTCATTCATGAGTGAATTGTGGATCGAGCGCGACGATTTCACCGAGCGGCCTGCACCGGATTACTTTCGCCTTTACCCGGGAAACCAGGTGCGGCTGCGCTACGCCTACGTGATCCGCTGCACCGGGGTCGAAAAGGACGCCTCCGGCCGCGTGACCGCGGTGCTGGCCGAGTACCTGCCCGATACGCGCAGCGGTACCGAGGGAGCCAACCGCGTCAAGGTCAAGGGCGCGATCCACTGGCTGCCGGTGGACGGCTGCCTGAGCGCCGAGGTGCGACTTTTCGAGCAGCTGTTCGCCGACCCGCAACCGGATGCCGGCGGGCGCGACTTTCGCGAGTCGATCAACCCGGACAGCCGGCGCGTGATGGCGGCGTATGTGGAACCGGGCCTCGCCACAGCGCAGGCCGAGGACCGCTTCCAGTTCGAGCGGCACGGCTACTTCGTGGCGGACCTGCGCGACCACGCACTGCACCGGCCGGTTTTCAATCGGATCGTGACCCTGCGCGACTCGCGTTCCAAATGAGCCAGTCGCCCGAGGCTGCAAGCCGGATCGCCTCGCTGCGGCAAGCGATGCAGCGCCGCGGGCTGGCGGCCTGGATCGTGCCATCTTCCGATCCCCACCTGAGCGAGTATCTGCCGGAGCGCTGGCAGGGGCGCCAATGGCTGTCCGGGTTCACGGGATCGGTCGGAACGCTGCTGGTGACCGCGCGCTTCGCCGGCGTCTGGGTCGACAGCCGCTACTGGCT
>DATBCI010000296.1:0-9386 GCA_036270555.1 Burkholderiaceae bacterium
AAGAAGGATTCGTGCTCCGATGGCCTGAAGGAGCGGCCCTCGAAGGAGGCCCCGCAGGCGATCGTCTTCAAGAAGAGCGCATTCGGCGTCGCGCTGTCGGGCTGTCCCCTGGAAGAGCGCATCTCGGAATTCCACATGCTGAAGACGCAAGGGTTCCCGATCGGAGCCCTGGCGGTGATTGCGGTCGACAACCCGATGGTGGCCGGCACCGGCCATCGTATCTGCAACGATTGCATGAAGGCGTGCATCTACCAGAAGCAGGATGCGGTCAACATCCCGCAGGTGGAAACGCGCACGCTCAAGGATGTGTTGGAGCTGCCGTTCGGGTTCGAGATCTACAGCCTGCTGACGCGCTGGAACCCTTTGAACCTGTCGCGTCCGGTTCCGCGGCCGGCAACCGGTCGCAAGGTGCTGGTGGTGGGCCTGGGTCCGGCCGGGTACACGCTGGCGCATCACTTGCTGAACGACGGGCACACGGTGGTCGGCATCGACGGCCTGAAAATCGAGCCGCTGCCAGAGTCGCTGGCCGGTGTGCGGATGGATGGCCGCCGCACCGGCTTCGAGCCACTGCGCGACGTCCATACGATCAATGAGGCACTCGACAAGCGCGCGCTGGCCGGATTCGGCGGCGTCGCCGAGTACGGCATCACGGTGCGCTGGGACAAGAACAACCTCAAACTGATCCGGTTGCTGCTGGCCCGCCGCGAGGAATTCGCCATGTACGGCGGCGTGCGATTCGGCGGCACGCTCGATGTGGACGACGCGATGGCGGCCGGGTTCGATCACATCGCGCTGTGCATGGGCGCCGGCAAGCCGACCACGCTGGATGTGCCCAACGGCCTCGCGCGCGGCGTGCGCTCCGCCTCCGATTTCCTGATGGCACTGCAGCTCACCGGCGCGGCCAAGGCAGAATCAATCGCCAACCTGCAGTTGCGCCTTCCGGTCGTGGTGATCGGCGGGGGCTTGACCGCCATCGACGCGGCCACCGAATCGCTGGCCTACTACGCGGTCCAGGTCGAGAAGTTCCTGCTGTGGTACGAGGAACTGGCCGCCGATATCGGCGAGGCTGCGATCCGCGACCGCTGGGACGACCTGGACCGGGAGATCGCCGAGGAGTTCCTGGCGCACGCGCGAGCCATTCGCGAGCAGCGCGCCCTGGCCGAGCGCGAGCAGCGGCCGGCGCGCATCGCAGAACTGCTGCGCGAATGGGGCGGCGCCACTATCGTTTACCGGCGCCGCCTGATCGACAGTCCTTCGTACACGCTGAACCATGAGGAAGTCGAAAAGGCGCTGGAAGAGGGCATCTCGTTCATCGAGTGTCTGGCGCCGGCCGGCATCGACGTCGACAACTTTGGTGCAGTCCAGGGGATCCGCTTCACCCGGCAGCAACCGGGCGACGACGGCAAGTGGAGCCCCAACGGCGACCATTGGATGTCGGCGCACACGGTGCTGGTGGCGGCGGGCACTTCACCTAACACGGTGCTGGCGCGTGAGGATGCCTCTCACTTCAAGCTCGACGGCAAGTACTTCACCGCCTGCGACGAAGACGGCCAACCGGTCAAACCCGCGCTGGCCACCCCAAAACCGCAAAGCGCCGATGTCCTGCTGTCGCGCCTTGACGACGGGCGCTTCATCAGTTTCTTCGGCGACCTGCATCCGTCGTACTTCGGCAACGTCGTCAAGGCGATGGCTTCGGCGCGCCAGGGTTACCCGCGCATTTCGCGGCTGCTCAACGGGCGGGCACCGACCTCAGCGAAAAGCGCCGGCGACTTCTTCGCCACATTGGCGCGCGACCTGTTCGCGACGGTTCACCTGGTCCAGCGCCTGACCCCGAACATTGTCGAGGTGGTCGTGAAGGCGCCCGCCGCCGCCCGCAAGTTCCGCCCAGGGCAGTTCTATCGGCTGCAAAACTTCGAGTCGCTGTCCAAGGTGGTGTGCCACACGCGGCTGCACACCGAAGGCCTGGCGATGACCGGCGCCTGGGTCGACCCCGAGCAGGGGCTGGTCTCGTGCATCGTGCTGGAGATGGGTGGCTCGTCCGACCTGGTGGCCAACCTGGCGCCGGGAGAGCCGGTAATCCTGATGGGACCGACCGGTGCACCGACCCACATCGCGTCCGGCGAAACCGTGATCCTGGCCGGCGGCGGACTCGGCAATGCGGTTCTGTTCTCGATCGGGCAGGCCTTCAAGGCGGCCGGCTCACGGGTGCTCTATTTTGCCGGCTACAAGAAGGTGATCGACCGCTACAAGATCGAAGAGATCGAGGCGGCGGCCGATCTCGTGGTGTGGTGCTGCGACGAGGCGCCGGGGTTCGCAGCGCGCCGCCCGCAGGACCGCGCCTTTGTCGGCAACATCGTGCAGGCGATGGAGGCGTATGCGACCGGGCGCCTGGGTGATGTCGCGATCCGCACGGAAGATGCCGACCGGATCATCGCGATCGGCTCGGACCGGATGATGGCCGGGGTGGCCAAGGCACGGCACGATGTTCTGAAGCGCCACCTGAAGCCGGGTCATTGCGCGATCGGCTCGATCAATTCGCCGATGCAATGCATGATGAAAGAGATCTGCGCCCAGTGCCTGCAGGTGCATCGCGACCCGCGCACCGGCAAGAGCTCGGTCGTGTTCTCCTGCTTCAACCAGGATCAGCCGCTCGACGCGGTCGATTTCGGGTCGCTCAACGAGCGCCTCAAGCAGAACGCGCTGCAGGAGAAGCTCACCGCGCAGTGGCTGCAGCACTGCGCGCGGCAGGCGGAGTAGGCCACCGCCGCTTCTAGAGCGGAGTCGAATCGGCCAGCGGGCGCAACGCGCCCGCCGGGTCACTGCGAAAGGCCGACCACGGGAAGAAATAGACCGAGTACACGACGATGTAGATCGGCAGCGAGTCGACCTTCAGCGCGTGGCAGATCGCGAAGAAGAAGATCAGCACGTGCATCCGGATGACGTTGATGTACGGGCGGCTGAACAGCGCGTGGCCCGACACGCCGGCGGCCCTGAACAGTTGCGTGGCATCCTCGGCCGAAGCGACCCGCCGGGCATGGATCATCGCGCCGATCGACCCGAACAGGACCCGCCGCTCGGAGATGATCACCGGAATCAGGAACAGGCCATAACGCGGCATCAGATAGTGACACGTCACCTTCCAAAGCGAAATCGGATTGAAAGACACCGCCGCAAAAGCCCGTTTCGGCACATCGGTCAGAGGAAAGAACGACGACAGGAATCCGGCGTGAACGGCGTGAAACCCGCAGAAATGGATTGAAAAGAACGCCAGCACGAACAGCGCGACGGCGGACCCGATCAGGATGGACTTCGCTCGAAGCTGGGCCGGAAAGGCGTCACTGAAAACGACCGCCGAGCCCAAGAACACGCACTCTCCGATCGCCGACAGGATCGTCAGGTAGCCGAGCACCAGGCTGCAAAGCCACAGGCTCCACACCAGGTCAGTGGTTTTCCATCCGGACGACCAGGCAAACGCGAGACCGACGGTGAATGCCGCAAGGTCCGGCAAGGTTTCCCTTAAGGTCGGCAGCGTGAAGCGTGGCGGGTTCATCGCCCTCTCCTGGCCCATCGGCGCAATGCACCCTCAGGTGCGAAGGCAATCTGCCAGAAGGCCCGCTTTACCGATCCAACGAGATGTCACCGAAAGCGGGCTGGCTTAATCAAAGACCGCAAGCTGTTTCGACGGTCTAATGGCGTCCATGGGCACCCGCCGCTTCGCCGTCGAATACATCGATTCGCTGCTCGCACGTTCGGACGAGTCGGCGCAGGCTGAGCTGATCGGTGTCATGACGAGCTGGTCGGGCTACGACCGCAGCCAGCATCTGTGTGGATTAACGCAGGCCCTGCTCGCCTATGTCGAGGCGACCTGCTGGTTGGCCCAATCATTCCGGTCGGGCGCCTGGACCTACTACGAGGCAACACCCGAGTTCGTTCAACGGGACGTGCGGGACGCGCTGCGGCGCCTCGGGCGCGCGGACTTTTGCGAGATTTACGGGGAAGGGATGCGCGAGTGGGATCAGCCTTCCCGCGCGGTCAATGTCGACGCCTGGTTGACGCGAAACGAGCACTTGCTGCGGCTCTGGCTGAAAGCCGTGGCCGAAGCGCACCGAGAGGACATTCTGACGCTTTCCTGATCCCGATCGGACGCCCGGACCGTTGCACGGTCATCCCGACTTAGGACGCGCCCGCACGATCAGATTGCCGACGAACGTCAGAACCGGCTCTCCGTTCTGGTTCAACGTGGTCGTCTTTACCTTGACCAGTCCCTGATCGGGACGGGACTTGGACGGCCGCACCTCGAGCACCTCGCACTGGACGCGCAGCTCGTCACCCGGGCGAACCGGCCGCGGCCAGCGGAACTCGTCGAAGCCCGCGCCGATGATGCCTCCGGCGGGCCTGAAGTCGCTGTCGACCAGCAGCCTCATCGTGACAGCCGCCGTGTGCCAACCGCTCGCTGCCAGACCTCCAAATACCGAACTGACCGCCGCCTGCTCATCGAGGTGAAAAGGCTGCGGATCGAATTCGGCAGCGAAGCTCTTGATACGCTCCCGGTCGATTCCGATGCGAGTGGATCCTTCGAAACCCTGCCCGGGTTGAAAATCCTCGAGATAGAGCTCCTTCATCGCTGCATCCTGCAAAACGCAGCCCGCAGGATACCTATTCGCAATTCGGCATAGGTCCATCGACTACCGTCTTTTGCCCGCCCCGCAGGGAGCAGAATAGCCGCCCAAAGGCGGACGAACCGCCACCGAACCATGCTTTCCACTGCGGGAGGGGAGCATTGGATGAAGCTGAAGACGGACGAAACGCTGCTCGAGCAGATGCACATCAACGAGCTGGAGCTCGAGCAGCGAAAGGCGCTGTACTCCTTCTCTGAAATCGATCGCGAAGCACTGCAGGCGTTTCGTCCGATGATCGATGAACGCATCGATCCGCTGGTCGAGCGGTTCTACGAGCAACAGACCAGCATCCCCGAAATCGCGCTGCTGATCGGAGACGCCGACACGCTGAGCCGGCTGCGCAGCGCGCAGCGCCGCTACATCCTGGATCTGTTCAGCGGGCGCTACGACCTGGACTACGTCAACAACCGGCTGCGCATCGGCCTCGTTCACAAGCGCATCGGCGTGGAACCGAAGCTTTATCTGGCGGCGGTGCACTCGCTCAAGCAGATGCTGCGCGAGACGATCCAGTCCGCGTTGACCAGCAACACCATCCGTGACACGACGCTCAGCGCGCTGGACAAGCTGATGCAGATCGACGTGACCTTCATTTTCGAGACTTACATCCGCAGCCTGCTGTTCGAGATCGAGGTCGCCAAGGAAAGGGCCGAACGATTCGGGCGCGACATGGAAAAGAAGGTGCACGATCGCACCGTGGAGCTGCAGCAGATCGCGCGCACCGACCCGATGACGGGCCTGCTGAACGTGCGGCATCTGGGCGAAATCGTGTCGCGTGACTTGCGGGCCGCGGAGCGGCGCCAGGAGCCGATTGCCGCTATCTACATCGATGTCGACGATTTCAAGGCGATCAACGACACGCACGGGCACCAGAAGGGCGACGAGATCCTGCGCATGGTCGGGACCATCATCCGGGGCGTGACCCGCTTCGAAGACAGCTGCTTTCGCTATGGCGGCGACGAGTTCTGCGTCTTCCTGATCAACTGCGATGCGGCCAACGCGCGCAAGGGATTCGTCGCCAAGCTGACCGACAGAATCCTGGAGTCCGGATTCGAGTTCAGCGTGAGCGTCGGCATCGCACAGACCGGGCCGACCGACTACCTGGACGCGTTCGAATTGATCAAGCGCGCCGACCGCAATATGTACGCCGCCAAGCAGGAGCGCAAGGCCGCGGCCGCGGTCAGATGATCTCGCGCTCGATCTCCGCGAAAGTGTGCGCCAGCGCAACGCCCGGCGCCGCCGTGCCCAGCAGCATATGGATCCGCGCCGCCGAGAAAAGCCCCCGCACCTGCCACGCCTCGCTGTCTTTCATCCG
Organism: Burkholderiaceae bacterium; assembly: GCA_036270555.1. Taxonomy (GTDB): domain Bacteria; phylum Pseudomonadota; class Gammaproteobacteria; order Burkholderiales; family Burkholderiaceae_F; genus VBCK01. The sequence goes on from DATBCI010000296.1 coordinate 5,992, forward strand.
TTGCACCACCACCAGGTAGCGCAGGCCGACGTCCGACATCAGCGACGCCACATCGCCGATCGTCAGGCGCGCGAGCCCTGAGTGATCCAGTACGTGCCACCTGGCCATCGGCTCCATGATGTCTTCGACCGTCACGTCGCGCCAGGCGCCGGTCGACATCGAGCGGTCGACCGACTGCATGAAGCGGATCGGCTTTTCCCCCTGGATGTCGTACGAGGTCACCGAACCCACCAGGGCGCCGCGATCGTCGACCACGAACGTGAAGCGGGCACCCGAAAGCTTCATCTGCTGCAGTGCAAGGCCGATCGAAGTCGAGGCCGGCGTGGTGATCATGGGACCGTTCCTGAAGTCGGTCATCGCCTGTGATGCGGGATCGCTCGGTTGCAGGAACGCATGATCGCTGCGCGAGTACATCAGGAGCTTCCCCTTCGGGGATTCGAGCATCGATTGGAGCAGTGCGCGGCGGTCCATGTCAGAGGCTCCCTCCTGGTGCGTTTGCGTCCTGTAGTCGATCCATTCTGCCGCAGATTCAGACCCGAATGAACGCGGCCACCTGGGGATCAGCACGCAATTCGGCCATCTGCTCATCCGACGGCAGCTGAGGGCGGTCCCGCTCCCGGCGCACCAGGCACAGGAACCCCAGCGGCTGCTGCTCGCGCGCCCGGAATTGGTGCCACGCCAGCGGCGGCACACACACCAGGTCGCGCTCGCCGAGCGAATAGATCCGGTCGCCGACCAGGCAGCTCCCGCCGCCGTGCAGCACCATCACCGCGTGCGTGTGCACGTGGCGCTCCAGCGTCGTGTGCCCCCCGGGGGCCACTTCGAAGTAGCGCCACTGCGCGCCGCCCGCATCCTCGAACAGGACCTGGCGCGTGACGCCTTCAAACGGTGCCTCGCCTTCCCGCTTGTAGTGCAACAGCTCCACACCGGCCCAGCGGCCGGGCGCAGCGGCCTTGCGTACCACCGGCTCGCTCATACCGCCCTGCCCGCCGCCCGCGACGGCGGCGGCGCCGCGTGAACCTGTCTCACGAACGCAGTGGCCCGTGCCAGCACCGAATCGCCGGCGGTCGCGGCACCGGCCAGCAGGTGGCCGCCAATCAACAGCATCACGTCCGTGCCGAATTCCTCGATCATTTCGCCCACCCGCTCCGTTCGCATTCCACCGGCCGGCACCGGCAAACTCGGCGCAAAGTTCCCCAGGGGCTCGCGCGCGCGTTGCGCGATCGCGCGGCAAGTGGCGCGGTCGTAGGAAAAGCGCCCGCCGAAGTTGGGGAAGATCGTTGCGTCAGCACCGAACATCCTGAACATTCGCCCCAGCAGCAGGGCCGGTGCAACCCGCGCGTTTCCCGCAAAGGCCGGGTGCGCCAGGATCGGGACACCTGCCTCCTCGCGCACCAGTTCCACCAGCGTCGGAACGCCGCACAGCATCGGGCAGACCAGCACCGCGCCGACGCCCTCCTCGCGGGCGATCCGCAACTGCTCGCGCAGGCGCCGCGGTCCACCCGACAGCGTCGGCGCATACAGCGACCGAGTGGACGACCCGCGCTCGCCGGCCGCCTGCACGATCGCCCGCTGCACCGCGGCCACGCGCTGGGCGAAGGGTGCATCGGCCTGGTCGGCGATCCCGTGGTCGTCCTTGATCACATCGATTCCAGCCAGCGCAAACGTCCGCGCCAGCTCAGCCAATCCCTGTGGCGGCAGCCCCTGCGGCTTCAGCGCCGTGCAGGTGAGCGCCCGCGGCTGCCCTCGATCCAGTCCCACGGCGCGGCGCCACCCATCGACGCCGAAGCGCGGCCCCGGCATGGCTTGCAGCAGCTCGGCGCTCGGTTCGAATTCCACCAGTTCGACATCGGGCTGCAGCGAACAGTTCCCGAACAGCATGTTCAACAATTGCCCCGCTTCCAGCCCGGTGGTGCGCGTCGCCAGGGACAGCTTCACCTCGAAGCCGTCTGCGGATGCGGGGCTGGCGACGGGCTCGATCGACTCGACACGCGCCACGACCCGATCGCGTACCGCCGCCTGCGTGACGGCCTCCAGCGGCATCTCGATGCTCTGCTCGAGCGCGAGGGCCTGCGCGCGCGCCTGGACGTCGCGGGCGTTAGCGCGCAGACGGTAGGTCGCATGGAACCGCTCGGAAAAGTCACTGGACATTCGCGTATCGTACGAAGCTTTCCGCGATCCGCAAGTCGAACCTGCAACGATGATCCGGCAAACTGGATGCTGCGCGGCGTGCCTGGCCACGCTGGCACTGGCCGCACACGCTCAGGCTCCCGCTTCCGTCTACCTGGAGGAGCTGACCTGGACCGAGCTGCGGGCCGCGATCGACCGCGGCAACACCACCGTGATCATCCCGATCGGGGGCACCGAGCAGAGCGGGCCAGCGATCGTCCTTGGAAAGCACAATGAACGGGTGCGATTCCTCGCCGGCAAGATTGCGCAGTCGCTCGGCAACGCGATCGTCGCCCCCGTGATCGCCTACGTGCCCGAGGGAGGCATCGATCCGCCCTCTTCGCACATGCGGTTTGCTGGAACGATCTCGATCCCGGACGACGTGTTCGAGCGCACCGTCGAGTACGCCGCGCGCAGCCTGAAGGTACACGGCTTCCGGGACATCGTGCTGCTGGGCGACCATGGCGGCTATCAGCACGACTTCAAGCCGGTCGCGGACCGGCTGAACCGCGAGTGGGCCGCTTCCCACACCCGCGTGCACGTGTCTTCCGAATACTATCGAGCCAGCGAGGACGGCTTTGCCGCGCTGTTGCGCGAGCGAGGCTACCGCAACGACGAGATCGGCACCCATGCCGCGCTGGCCGACACCTCACTGATGCTCGCCATCGACCCGGGCGCCGTGCGAACCGATTTGCTCAAACCGGGCGTGGCTCTTGGGCCGGCGCAGGGCGTGTACGGGGGCGACCCGCGCCGCGCCAGTGCCTCGCTCGGCCAGCTCGGTGTCGATCAGATCGTTTCTCAAACCGTGACTGAGATCCGTGCCAGCGTGGCCGCTCGCCCTCATTGACCGACATCGACCGATGATGCACAACACCTTCCGAGGCCTCACCGCCGCCAGCGCGCTGTGCGTCTGCTCGCTGGCGCTGCAGGCGCAGACGCCCGCGCCTGCGCAGACGCCCGCGCCTGGTGTGGACGTCGTGCCCGGCATGCCCCCGGTGCTGAATCCGGGCAATCTGTATTCCGAGGCCAGGGCGGGCAACCTGAACCCGTCGGTGGCCGGCGCGCTGCCGCGCGTCTACGTGCCCAACCTGCGATCCAACGATGTGTCCGTGATCGACCCGTCGACCCGCAAGGTGATCGACCGCTTCAAGGTCGGCACCAATCCCCAGCACATCGTTCCGGCATGGGACCTGAAGACGCTCTGGGTCACCAACAACGCGGAAGGC
>DATBCI010000297.1:0-4192 GCA_036270555.1 Burkholderiaceae bacterium
CTTAAGGATCGTCAGTTCGCTTGCCTTAGCAACTTCAGGAAGTGAGAGCTGCTGCTGCAGCGGAGCATTCGTGCGTGCGATCAGCAGTGCCCCGCAGCGGGATAGCAGGTCCCGATCGATCCACGGAGCCTGGCGCCAGTCGGCGTCCGGGAGCACCGCCGGGTGTCCGGGCAGGTACAGTGCAATCGACCCGGCCTCCCAATCCGGTCCGATGACCAGCCGGATCGGGCCGCTTTCGCGCGATGACCAGTGCTGTTGCGCCAGCGCCGCCAGCGGCCGCGCTGCGAAGCGATGATGAGGGCCAGGATCGAATTTCCAGACCGCCAGGTTCCAGACAATCGCCACCGCGTGACACAGGGCTGTGGCCATGCAGGCCACGACGATCGATTGACGTGCCGTGCTGCGCAGACGGCTGACCCACAGCAGTGGGATCAGCAGCGTCGCGCTCGATCCCCAGTGATTTTGCGGAGCCACCCCGGCGATCAGCACCAGCACGACGATGCCGGCAAGCGGCAGCAACGCGAGCACGCTGAGCGCCCGCATCGCCGCCAGGGCGTTGGCCGCGTCGCCCTGCGCGGTGAGACGTTCTGCTGTGGTGCAAGTCGTCGCCTCTGCCGCGCTGGCCTGCCGAAGCCGTGAACGCGGCGCAGGCGGGTGCGGCAGTGGAACCGGGGGAGAGCGTTGGCGCGAGAAAATGATCAACAGCAGCAGAGCCACCAGCGCGGGCGCCAGGCGGGCAACTTGCTGCGCCAGAAAGCTTGCGCAGGCGGACAAGCGGTGGAGCGCGTCCAGGCCGGCGAGCAGGCTGTGGCCGGCGTACTCGAACGTGGTGAAGTGATGATCGGCCAGCCACAAGGCATGAGGAATCAACGGCACCAGGGTCGCCACGCTCGCCAGGATCAGGTGCGCACCAAAGCGCGGCTGGCGGTGTACCCCGGCCGCCAGCAGTGCAGCTGCGTTGGCCAGGATGATCAGACCCATCTGGTATTTGGTGAGCAAGCCCAGCGCCTGGGCCAGCCCCAGCAGCAACCACATCGGCCAACCCGCGCCGCGCACGATGCGCAACACGGACCAGGCGCTGAGCGCGACGAAGGGCAACATCACCGTGTTGTGGTTCAGGAACGAGCCACGCCCCATCAGGTAGTAGTTCGCGCTCGACACCAGCAGCGCGACCAGCGCCTCGCGCGCGGGCATCACCTGCCGCGCGCACAGCCACAGGAGCATCAACGCGACCGCCACGCAGGCCATCGCCAGCGCGTAGGTCAGTGCCGCGCTCGCCCCAAAAACGCCGATTGCAGCCCGCAGCAGCCACGTCGGCAGCGGCGGATGCTTGAAATAGCCCCATTCGAACGCTTGCGACCAATTCAGCTGTTCGACGTTGTCGCCGTGCGGCGCCGACAACAAAATGGCCGGCAGCACGCTCCAGGTCAGCGCGCACGCCAACACCACCGCCAGAGCCAATGCAGTGCTGCGAAATTGCGGTGGATCGCGCCAGGTCAAGACGCGCGCTGCGAGCGTCGAGTCGGAGTAGCCGGTGCTGCCTGCTTGGACAGGCGGCGTTTGAACTGTTCGACTTCACTGACGACAGCGCCACGCACCGCCGGCTCCCAGACCGAGTGGCCGGCCTCGGGTACGACGATATAGCGGCAGCCGGCCCACGCGCGCGCCAGGTCATCCGCGCTGACGATCGGACAGACCATGTCGTACCGGGCGTGGATGATTGAAGCTGGCAGATGGCGGATTCGGTACATGTTCGACAGCAGCTGGTTCGGCGCCAGGAAGCAGTCGTGAGCAAAGAAGTGGGCCTCGAGTCGCGCCAGCGCCAGTGCATCGTCCGAGAACTGGCGGATCAGGTCCGGATTCGGAACCAGTGTCGAGCAGCTGCCCTCGTATTCGCTCCAGGCTCGTGCAAACGGCAGATGCACGCGCGGGTCGGGGTCGAACAGGCGGCGCACATAGCCACGCAGCACGTCACCTCGCTCGCGTTCGGGCAGCATCTCGACGAAACGGCGCCACGCTTCAGGGTAGATATGGCGCGGGCCGCTGAAGAACCATTCCACTTCACTGGGACGGCCGAGAAATACCCCGCGCAGGATGAATCCCAGGCAGCGCTGCGGCACCGTCTGGCCATAGGCCAACGCCAGCGTGCTGCCCCAGGACCCACCGAACAGCAGCCATTGCCGGATGCCCAGGTATTCGCGCAGGCACTCCAGGTCCTGTATCAGGTGCTGGGTCGTATTGCCGGCGATCTCGCCGATCGGCGAGGATGCGCCAGCCCCGCGCTGGTCGTACAGCACGATCCTGAAGAAATCCGGGTCAAAGAAACGACGGTGCTCCGGCGAGCAGCCTCCGCCCGGGCCGCCATGCAGGAACACGATCGGAATGCCTCTGGGGTTTCCGCTGACCTCCCAGTACATCGTGTGGATGTCGTCCAGGGCCAGCATGCCGCTGTCGTACGGCTCGATCGGGGCATACAAGTCTGCGCGAGCATCCATAGGTGAGAATCGCCAAGTCGAGCGCGTGGATTCGGACCCTGCGCAATTCGAGAATCCAACTCCCGAAGTGACAATTATGCCGGCTTGGCGCGCGGGTCACTGACGCCAATCGCGATAGCGTTCCCGCTTCTTTTCCAGGCAGCCGACTTTGCAGTGCAGCAGCGCCAGCGCCGACCCGCCGACTGAAACACGGGGCGGCCCGACGGTTCACGCAAGGCCCCGGTTGGTCTAGCATCGGCTCACCTCGGGCGGGCCGCGTCGATCGGGATGCTGTGGCACGTGGGTCGAGTCCGCGTCGGGCGGAAGCGGTCGGTTCGAGGGTCCGTCGCGGAGGGCATTCTGATGAGAGTCAGCGACATACTGAGAGTCAAAGGCAACACGCTGTACACGCTGGGGCCGGACCGCACACTGTGGGCAGCGGTGCAAACGATGGCTCAACACGACATCGGTTCGGTGGTCGTGATGGAGCACGGACACCTCGTCGGAATTCTGACGTTTCGCGAAATCATCAACACGCTCCATGAGAACGGTGGGAAAATCGGCGACGGAACCATCCAGTCCGCGATGGATCGCACCCCGCGGACCGTCTCGCCCGAAACGGATGTCAATGAAGTCCGGCGCCTGATGCTGGAGAGCCACGTGCGCTATCTGCCGGTGCTCGATGGCGCGACTCTGGCCGGGGTGATCTCGTTTTACGACGTGGCCAAGGCCGTTCTGGACGAGCAAGGCCTGGAGAACCAGATGCTGAAGGCCTACATTCGGGATTGGCCGGAGCAGGAGAGCGTTAGCGGCTGATGTCGGGATCGGCGCAGCCAGGCGACGCGGCTTCTTCCGGGTCAGGCGCGGACGCGGCTGAAGCCACGGCGGGTGAGTCCGCCGAAGCTCACCCAAGCAAGGCGGGCGCCCGCGCCGGGCGCGTCGCAGTCGTCGGAGCGGGCGTGGCGGGTCTGGCCTGCGCCCGCGCGCTGGGCGAGCACGGATTCCTGGTCCGTGTGTTCGAACAGGAGACCCATGCGGGAGGCCGTCTGGCAACCCGACGACTGGATACGCTGTCGTTTGACCACGGGGTCCAGTACTTCACCACCCAGGATCACCGCTTCGAACCGGTGGTGCGCGGCTGGCAATCGGCCGGTATCGTCGCACGCTGGTCGGCGCGCACAGTCGTGCTGGATGCACGTGGCCAGGGTGAAGAAGTCGGGTCGGTGGCCCGCTTTGTCGGCGTGCCGAACATGCATGCGGTGGCGAGCCACATGGCGCGCGGCCTGGACGTGCGACTGGGGTCGGAGGTGGCCCGCATCGAGCGCCGCGCCGGCGGCTGGGCCTTGCTCGGGCAACAGGATGCCGAGCTGGACAAAACCCTGTTCGACCGGGTCGTGCTCGCGGTCCCATCGGCGATCGCATCCGGCTTGCTGGGTGGCCGCTCCGAACTGGCGCAGCGCGCGGCGACGCTGTCCTGGGATTCCTGTTGGGCGGTCATGCTGGCCTTGGGCCGTCCCAGCGGCATCGATTTCGATGCCGCCTTCGTCAGCGACGATCCCATCCTCGGGTGGGCTGCCCGCGAAAGCAGCAAGCCGGCGCGGGCGCCGCTGCGCGGCGCCGTCGAGAGCTGGATCCTGCACGCGCATCCGAGCTGGTCGCGCAGCTATCTGGAGCTGGAGCCTTCGGATGCTTCACGCTGGGTGCAGCGCGCGTTTGCA
>DATBCI010000298.1:0-2946 GCA_036270555.1 Burkholderiaceae bacterium
CCCGAAGGCAGGTCGAACAGCGCTGACAGCGCCAGCCCAAGCGCGTAACCGGCCGTCCCAAGGCCGTAGCCGATCATCATTCGTCTCGGCCCGCGATGCACACGGGTTGCAAGGGCGGGAATGATCAGGCTGGAAAAGACCAGGTAGACACCCACCAGTTGCACCGAAGCCGTGATCGCGAGCGCGAAGGCGCCGTAGAAGCCGAAGCGGCCAAACCGCTGCACCCAGCCCAGCCGCAGCGCAACAACCAGAGGCACGGTGACGACCGCAAGCCAGAGCAGCTGGTGCGTATTCACCCATAGGATCTGCCCTACCAGCAAATTCTGAAGGTGCTCGCCTCCATGCGGATTGCTGGCGAGCAGCAGGATGCCGGCGCACGCCGCCAGGATGAACATCACGCCGATCAGCGCCTCCTGCTGTTGGGGCATGCGCCGCTCAGACCAGGTCAGCAGCAGCGCGCCGAGCTGCGCTGCGCACAACGCGGCCACTTGCACCTCGATGCCGCCCTCGGGTACACCGAGCGCATCGGCCGCGATGACGCCCAGCCCCGCAATCTGCGCGATCGCCAGGTCGATGAAGACGATGCCGCGGTCCAGCACCTGAGTACCCAACGGCACGTGGGTCGCGAGCACGAGCACGCCGGCGATCATCGCCGGGCCGAGAATCCCCCAGTCGAGTGCGCTCCAGTTCATTTTTTCGCCTCGGCGGCCAGCAGTCGCGCCAACGTGTCGTCAAACAGGCCGTACAGGTCCTTCGCCCCATCGGTGCCGCCGACCGTGAAGGGCAGCTTGACGGCCGGAATCCCGGCGTGGCTGCTGAGCCACTCGGACGGCCGCGGGTCCAGATAGGCGGCGTACAGCACCATGCGTACCGGCGTTCCCTTCAGCGTCGCCAGCACCTCCTCCAAATGGGACGCGCTGGGCTCCACGCCCGGCTTGGGCTCGAGTACCGCAACTTCCTTCATGCCGAGCCAGTCGTACAGGTACGCAAAGGCCTTGTGCTGGGACACCACCGGCGCGCCCTTGAGCGGCGCCCCCTGCGCGGTCCAGCGGGCGATTGCCTCGCGCCATCGCGACATGAAGTCGGCCTCCCGCTGGGCGTATTGCGTCGCGCGCGCCGGATCGACCTGTTGCAGGCGGGCGCTCAGCGCCACGGCCACGAGCGCGATGTTGCGCGGGTCGGTCTGGATGTGTGGATTGCCGGCCGCATGCACGTCGCCCTGGGACCGATCGAGCAGCGTCGGCACCTCCAGCTTGCGAACGTAATCGGCTGCGGCGAAATTGCCGGGTTGGCCGGGCTGAACCTTGTCGTTGCCGGACTGCTGCAGCAGGACTGGCAGCCAGCCGATTTCCAGTTCCGCGCCGGTGCACACCACCAGGTCTGCGCCGCGGGTGCGGGCGATCAGGCTGGGCTTGGCCTGGATCTGGTGAGGGTCCTGCAGCGCACTGGTGGCGACGGTCACATCGACCAGGTCGCCGGCCAGGGCCTGCGCCAGCGCGCCCCACTCCGGCTCGCAGGCGAAGATACGGAGTGCGCCGTACGCCGGCCATGCCGGCAGTGCCAGCGTCATCACGGCCAGGGCGGTCAAGCATGTGCGTTTCATCGGGCTGCTTCCAGGGGGTCGGTGAGGTGTCAGAAGGTGTGTGCGCCGTGCGCACCCAAACTCATCTGGTATTGCATGGAGAGCTGGTTGTCCTGGAAGTTCTCGTGAGCGCTGTCGTGTGCGAACTGCAGGCGGATGCGGGAGAACTCGCTCGGGCTGTAGTCGATCATCAGCGAGTTCTTGCGAGGCCGGTAATCGATGTTCGGCAAAAAAGCGTTGTTCAGCCCGTAATCGGGCGTGCCGGGGTCGACCTGGTCGGTCCGCAGGCCAACGCGCCAGTACCGCATCGGCTGGTACACGCCCTGCAGGTACCAGCCGGACTGGACCGCCCGGTAGGCGCCGGGCCGGTCGATGCCGGAGACGTCATACGCCAATGTGCCGCGCCGCGTGCTGAGCAGGTATTCGCCTTGCACCTTGAAGTTGGTGGTCACGGCGTTGCCGTGCGGCGCCCATTTCCAGATCCCATCGGCAACCCAGACGCGGGTGCTGCCGCTGAAGGCGTTGCTCACCGTGCTGCCCGCGGTGTTGGTTGCGACGACGCTCTGGTCGTCGGCCTTTGCGTCCAGCATCGACACTCCGGCACGCCAGCTGCTGCTGTCGCCGACGTCGCCGCCGGTGTGCGCGATCAAGGCGACCATGCCCGGGCCGTTACGTCCGGTATCGCTGCCCGGAAAACTGCGGCCCCGGCCCAGCTCGGCGTTCAGTTCGATGTACTGCTCGGTCGGCGCGATCCAGGTCAGTTGCACGCCATCGTCCCCGTACTGCGTATCGAGAAAAGCCTGATAGGCAAGCGGGTTGTCGACGAAATCCCACGTATGGCTGTGCTGCGGGTTCAGATACCCGATGCTGGAGAAAAAGCGACCCGCCTTCAGCGAAAAGCCGTGGCCGAGCTGGGTGGTCTGGAAGTAAGCCTCTTCGACCGAGACGCTGTTGTCGGCCTCGATCGCGATGTTGGCCGCACCTCGAAACCAGGGATCGACGCTGGCATACAGCCCCAACTCGGACTCCGAGAGACTGAATCCGCGCGTGCCGGGACCGATCGACACGTTGCTGGGCAACTGCACGCCCGTGATTGCGTAGTTGGCCGGGTCCTGCGACGTTCGCGTATACAGGCCCGACAGGATCAGGGAGACCGCCGGGTTGAAGGCGTTGGCTCCACCGCCGGGTGAGGCCGCCGCAACCGGCGGCGGACTTGGCGCGCTCGGGGCGGGCGCTGCGGCCGCTGCTTCCGCGGCCTGCAGGCGCTGCTCGAGCGCTTTCAGCCGCGCCTCGTATTCGGCGCGGATCGACTGGATCTCCTGTCGCAGCTCCTGGACCTCGGACGCAGTGTCGGCCAAGGCGCT
>DATBCI010000299.1:0-2816 GCA_036270555.1 Burkholderiaceae bacterium
CTACCTGCGCGAATTCCTGTCCGATCCGCGCGTGGTCGAGCTGCCACGCTGGCTCTGGTGGCCGATCCTGAACGGTCCGGTGCTGGCACTGCGGCCGCGCCAATCGGCGGCCAAGTACGCGGCCGTGTGGACGGCCGAGGGCTCCCCCCTGCTGGTGGGCTCGCGGCGGCAGGCCGCGGCACTGGGCGCCGAGCTGGCGCTGCGCGGCCTCGACGTCGACGTCGCACTGGCCATGCGGTACGGACAGCCTTCGATCGAGGCGGCGCTGGCGCCGTTGCGTGCGCGCCATGTCACGCGGATGCTGATGCTGCCGATGTATCCGCAGTACTCGGCGACCACGACCGCGTCGGCGATCGACGGCGTGAACCGGCTGGCCGGCCGGCTGCGCGACGTGCCCGAGATCCGCTGGATCAAGCACTTCGCCGACGATCCCGGCTACATCGACGCGCTCAACGCCACCGTGGTCGACCACTGGAAGGAGTTCGGCCGGGGCGACTGCCTGTTGATGAGCTTTCACGGCCTGCCGCGGCGCAATCTGGAACTGGGCGATCCCTACCACTGCCAATGCCAGAAGACGGCGCGCCTGCTGGCGCAGTCGTTGGGGCTGGACTTGTCGGCTTACCGGGTCAGCTTCCAGTCGCGCTTCGGCCGGGCCCGCTGGCTCGAGCCATCCACCGTCGGCACGCTGCAGTCGCTGGCGCGCGGGGGCGCGCGCCGCGTCGACGTGATTTGCCCGGGGTTCGTAGCGGACTGCCTGGAGACGCTCGAGGAGATCGTGATCGAGGGTCAGGCGCAGTTCAGGGCCGCGGGCGGCCACCAGCTTCGGTACATCCGGTGCCTGAACGACAGCGCGCGATTCATCCGCACCCTGGCAGACCTGGTCGAGCGCAATACGGGCGGCTGGCCGGTCGACGCCAGCCAGCAGGAAGTCCAGTCGCGGGAGGCGCAGCAAAGCGCCGAGTTCGCGATCGCAATGGGCGCGCCGCGTTAGCTCGAGCTATCTGCGCCTCCGACGGTCACGATTGCGGTGGCGCTTCCCGGATCAGTTGGCCGTTCTGGATCCTGACCCGCGTTCCGACGACAGCGCCGGGGTTGCCGGGCACGGACACGGTCTGCAGCTGACCGTTGTCCAGGCGCACGTCAACGTACCAGTGGGTGGTCGATTTGACTTCCTTCTCGACCTGGTTGCCGCCCAGCGCGCCGCCGAGCACGCCCAGCACCGTCATCGCGGTCTTGCCGCCGCCATGGCCGAACTGGTTGCCGACCAGTCCGCCGACAGCGCCGCCGGCCACCGCACCGACTCCCGATCCCTGGCCTTGAGTTTTCACGGGTCTGACCGCAGCTACGATGCCGCAGTCGTTGCACACCGGAGGCGGTGCAGCCATCGCGACCGGGGGTGGCGGCGCCGCCGCGGCGGGCGCCGGAGGCGGGGGTGCGCCGTAGGCATCGGCTGCCGGAGCGGGCGGCTTCGGCGTCGCTTTGTGCGCCGGGTGCAATGGAGCGATCGGCTTCTCGGGCACAGCCGTCGTGTCCGGGGCGGCGGCCTCGGCGGCCGCCGCCGGCGCAGCGGCGGCCGTGTCGTTGGCCGCGAGCACCGGTGCGTCCTGGCCTTTATGAGCCGCAACCTGGTCCGTGATCAATACAATGGCGCCTAACACGCTGACGACGATGACCGCGAACGCGGCCGCGGCCACCAGCGGGTGCAGCTTCTTCGCCGTTGGCTGAATTCCGTTCATACGAGGTTCCTCCAGCAAAACAGGTAGGTTAATTCTGCTCGTTTAACGCCGGCATCGTCGTCCCGGCCGACCCGAACCCCTACCCCGGGTGTAACCGATTGTGGTGTGGGATAGCGGGAAATTGCTTCGGTCGCGGGCTTGAAATCCCGTACGCGATCCCCAACATCCAGGGAATTGGTTTAGTTTCGACTATTTGGATTAGCGGAGGCGAGACCTTGGAGCCGGAAACCGGACCTCAGGGACCCGCGCCGGAGGCGGCCAACGACGGGTCGGCGCCAGAGGCGGCGACAGGCCTGCAGGCTGAGCTGGAGGCGGCACGCCGCAAGGCGGCGGACAACTACGACCTGTACCTGCGGGCGCGAGCCGACGTGGAGAACGTTCGTCGGCGTTCGGCGGAGGAGATCGCGAAGGTGCAAAAGTACGCGACCGAGGCGTTTGCCGAGGCCCTGCTGCCTGTGGCCGACAGCCTGGAGCGCGCACTTGACTCGGACGCGACGGACCCCGTAAAGATGCGCGAAGGAGTTCAGATCACGCTGCGCCAGCTGCGGGCTGCCTTTGAGAAGGTCCGGCTGACCGAGATCAATCCGGCCGGCGAGAAGTTCGATCCGCATCGGCACCAGGCCATTTCGACGGTTCCACCCGGCCAGGGCGGCGCCCCGGCGGCCCCCAACCAGGTGGTCCAGGTGCTGCAGAAGGGCTGGATGATCTCCGATCGCGTCTTGCGACCGGCACTGGTCATCGTGACCCAAGGCACTTGAAACAAGGCGGCTCAACTCCAGTTAAGGTCGCGGGAAAACATTGAGGCGTGCTGCACACTGAACTGAGGATAGGCAGATGAGCAAGATCATCGGAATCGACCTGGGAACGACCAACTCATGCGTCGCCATCTCCGAAGGCGGACAGGTCAAGATCATCGAGAATTCGGAGGGGGCTCGCACCACGCCCTCGGTCGTTGCGTACATGGACAACGACGAAATCCTGGTGGGCGCGCCGGCCAAACGGCAGGCCGTCACCAACCCGAGGAACACCTTGTTTGCGGTCAAGCGCCTGATCGGCCGCCGCTTCGAGGAAAAGGAAGTG
>DATBCI010000300.1:0-5330 GCA_036270555.1 Burkholderiaceae bacterium
GGGACCGGGAGTCGTGAAGGGCGCTTATGCCGAGTTGCCGCGGCTGTTCGCGGACACCGGGCGCGTGCAGGACCTGGAGTCACGGCTGATCACCTGCATGACGGCGCTGCAGGCAATACCGGAAGCCGAGATCGTCGCCAAGCCGTTCTCGACCGACGCCACCCATTCGGACATCGAGGCGCTGGTGGCGTACGTGGCGGGCCAGTCGCGCGGCACCACGATGCATGTGCCGCTGAACGAGGCCAAGGAAAAGGAAGCGTATGAGTTGGGCGAGCGATTGTTTTTCTATCGCGCCGGCCCCTACGATTTTTCGTGTGCCAGCTGCCATTCGTCCGACGGCAGCCGTATCCGGCTGCAAGAGCTGCCGAACCTGGCTACGACCGCGGGCGCTCAGCGCGCCTACACCAGGTGGCCGGCGTACCGCGTGTCGCAGGGTCTGTTCCGCTCGTTTCAATGGCGCTTGAACGACTGCTTCCGCCAGCAACGCTTTCCGCAACCGGTGTACGCATCGGACGCCACCATTGCCCTGACGATGTTCATCGCCGCCAACGCCAACGGCGCCGTCTACAGCGGTCCCGGCATCAAGCGATGAGTCGCGATCGGCGCAAAGCGGCACGCGCAGCGACGCTGGCGCTGATGGTCGGTGGCAGTGGCCTTGCACCGGCCGCGCTGAATGCTGCTGATACGGCGCTCGACGCTCGCTTCAAGCAACTGCTGCAGCAGGATTTCCGGGCGCGCGGCGGTGCCGGCCTGGACCGCCTGGAGCAGGACCCGGTCCAGAGGATCTGCACCGAGACCCGTGATCGGCCGCAACCCGCTCAACGGGAAGCGCTGCAACAGGAGCAGCAGGCATTGATCCGCTGGCCCGCCGACGGCCACTTCCTGGGCGATTGGCGGGCAGGCGAGAAGGTGGCGCAGGACGGCCGCGGCATGACATGGGCGGATCTGCCGGGCGCAGCCACGGGTGGCGGATGTTACGGCTGCCACCAGATTTCACCCCAGGAGATCGCCTTTGGCACGATCGGACCGGGCCTTCTGCAGCTCGGGCGCAAGCGAGGCAATTCGCTGTCCATGCAGCGCTATGTATACGGGCATATCTACAACGCCAAGGCCTACAACGTGTGCTCCTACATGCCGCGTTTCGGTTTCTCGCACGCACTGAGCGAGCAGCAGATCAAGGATCTGGTTGCCTTGCTGCTGGATCCTGATTCGCCTGTCAACCGTCCGTGACCTCGCAGCCGATGGGGGCCGACGCGGTGCGCGTTGACTGGGTGTCCTGAGTCGCCAGCGCCGGCCCTGGCGTTCCAGCGATGCAACGGCGCGAATTCATCCAGGCGCTGGCGGTCGCCGCCGCCGGCGGCTTGGCGCTGCACGATGAGGTCGCAGCCGCTGAACAGGCTGCCGGGGCCTACTACGACCTGCCGCCGTTCGGCAACGTCGGCTTGCTGCACCTGACCGACTGCCATGCTCAACTCGAGCCCATGGTGTACCGGGAGCCTTCGGTCAACCTGGGCGTTGGGGCGGCGGCTGGACATCCCCCACACGAGGTGGGCGCCGCCGTGCTGGCCCGCTATGGGATTGCGCCGGGCAGCCGCGAAGCCTATGCACTGACCAGCCTCGATTTCGTGCGAGCCGCCCGTCTGTATGGCCGCATGGGTGGTTTCGCACAACTGGCCACGCTGGTGGCACGCCTGCGCGCCGTCAGACCCGGATGTTTGCTTCTCGACGGCGGCGACACATGGCAAGGCACGGGACCTTCCTTGTGGACCCGCGGGCAGGACATGGTCGAGGCCGCACGCCTGCTGGGCATCGATGTGATGACGCTGCATTGGGAGTTCACCTACGGGGCCGATCGCGTCCGTCAGGTCGAGGAGGGCGACTTCAAGGGCCGCATCGATATCGTGGCGCAAAACGTGCGCACCGCGGATTTCGACGAGCCGGTCTTCAAGCCGTACGTGTTGCGCGAGGTGGGCAAGGTGCCCATCGCCGTGATCGGGCAGGCATATCCGTATACCCCGATTGCCCACCCGCGCACCTTCGTGCAGCAATGGAGCTTCGGGATACAGGAGAAATCCCTGCAGGCACAGGTCGGCGCCGCGCGTGAGAAGGGCGCTCAGGCGGTCATTCTGCTGTCGCACAACGGCATGGACGTCGACCTGAAGCTCGCCTCACGCGTGCGCGGCATCGATGCCATTCTGGGCGGGCATACGCACGATGCCGTTGCACGGCCGGTGCTTGTCGCCAACGCCGGCGGCTCCACGGTGGTGACCAACGCGGGTTGCAACGGTAAATTCCTGGGCGTGCTGGATCTCGAAGTGCGGGGCGGCCGGGTGGTGGACTATCGCTACCGGCTGCTTCCGGTGTTCGCCGGCCTGCTGCCGCCCGATCCGGCGATGCAATCGCTGATCGCCCGTCTGAGAGAGCCGCACCTGGCACGGCTGCGGCAGCCTCTGGCCACGACCGAGGCGTTGCTGTATCGGCGTGGCAATTTCAATGGCAGCTTCGACCAGTTGATCGTCGAGGCGCTGATGGCCGAACGCGGTGCCGAGATCGCGTTGTCGCCCGGGTTCCGGTGGGGGACCGCCTTGCTACCCGGAGAAACGATCACGATGGAGGCGCTGATGCAGCAGACCGCGATCACGTATCCCATCGTGACCGTGACGATGATGAGTGGCGCGCGGATCAAGGCGGTGCTGGAAGACGTCTGCGACAACCTGTTCAATCCCGATCCGTATTACCAGCAGGGCGGCGACATGGTGCGGGTCGGCGGCTTGCGGTACAGCTGTACGCCGGCGGCGCGCATGGGCGCTCGAATCGGCGACCTGGAGCTGCGCGGCAAGCCGCTGCAAGCCGAGCGGCTCTACAAGGTGGCCGGCTGGGCGCCGGTATCGGAGCAAACGCTGCAGGCCGGCGGCGAGCCGGTGTGGGACGTGGTTGCCCGCTACCTGCTGGCGCGCAAGACCGTGCCCGCGTTGCGACCGAACACGCCAGTACTCAAGGGCGTCGGCAAGGACCGGGGCCTTGGCAGGACATCAGGAGGTGAGTCATGAGCTGGATATCGACCGCCGGGACCGGCCGCGCCGCGTTGCTGGCATTGACGCTGCTCTGCGCTGTGCCGGTGCCTGGTGTCGGCCAGCCGGCGGGGAAGGGCGCGGACGCCCTGACCTTCACGTCCGCGCCGGTGCGAATCGCGCGCATCCAGGTGAGGGAAGGGGTGTCGTTCGATGATGCGGTCGAATCGATGCGACTGCGCGCCAACCAGCGCAATCTGAAGTACGTGGGGCTCAACCAGCTGGGCAAGGAGATCGAGACGCTCGGCGGCAGGCCATCGCGTCGAATCGAGATATTGAGCTTCTGCGATGGGCTGGTCGCGCAGAAGATGATCGAGGCGGATCCATCGATGCTCGCTTACATGCCGTGCCGCATCGGCGCTCTCGAAGACGACCAGCACAGGATATGGCTGATCGCGATGCTGATCGACGAAACCGTCATGCAGGCGCTGCCCGCTTCAGCGCGCGAAAGCGCTCAGCGCGTCACCGCGACCCTGCGCGAGATCATGGTCGCGGGAGCGCGCGGAGACTTGTAGCGCAGAGCGAATCGGCCGTTCGGGCCGCCGCCCAGATCACACCCGGCCTGCCTTCCAATCCCGCATGCATCCGACCCCCAGCAGAACCGCGACCAAGGTTGCGAAGATTTGCGCTACCGGGAAGAAGAGCAGCCAGGTGATGACGGCGTTGCCCGCAGATGCCAGGAACAGGGCCCAGGCGAGCGGTGCACAAGCCCTGCGCTCGGAGGCTGTCTTGCCGCCCAGGTCCCACGCGAGGAAGGCTAAGAGCAGGAGAAACACGGAGGCAATGCTTCCGAATCCGAGGTAGAACCCGTACCACGTGCAGACCGCACCCCCGGCGTCCAGATGCACCGCCTTCATCATCGACACGACCGTGTCGCTCTCGGGACCGAACTGGGGAGTTTGGACAAGCGCGCCCAGTGTGTGCCCGATCGTGTTCAAAATGAGCACATAGGCTGCAAGCCGGTAGACGTTGAGGTAGCGGGCCGCAAAGCTCGCCGGTCCTGACCCCGAGATCGCGCCCGCGGGACTTTCGTGACGCGGAGCAGGGCCGGTCGAGCTCACGAAGAATCCCTCCGCTCTGGGCGATCTGTTATCCCTATGCCGGCACAGAGTACGTGATCAGAGAAATCGTCGCACCCTGCGGATCCTGGATTGCGCAAAAGCGGCCGACGTTCGGAATATCCGTCGGTGGCACGATGACCTTGCCTCCCAGTTTCTTTACAGCGATTGCCTGTGCGTCGACGTCGTCGACCGTGATGTAGCTGCCCCAGGTTGAAGGCATGCCTTCAGCTCCGGGCGGCGTATGCATGAGGCCGCCGATCTTCTGGCCGCCGACACTGATGACGGTATAGGTGCCGCCTCCCTGCATCGGCATATCCTGGAACTCCCAACCCAGCAGCTGTCCGTAGAACTTACGGGCCGCCGCTACGTCCTTGGTCAGCAATTCGGTCCAGCTGAACGCACCGTTGGTTTCGAAGGCTGTGTTCATGGTTCTCCCTTTTGTAAAAGGTTGGTTTGAAAGCGCCGCCTCAAGCGGCCGGCCCTTGCTTTGCGTGGGCTCTAATAAGTTAGAATTAGCTTACCCATTGATGAATCCAGCGTCAACCGCGTTCCACACCGCAATTCGGGGAAATATGACAAGAGTATGAAACCAGTGTCTTACGTGTCGGTGCGCATTTTCAGGAGCGCATGAAAGCAATGCCTTACCTGTCGCAGACAGCACGCGCACCTCGCCGCCGCGGCCTGATGATGCTTGCCGCGCAAAACACGGCGCAACAGGCTCGCAATGCTCGCGAAGCAGCCGGGCGCGCTTCAACACATCAAACGCCACCGACACCGTGCAGACAAGCGGCGTCCTGTCCGTTCAGGGTTGTGTGCGAGCAAGCAGGCGCACACCCCGCGCCAGATGCGACACCGGCCTGAACCACGACTCAAACCGGCTTGAAGGATTGCCGGAACTCAGCGGCTTTCGGTCCAGGACAAACTCAAGCGCCCCGGCCGCCCCGTTTTTACCCAAGGTTTGGTGCCTCGCGCCACTCCATTCCGATAGGTTCCTGGATCTGGGGGCTGGGTGTCCGCACATCTTTTGCCTGAAAGAGCATTTGGACGCACTTTGTCTGGGTCAAGCGGGTAGTACCCACGGGATACCGCATGTACGCTTCCCATGCCGGGAGAGCGCTGGGGTGTGGTGCCAAGGAGCGACGTGGCTGCGGCGGAACCCTCTCCGACAAACCCGGCCAACGGCCACGTCAACCGCTTT
>DATBCI010000301.1:0-2879 GCA_036270555.1 Burkholderiaceae bacterium
GGGGCAGGAGCCTTACGTGGGTGTGTTCGGCCAGAGTTGCCGCCTGGACGACCCCGTGCACGACGGGGATCAGATCGAGATCTACCGGCCCCTGACGATCGATCCGAAGGAAGCGCGGCGGCAGCGCGCCGCGCTGAAGGCTCGTTGATCGCCTAGTTGCAGCGCGAAGCGATCAGGTCGCGTGTGCGCTGCGCCTCGGCTGCGCGCTGTTCCTCGTCCAACAGTGCGCGGCTGCCATCCGGGTTGGTGTGAACCAGCCGGACGCCGGACTCGATCGATTTCAAATACCCCTGCGCCCGCTCGCAGTCGTCGGTTTTGCGGCCGGCCTCGGCTTGTGCGTCCGCCACCTTCTTGTCGGCGTCGGCCCGGTCCTTCATTCGCTTGCGGAACTCCACCTCGCGCTCAGCCATCGTGGGCTGGTGAGGTGCCTCGGGCGCGGCAGCTCTCGCTGGGGGCGCCGACGAAACGGGGCTGGCCGGTGCCTGTGCCTCGGCGCCCGTGGAAGCCGCCGACGGGTTCGCAGGCGCCATCTCGGGCTGGCGCAGCACATCGGACGACCTGGTGGTCGCCGGTGGGGGTTGATCGGAGAAAACTGTCCGCCCGTGTTCGTCCCGCCAGGCCCATTGCGCCGAGGCGATCGAGGTGGCGCCAAAAAGCACCAACAGCACGCCGATCCGGCGCATAAGCGGGGCAGTCCAAGCCTTCGGATTTCTCATGGAGGTCCGTCCGGGTCGGGTCAAAACTTCAGCCGGCGGCGCAGCCGCCCGGCACCTCAGCCAATGTACCCGAGCGCCTGACGACAGAACATCGGAAAGACACATGAGGGTTGGTATTGGGATGGTGCAGCGCAGCAACACGCCGGTGCAATAGGGCTTTGCGAACCTGCAGCCCGGGGCCTGGAAGGCGAGCCCGTATAATTCACTTTTGCGGCGCGAGGACTGCGATGCGTTTGATCGAAAAGGCGCTGACGTTCGATGATGTATTGCTGCTGCCGGCCTACACGGCCGTGATTCCGAGGGAGACCGACCTTTCCTCCCGCTTTTCCCGTCGAATCGAGCTGAAGCTGCCGCTGGTGTCCGCGGCCATGGACACCGTCACCGATTCGCGCCTGGCGATCGCGCTGGCCCAGGAGGGCGGACTCGGAGTCATCCACAAGAACCTCTCTGCGCGACAGCAGGCGGCGGAAGTCCTGAAGGTCAAGCGCCACGAAGCCGGGGTGCTGCGCGACCCGATCACGATCGGCCCGGACATGAAGGTCCGCGATGTGATCGAGTTGACCCGCCAGCACCGGATCTCCGGGCTGCCGGTGGTCGAAGGACCCAAGGTGATCGGGATCATCACGAACCGTGACCTGCGGTTCGAAACACGGCTGGACGCGCCGGTGCGGGAGATCATGACCCAGCGCGATCGGCTGGTGACGGTCCGCGAGGGCGCGAGCCTGGAAGAAGCCAAATCGCTGATGCACCGGCACCGGCTCGAACGGGTGGTCGTGGTCAATGGCGATTTCGAGTTGCGGGGTCTGATCACTGTCAAGGACATCACGAAGGCGACCGAGCATCCGCATGCGGCCAAGGACGAGTTGGGCAAGTTGCGGGTAGGGGCAGCCGTCGGCGTTTCCGAGGCCGACGAGGAACGGTGCGACCTGCTGGTCAAGGCGGGAGTCGACGTGCTCGTCGTCGACACCGCGCACGGTCACTCGCAAGGGGTGCTGGATCGCGTGCGCTGGATCAAGCGCACCTATCCGCACGCCGATGTGGTCGGAGGCAACATCGCCACCGCCGCGGCGGCCATTGCGCTGGCCGAGCAGGGCGCCGATGCGGTCAAAGTCGGCATCGGCCCCGGCTCGATCTGCACCACGCGGGTGGTGGCGGGGGTCGGCGTGCCGCAGATCACCGCCATCGCCAACGTGGCGCGCGCGCTGGCCGGCCAGGACATTCCCGTCATCGCCGACGGCGGCGTCCGCTATTCGGGCGATGTGGCCAAGGCGCTGGCCGCGGGCGCCTGGAGCGTGATGATGGGTGGGATGTTCGCTGGCACCGAGGAGGCTCCCGGCGAGACGATCCTGTACGAAGGCCGCTCGTTCAAGACGTATCGCGGCATGGGCAGCCTGGGAGCGATGCAGCAGGGAGCCGCCGATCGCTACTTCCAGGATTACGAGGCCAACGCCGACAAGCTGGTCCCCGAGGGCGTCGAAGGCATGGTGCCGTACAAGGGCAGCGCGCTCACGATCCTGTACCAGCTGGCGGGTGGCGTGCGCTCCAGCATGGGCTATTGCGGCTGCCGGACCATCGAGGAAATGCGCACCCGCGCTGAATTCATCGAGATCACGAGCGCCGGGATGCGCGAGTCGCACGTGCACGACGTGCGAATCACCAAGGAAGCGCCCAATTATCGAGTCGAATGAAGGGGTCGAACAGGTGTCGCACGAGCGCATCCTGATCCTGGATTTCGGCGCGCAATACACGCAGCTGATCGCGCGACGCGTGCGTCACGCAGGCGTGTATTGCGAGATCCATCCGTGCGATGCCGGGGACGATTTCATACGCTCGTTCGCTCCGCGCGGCGTGATCCTGTCGGGCAGCCACCTGTCCGCGCACGAAGAATCCACCGAGCAGGCTCCGGCCGCGGTGTTCTCGCTGGGGGTTCCGGTGCTGGGCATCTGCTATGGGATGCAGACGATGGCGCAGCAGCTCGGCGGCCGCGTGGAGAGCGGGCATACGCGCGAGTTCGGGTACGCTGAGGTTCGGGCCCACGGCCACACGCGGCTGCTGGACGCAATCCAGGACTTCCAGACGTCCGATGGACACGGGATGCTGAAGGTGTGGATGAGCCACGGTGATCGCGTGGTGCAAATGCCGCCCGGTTTTGAGCGGATGGCG
>DATBCI010000302.1:0-2260 GCA_036270555.1 Burkholderiaceae bacterium
GACGTAGTACTGCGACGAGCCGACGCTCAGGTTGTGCGCGTCGACCACATCGGTGTGGATGCCCTCGACCACCACGCGAACGTCATCGAACGTGGCGGTTTGCCAGCCGACGATCGAACGCATCGTCCAGGCGTGTCCGCGCTGGTTCAGCCCGGCATCCCAGATGTCCGTGTAACGGGGACGCAACTCGAGCGAAAGGCGACCCTCGGTGATCGCATCGGCCGGCGAGTCGACCTGCACCTGCTGGGCGGCAAGGTCCGACCCCATCAGCAACGAGGCAACCAGGGCGATCGAACCCGACAGGCGCCGGCCAAGCAGACACCCGAGCGGTCGAGCAAGCAGTGCCCGTAGTGGAGAAAGTGCGGCCATTGAAACGGTCAGTTTCCGGGATCAGCGAATTTGAAACTCGATAACGTTTGCGTGATGCCGTGAAATGCATCCAGCCGACCCAGCAATCCCTTCGTCGCGTAAACCGCAGGACCCATGCGCCAACTCGCTCCGCTTTTCGCGTTCGCGCTCGTTGCGGCGGCCTTCGCGTCGCCTGCTGGCGCCACGCGGAGCGTGCATGCGGAGGTCGTCGGACCGGGCGGCGAAGCGGTCGAGGACGCAGTGATCTACCTGCTTCCCACGTCGGGGCAGAAGCTGGCGGGTCACCCACCGCAGCCCGCGTCCGTCGCCCAGCACGACCGCGAATTCGTTCCCTACGTGACCGTCGTACAGACGGGCGCGGCCGTTCGCTTCCCGAACCAGGACCCGATCCGACACCACGTCTACTCCTTCTCGAAGCCCAGGAAATTCGAAATCAAGCTGTACGCCGGCGAGGCTCCCGACCCGATCGTTTTTGACAATGCCGGCGTCGTGACGATGGGCTGTAACGTGCACGACTGGATGCTGGGCTACGTGTTTGTCGTCGACACACCCTGGTTCGGCAAAAGCGACGCCGCCGGCCATCTGCAGATCGACGCGGTCCAGGATGGTGAGTACGAGGCCCGGATCTGGCATCCGCGCCAGCGCCATGAAGTGGGCTCGCAGCAACTGAAGGTCACCGGCGCCGCGATCGAGCCGCTGCGCTTCGTGATCGAGGTGGCTCCGCGCAAACCCCATTACAAGCCACCGCTCGACCCGCTGCACTACGCCAAATGAAGAAGCTGCGTGTCGACGGCATCGCGGGTCGGATGATCCTGTTTTTCGTCACGCTGCTGGTGCTGGTCCAGCTGGCCGTGTTCGTGTCGATCGATGTGCGCAGCGATCAGATCGTGCAGACCACGGTCGACCATCAGCTCGAGGTCGGCGAGCGGGTGTTCGAGCGCCTTTGGATGCAGAACAACACGCAGCTGGAACAGCAGGCCAGCGTGCTGGCCGCCGACTTCGGATTGCGCGAGGCGCTGGCGAGCAACGATCGCGCCACGATCCTGTCGGTGCTGGGCAACCATGCAACCCGGGTCGGCGCGGCGGCGATGATGGTTGTTTCATTGGATGGCCGCGTCCTGGTGGACTCGCTGCACCCGGCGCGCGAGCCCGGTCGTTTCGAATATCCGAACCTGCTGGCACGCGTACAGGACAGCGAGCACGCGGCGGCCACCGTGGCGATCGACGGTCTGCTGTACCAACTCGTGATGGTTCTGGTATCGGCCCCGGAACCGATCGCCTATGTGGCGATTGGCTTCCGCGTCGATGACACCGCGGCCAGGGAACTCGGCGAGCTGACCGGACTGGAGGTCTCGTTCGTGAGCGTGCCAACCGATGGCCCGGGCGCGGTCATTTCATCCACGCTGGCCCCGGAGGCGCGCGCAGAGCTGACCCAGATGGTCGCGCATGGAGCACCCGCCTGGACGCAGCAAGCGGTGACCCTGGGGCACCGGCAACTCGAAACCCGAATGCGCCCGCTGCAGCCGGCCGGACATGGGACCATCGACCTGGTACTGCAGAAATCCCTGGACGATGCGATCGCACCGTTCAGCCAGCTGCGCGCCAGCTTCGGGTTGCTGGCGCTGTTCTGCCTGGTGGCGACGATCGTCGGCTCATTCCTGATCGCCCGCAAGATCACCCGGCCGATCCGGTCGCTGGCCCAGGCCGCCTTGCGCATCCAGGCCGGCGACTACGCATTGGCGGTCCCGGTCCCGGATCGTGGTGAGATCGGCGCGTTCGCGGCCACGTTCAACCACATGCAGGAAGCAATCGCCCTGCGCGAGCAGGAGGTACGCAGGCTCGCCTACCGCGACTCGCTCACCGATCTTCCGAACCGCGTGCAGTTCCTCGA
>DATBCI010000303.1:0-7642 GCA_036270555.1 Burkholderiaceae bacterium
GCGCAGTGTTCTGTTGCGCCAGCGCCATGCTTCCAAATCCGGTATCAATGGTCCGTAGCCTCGTGCTGACCCCGCTGTGGATCGCCCAGATCGGCACCAAGGCCAAATCCTTCCGCGACAACCCGATCCTGGGAAACCCCCTGTTCAATACCTGGGGACTGCACGCAGCGCGGCGGCGCCTGGCCGACTCGATGGGTCGGCTGCGCCGCGCGCGGCTTGCCGTGGCCGTCGCGCCGCAGGAGCGCGCACGCTTCGATGAATTGGGGTATTTCCTCCGACACGACGCGCTGGATCCCACGCAATTCGCGGCGCTGCAGCGAGAGATCCGCCAGATTCGCCTGCCAGCGCGCGAAATGCGCCAGGGCGGCACCGTCACGCGCCGGATCGGGCTGGACGATGCCTGGCTTAACGGCCTGCCGGCCGCACGCCGCCTGGTGAAGGATACGGCAGTCAGAGACCTGATCCACTATGCGGCGTCGTATGAGGGCGAGCCGACCTTCCAGATCCAGACAATCCTGGCGGACGCCAACTGCAACGAAATCGACCCTCAAACAATCTTGCACTCCGACACCTTCCATCCGACGGCCAAGGCGTGGCTGTTTCTGGAAGACGTCGGCGACGAAGACGGGCCGTTCGCGTATGTGCCAGGCTCCCATCGGCTCACGCCGCAGCGGCTGGCGTGGGAGCGCACGCAAAGCCTGTCGGCTGCCCGCTCATCGGATCGGATGCACAGCGAGGGCTCGCTTCGGGCAACCGACGAGGACTTGGCGGTGCTGGGACTGCCCGCCCCGATCCAAATGGCCGTTCCCGCCAACACGCTGATCGTCGCCGATACGTCGGGCTTTCATCGTCGCACTCCGAGCCCTCGGCACACCCGCCGCGTAGAGGTTTATGTCACGCTGCGCCGAACTCCCTTTGTCCCCTGGACTGGCGGGCACCTGGCGGCTCTTCCCCCGTTTGTGGGCCACTTCGCACAACTGGAAGCGGCACTGCAACGCACGCTCGAAGGCCTGGGGCTTGCACATGCTCCCTGGCGACCGGTTGGCGAAACCGGGGCCTATGACCCCGCCAAAATCTAACCGCCCTTCAAAGTGCCGCCGATTCTGATCGACATCAATCGGCTGCTGGAGCGCAAGCTTCTGGGGCGCAATCCGACCGGAATCGATCGGGTAAGCCTCGCGTACCTGCACCACTACCGCGCCAGCGCGCGCGCCGTGCTGTGCCGAGGATCGCGCACTTTCTCACTGTCCCGGCACGAATCCGAGCGATGCTTCGATCTGCTGCTAGGGGAGCGGCCGGGCGGCGCCGCGGCAACGCTGGGCATATGGGCCAGCGCCTTGACGTTGGGCTGGTGGCGTAACGGTGTCGCTGGGCAGCTGCTCTTCAACACCGGCCACATGGGACTCGAGGACCCCAGGTATGCGGTGGGCCTTAGGAAATCGGGGGCCCGCCTTATCTGCGTCGTGCACGACCTGATACCGATCACACATCCCGAGTACTGTCGCCCGGGCCGGCGCGAAAGGCACATCGAGCGCATGACCAACATCGCGCGCTTTGCCAGCGGCGTCGTGGTGAACTCATGCCACACCCAGCAGACGCTGGAGACGTTCTGCCGGGAATCGGGGCTGACGCCTCCGCCGATCGTTGTAGCACCCCTGGGGACCAACCTGCCAACAAGCTTTCGGGACAGCATGCCGCTGCAACAGCCATATTTCGTTGTGTTGGGCAACATCGAGCCGCGCAAGAATCACTGGATGCTCTTGCAGCTCTGGCGGCGGCTGGTCGATCAGCACGCCGCCGCCGCCCCGCGCCTGGTCATCATCGGCCAACGCGCCTGGGAGTGTGAAAATGTGGTCGACCTGCTAGAGCGGTGCAGGCAGCTGCGGGCCTTTGTGATCGAGCGCGCAAGCTGTGGCGATGAGGAGTTGGTCAATATGCTTAGACACGCGCGCGCTCTGCTGTACCCATCCTTCGTCGAGGGTTTCGGCCTACCGATCGCCGAAGCGCTGTCCCTCGGGGTGCCCGTGATCGCGAGCGACTTGGCGGTTTTTCGCGAATTTGCGGGCGAGGTGCCGGAGTACGCCGATCCTCTAGATGGCAGGCGGTGGCTGGAACTGATCGCGGATTACGCTCAGCCGCACAGCGCGCGCCGCGCCGCGCAGACCGCTCGGATGCCCAACTTCAGCGCACCGACTTGGGCGCACCACTTCGAGCGAGTCGACCACTTCGTCTCGGACCTGCATGGTCACTAACAGCGCGCCCGTCAAACCAGCATTACGGCACCGATGCGCATGCGTGATAGGTGTTCGAGTACTCCGGCTGAATGTAATAGAGCGTCCCGGATACCGTGAAGGGCGTGTACAGGAAAAAAGGATTTACGCAGACGTCGCCGATTTCAGACAGGTAGGACGCTAGGGAGTTTTGGGTCAGGTA
This sequence comes from Burkholderiaceae bacterium, assembly GCA_036270555.1. Lineage (GTDB taxonomy): Bacteria > Pseudomonadota > Gammaproteobacteria > Burkholderiales > Burkholderiaceae_F > VBCK01. Next base: position 2,434 of record DATBCI010000303.1, read on the forward strand.
CGCGTTGATGTCCGGGTCCGTGATGGTTTCCGACAATTCGTGATCGAGGAACGAGGCCACCGAGTCAGCGAGAACACCGTTCGGCGTCGGCGTGGTGTCGGCATTGGGATTTGTCTGCCCCACATCACAAACGTAGTACGGAATCCCGTTGGAAACCAGGGCCTGGTCGGGGTAAGGAATTACCGTGTATAGAACGTGGCCGATGTCCGGAAAATCGACGTACGAGTGATATGCGCAGAAGAACCAGTTGGCCGGATTGTTCGGTGAAAAGCATTGAGAACCCGCCGTGGTCGAAACGCACACGTCGATGCCTTTCGGAATGAAGACGTTGTAGATGTTGTTGTAGCCGGTTCCATGACTTGCGGCGGCAGCATGGACGATCGTGGAGATATCACTGGCGTCGTTCAGTTGCGCTGATTGGATGCGGTATTGCGTAGGGATGGCACCGGCGAAGATATAGCGCCCGCTCTGAGTGCTGCCAGTGTATTGATCAAGCAGGTGAATGAAGTTGCTTCCGAGAAAGTTCGTGAGAAAAACACCCGGCGGGTTGGCTCTCCAAGGGGTAGCAAAGCAAGCCCCGGTGCAGTTGATGAAGACGTTGAAGATCCGTGCCGTCGTTATGACCGGTCCCGGCGGCGAGCTCTGCACTAGGTCATCCGGATAGAACCCGGGGCCCGTGAATGCCGGCACTGAGGCTGTCGCGGCACCGATCGCTGCTTCGGCTCTTGTGGTTGAGTTTTCGCCCGCCGAAATTTCAGCCAGAGCGCCCTGCGCGTTGGCCTTGAATGTCCGAGGGGCATTGAGCCGGCCTTCGACACGAGCGGTACCCGTCGTGTGGATGGCTCGGGCGGTTACATTCCTGGCTGCCTCGTAATCGCGCGTCGTGACCGCGATCACAGGTCCAGCTTCATCTGCCATCGCGCTGCTGCTCTGCGCCAAGGCTGGCGCTGAACCCAAACCCAGCGCCAACGCCAGGGCATTCGCCCCCGCCAGCGCGCCACCGACCAGTCGTCGCCTCATCTGCGCCCCCAGGGAAACTCTTGCGAAAGACGGCAAAGCGTAGCCCGGCGAGGGTGGCCTGCCTATCGGGACAATGTCTTAACTCCGCATGCGGGTGCACCGTCGACCTGCGTAACCTTCCCGGCATCCCTATTAACGTCATATCCGCGTGGGTTGGCTTGCTGCCAGCGCCAGCCGTCGCTGCACATGTCTTGCACAGTTCGCCTGGCTCGCCATCGTAGGGTCTTCTGGGCCAGATCGACCGACGCCCAATACTGCGGTAAGTCGCCAGGGCGCCGAGCTTCGATCCGACAGGCCAGGCGCTGGCCGGTTGCGAGCTCGAAGTTGCGCACGAGCTCCAGGACGCTGGTGCCGCTGCCGGTTCCAAGGTTAATGGCGATGAATCCCGGGTGATCGGCAGTGTATTGAAGAGCCCGCACGTGACCGGCCGCGAGATCGACCACGTGCAGATAGTCGCGCACGCCCGTTCCGTCGACCGTAGGCCAGTCATTCCCAAACACCGAGAGGTGGTCGCGACGGCCCGCAGCCACCTGCAGCACGATAGGAAAGATGTTGTTCGGCGTACCGCGAGGGTCCTCGCCGATCAGGCCGCTCGGGTGCGCCCCGATCGGTTTGAAGTAGCGCAGGCAAACCGCGCACATTTCCCGGTCGCTACCGCATACGTCGCGCAGCATCTGCTCGACTGCAGCCTTGGTCGCCCCATACGGATTGATGGGCGCCAACGCCATGTCCTCGGTATACGGCAGCGCCTGCGGTACCCCGTACACCGTGGCGGAGGAGCTGAAAATGAAGCGACGCACCCCGAAACGCTGGCAGGCGCGCAGCAGCTGCACCGAACCGCTCACGTTGTTGTCGTAGTACTCGAGGGGCCGCTGCACCGAGTCGGCGACCGCCTTCAGCCCGGCAAAGTGCACGACCGCAGAAATCGGCGCTGCCTCGAACGCACGCTGCAACCCGCCCGCGTCGCGCACGTCGCCTTCCACCAGCTGCACCGCCCGGCCGCTGATCCGCTCGACGCGCTTCAGGGCTTCGTCGCTGCCGTTGCAGAAGTTGTCAAGGCACACGACGTCGAAGCCCGACCCCAGCAGCTCGACGATCGTATGAGAACCGATGTAGCCGGCGCCGCCGGTCACCAGGACGTGGGTACGCGTGCTCATCTACAAGGAGTTCCTTGACCCCGCACTGAAATTACGCGACCCGAATCGGATCGAGACGCGAATCTATCATCTGGGTTCGGGGTCGTAGGAGCGGGTTCGCTCTACGAAGGAGGTGAGCAGAGGCGCAGCCCGCAAGGTCGCCTGACCCTGCTGCCGCAGGCGAAGCTGTCGGTGGAGCAGCTGCTCACTTGAGGTAGCGAAAAAGTTCGTCCAGCGCTATCGAGACGTCGCCAAGCGAGCTTGAACTGATAGTTCCCTCGCGTATCACGAGCGTCGAACGATAGCCCTCCGGCGACGGATCGCGATAGACAGTAACGGTCCGATGTTCCAGATCGACGAGCCACGACTCGATCACGCCACGCCGGCCGTACATCGGAATCTTCACGTCCCGATCCCATTCAAGGCTGGAGTCGGCCACCTCGATCAGCAGCATGACGTCGTCAGGCGCCGGCAAGCTGCTGAAGTAGCCGTCGGCGCGGGGCCGCAGCAGCATCAGGTCCGGCTGCGGTTCGTCGTATCGTGATAGTCGAATCGGGTTCTGCGACGAGACCAGGAAGCGGCCGTGAGCGAGGTCACCAAACCATGAATTCAGCCTGATAACGATCGCCGCGTGGGGCGTTCCAATCGAGGCCATCCGGAACAGTTCGCCATCGACCAGTTCGACCCGATCATCCTCGTGGAAAATGCCGGCGTCGCCCATCCGGTGGTAGTCGTCGACCGTCAGGCGCCAGCGCAGCGCGCGCGCCCGTGCCTGGTCGTAGCCCGTGTTGGCAGAAATACCCATTTGAATTCGGTCCCTACGCGTCGACGCTGACCACCTCGACCGTGGAGCTTGGGCCTGGAACGGCCAGGCCATCCTGCTTCAATCCTTTGACGTGAAACTCGATCGCCTGACGTATGAGCCTTAAGACCTCGTCGCGTGTTACGCCGGCCGCGACGCAGCCGGGAAGGTCGGGGACATACGCGCCGAATGAGGTTTCGCCACGTTCTACGACAACGAGGTACTCCATGTTCACACCCGTCGCTTCAGCCCGGCTTGCCTCAGCACATTATTGAACGTTCCCGGCGGGACATCAACGCTCGGACGCCCTGCCACTGTGACAATGCCGAGCTTCGCCGGATGACGATATTGTCGATGACTTGCCTGGGTTCGTACCGGGCGCCACCCGTCGCTTTCGATCAGCGCGATGAGTTCCCTCACCTTCATCGGCATGCGTTGCTCTTGCCCTTCTCGGCCGCAGGCTGTTGCTGCGGTCGAAAAAGGTGCCACCGAGCGGCTTGGCTGTGCCTACTGGCAGCGGTAGCGTCGCGATCAAGACGCCATACGATCACGACCTTCAGGCGCTGTACGACTTGCGAACCGCAGAGCAAAAGATCGGTCGGGCGCTAAGGTCTCTGCCAACTCTAAACAGAAGCCGCAAGAAAACGCCCAGCCAGGAAGTCCGGCTGTCGTCAACTTAGCCGCTTGGGAGGTGTCCTACCAGGTCGCTTCGCGGCGGATCGTGCGCGGGGCGCGCTGCGGGGCCTCTTCGGGCGCGTGCTGCGCGGCCATGCCGAGCGCGGCCTTGCGGAAATAGCGGGCGGCGCCCTCGCCGTCGCCCATCGCCTCGGCGAGCTCGGCCAGCGCCAGCGAGGTCTGCGCGTCCTCGCCCAGTCGCTGGCACTCCTCCAGGTAGGCGCGGGCCTTGCCCCACAGCTTCTCGCGCAGGCAAATGCGCGCCAGGCACTGCAGCAGCGGCCGGCTGCGCGGATGGTCCTTCAGCCAGGCCTCGGCCTTCTCGATCGTGTTGCGCGAGCCGGGCTCCACCTCGCAGCGCGCGTATTCGGTGAGCAGCCGTTCGTCCCATTTGCGGTCCAGCACCGCCAGCAGCGCGGCCGCGGCCTCCCCGCCCCGACCCACGAAATTCAGACGCCGCGCCGCATCCAGCGCGATCTCCGGCATCAGGCGGTCGCTCGAGTCGACCTGTTCCCACGCATGAACCAGGTGGTCCGGATCGTCGGAGGCGTCGGCCAGCAGGCCACGAACTGCCAGGCGACGCACGCGCGCGGCCGCTTCCGAGTTCAGCGCGTGGCGCTTTTCCAGCGTGCGCACCGTGCGCATCACTTCGCGCCAGTGCCCCGCCTGCACGTGGGCGCTGAGCGCGATGCGCATCGCGTGCAGGTGCCGCGCCCCCGAGGATTGCAGCGCGTCGATGGCGCGCAGCGCGCGCGCCGGTTCGCGCTGCTCGGCCCACAGTTCCGCGCTCACCACGCGCCGCGCGGTGGCCAGGTCCCGGTCCGATTCGGCCTGCTCCAGCCAGCTGTCACGCCGCTCGTAGGCTTGCAGCCGGTGCGCGGCGCGCGCCCCGATCAGCGCCGCCATGGCGGCCACTTCGGAGGTCTTCTGGGCGTCCTGGGCCGCCCGCTCGGCCCGCACGAAACGGCCCTCCAGCAGCGCCCTCAGAGCCTCGTACAGCGCGCGGTGCGCGCCCAGCTCGGTGCGCCGCTCGCGATACATCCGCACGCGCTCGGGAAACGCCGCCAGCCGCTGCAGCGAGCGCCCCAGCCAGAACATCACCCACAGCGAGACCAGCGAGACCAGGATGAAGAACCCGAACGACAGGTCCACCCGCCGGGGCGGCACCAGGAACGCCACGAAGGGCAGGTCGATTTCATGAGGCAGCGCGAACACGACCCGGCCTGCGCCAACTTTCAGCAGCATCGCCACCAGCACCGCCAGCAGCGCCAGCAACATCAGGCCGATCAGCGATCTCATGGGGTGGTCGCGGGGCGCGCCGTCCGCAGCGCCGCCAGGCTGTCGTCCAGGGTCGGCATCGGCACGTCGATCGCGGAGGCCTGCAGCGCCTTGATCGTCGTGATGGCCCGGGCCACCAGCGGGTCGCTCGGATCGAAATAGCGGTTGATGATCGCCAGGCTGTCGCCAAGATCGGCCCGGAACAGCGTCTGGTTTCGCATCAGCATCGCCTGGCGCACCATCAGCAGCCGCACGCGCAGGTGCTCGCGCACCAGCGGGTACTGATCGGCCGGCAGCA
>DATBCI010000304.1:0-4489 GCA_036270555.1 Burkholderiaceae bacterium
GAGCGGATGTAGTCGTAGCGGTTCACCGCAAGGTCGGCGGCCTGCGTCTCGTCGCGAATGATCGTGGGCCGCAGGAAGACCATCGTTTGAGTCTTCGTATGGTCGCGCGTGTCGTAGCGGAACAGGCGGCCGATCAGCGGGATATCGCCCAGTATCGGAACCTTGTTCACCGTCTGGTCGGACTGGTCCTGGATCAGGCCACTGATCACGACGAAGCTGCCGTCTTCCACCAGCACGTTGGTCTGGAAGCTGCGCTTGTTCAGCGTCGGGTTGTCGCTCGTGCTTCCCGAGGCGACCGACGAGTCTTCGATGTAGATCGCGAGCCGCACGGTGCCGCCCTCGGAGATCTGCGGCTTGATCGCCAGCTGCAGCCCGACATCGTGGCGCTCGAACGTTTGAAACGGATTCACGGTGCTGGTGCCGGTCGTGCCGGTGCTGGCGTAGGCGCCGGTCAACAGCCCCACGTTCTGCCCCACCAGGAATTTGCCTTCCTCGTTGTCGAGCGTCTGGATGTTCGGGCGCGACAGGATGTTGGTGTTGGCCAGCGTCTGCAGCGCGCGCGCCAGCAGGCCGACGTTGGTGATCTTCGTGCCGCCAATGTCGATCTGCCCCTTGATGATGCCCAGGTTCAGGCCGGGTGCCGGCGAGGCGATGTTCTGAGTCAAGCCGATGATGTTCGAGGCGCCCGACCCGAAGTTGGTGCCGCCGACGAACTGGGTGCTGTTGCTGTTGGAGACATTGCTCAGGCCGTTCAGTGCCTGCCACTGGATGCCGAATTCGGCCGCCTGCTCCCCGGTGAGCTCGACCACCAGCGATTCGATCATCACCTGGGCTGGTCGCACATCGAGTCGATCGATGATCGAGCGGATGTTGCGGTACAGCGGCTCAGGCGCCGAGATGATCAGCGAATTGGTCGCCGGATCGGCCTGGATCAAACCCGCGACCGCTCCGGCGGAACCACCGCCGCCGCCCGACGAGGACGTCGGATAGTTGGCGCCGCCGCCTGCGCCGTTGGACTGCTGACCGGCTGGAGTCGATGGCGTCTGCCCCCCGCTGGTGCTTTGGCCGAGCGAGGAACTGATCGGCGTCACCGACAGACCGCTGCCCGAGGCCTGCTGCAGAAACGAAGGATCGCTCGAAAGGACCGCGCGCAACAACGGAGCCAGCTTGACCGCCTGGGCATTGCGCAGGTAGACGACGTTGATGTTGCCCGGCGTCAGGCTGGGTTGATCGAAGCGCGCGATCAGGTCCTTGGCCTGAGCCAGGCGCGCCCGGCTGGCAGCGCGCAGGATCAGCATGTTGGTGCGCGGCTCGGCCAGCACGGAAACACGCTGCCCCGAATCGGCCGCCTGACCGGAGGTGCGTGCGCCTTCGTCGAGTGCCTTGCTCAGGATGGCCGCCACGTCCGTGGCGAGCCCGTACTTCAACGGCACCACTTCGACCTCGGCCGTCGCCGGAGAATCGATCGCCTCGATGATGCGCGCCAGCCTTCGCAGGTTTTCAGCGTAGTCGGTGATCACGAGCGTGTTGTTGGCCGGATAGGCCGAGATCGTGTTGTTGGGGGCGATCAACGGGCGCAATACCGGGACCAGGTTCGTGGCGGATTCGTACTGCAGGCGAAACACCTGCGTGATCACCTGGTCGCCCCGCGGGGCGCCGCCGGACGGCGTCACCACACGGCCGCCCTGCAGCTTGGCGTCCGCCTCCGGCAGAATGCGCGCCACGCCGCCCGTCTCGGGCGATTCGACCAGGGTGAACCCCTGCAAGCGCAGGGCCGACAGCAGTTCCTCGAACGCCTGTTGGCGGGTGACTGGCCGCTCGGTGACCAGCGTCAGTGTCCCCTTCACGCGCGGGTCGATCACGAACGTGCGGTTGGTGAACTGACCCACGGCCCGTACCACGGCCTCCAGGTCCGCGTTCACGAAGTTCAGCATGACGGTGTCGTCGCTGCGCCGCGCCACGCCGGTTGACGTTTCCGGTGTTGCGCTGGCCGCCGGCTCGGCAGCAAGGGCTGCGCCGGCGCCGCCCATAAGCACCGCGAACGCGCCGCTGCACACGGCGAGACGAGCCAGCGCAGCCGCTCCCGCGCAGGCCGGGAACGGACAAACCGCGCCAGGTCGCCTCATCATGATCCGAAGCTCAAGCTCAAAATGGCCGCATCTCCCTCGCGCCTTCCCAGCAGCGAAATGAGCCCGGTCAGCTGGCTCTTGGTTGCCGCGTCGGCGGTGGCTTGCGCACGAGCGATTCCCTCGAAGCGCAAGTGGGAACTGTCAACGATTGTGCCACTGCCTTCCAGCTCGAGGGGCCCGGAAATGGTTTGAAGTTGCAACCTTGTTCCCGGGTACTGACCCGATGTTTGAAGCCTGTAATGGCCGATCGGCGACACCGGAGTCAGCGCGCTGGACGCGTGCTCCCAATCGGCGGTCAGGCTTCCGCGCCACTGGCCTCGCGCGAATTCGACGCCGTCGGTGTGCAGACTGATCAGGCCGCCCGGGCGCACCGTATTCCACGGGGCACCCAGGCCGGCCAGGATGGCGGCCGGCAGGGTCAGCGTTGCGCTGCCCAACTGCAGGCGGCCATCCATGTACGCATTCACGCGCAACGGCCCGTCCAGCGCCGATGGATGGCGCAACGTCAGGTCAACCGTTCCGAACAGCAGGGACCAGGCACTGAGGTGCCAGGACAGCGGATCCGGCAGGCTCACGCGATCCCGTGCGCCCGGTCCCGACGCCAGCACCAGCGTGGCGGACCCGTTCCAGATCGTTCCCGTGGCTTCGGCCAGCTCGACGTGCCCCTTCGACAGCCTTTGAACCGCAGGATCGGCCCATTGCGCTGGCGCCAGCGCGACGGCCGTCACAAACGTCGCGAACAGTCCGCCGAGAACCGCGACGATCCAGGCGCGCGATCGTCCAGGCGCTGGATCCGCCATCACTCGCGCCCCGACCTCAGCGCCAGGTCCACGTCGGCGTTGCCGGCGGTGGCGGTGGCCTTGACGGTGACTGCAGTGGCGCGCAGGCCGAGCTCGCGCTCCGCCGTAGCGAGCCAGACGGACCAGGCTGCATACGGGACATTGGCGAACGTCAGTTGCAGGGCGCCATTGGCCAGAGGAACGACGCGCGCCGCCTTCAGCCCGGCGGCGGCCAGCGATTTCTGGATTGCTGTCGGCGCGTCGGTCGCTGCGGCGGCGGCCACTGCGGGCCGCGATTTCAGGGCATGCACCTCACCGAGCAGCGCCTGCAGCTGCGCCGACTGTGCGCGCGCACTGGGCAGAGATCGCTTCAATCGGCTGATGCTCGAATAAGCCGGCTCGATCATCAGGTACAACAGCACGACCACGGCAAACAGGAGACCGGCCGCGATCGCCAGGCGCTCGCGCGGCTCGCGCTCGGACCAGAACTGGCGCAGCGTTTCCAGGTTCATGGTGCACCCGGGACGAGGCGCGCCGAGCCGTCGGCATCGAAGCGCAGACTCAACCCCTGCTGCGCCGCCTGGGTGCGCAGCGCGTCCTGGATTGCACTCGTACTGGCGGCGCCGGGTTTGAATTTGAGCGTCATCGTCGCGTCGCGGTATTCGAGGCCGGCCAGCGCGCCCACCGGGGCGCCCGCCAGCAACTGTGCGGCCTGGGCGTTCAGGACCGAGAAGTCGTCCGGCGAGGACTGTCCCGCACGAGCACGCAGCTCGCGCAAATGAATTTTCGTCTGTGCGACGGTATCCACCAGGGACTCGTTGGGAAACGCGCTGCGAAAAGCGGTCTGCATCGACGACCTCAGCCCGCGCGCCTCCGACTCGAGCTTCCAGCTGTACGCGTTCAAACCGATCACGAAGATCGCAAGCCATACAGCGGCCCAGGCCATGACAGGCTTGAGCTTCCCGCTGCGCAGCAGGGAAGCGACGGCCGACACGCCGAAGCGGCCGGCGGCAGCGTAGCGGCCATGCAGCAGATTCAGCGCGCCGGCGGTCGAAGCGGGGTCGAAGTCCTGCCCCAGGTCGACCACTTCGACGCCCAGCTGCGGGGCGAACGCGAGCAGCCTGGCCGCGTCGCGTCCATACGCTTCGATGCGAAGGATGCCCAGTTGCTGGACGGCCAGCGACAACGCCGCGGGGGGCTCGTCATCCACGTCGAACGCGAAGCCGGAGTGTTGGGCGGTGCGCACCGTGCCGCGGCCTCGATGCACCCGAACCGACAAGGTGCCGCCCGCGGGCGCCGGGATCGAATACAGCGCGCTGTAGGCGCTGCGCGGTTGCAGCTGCGACTCGGCCACCGCTTCCAGCGCGCGCGTCAGCGTGACCCGGTCGATCGCGGCCACCGCGACCCGCATCACATTGCCCTCGGCGCTCTCGATCCGGTAGGCCAGGTGGCAGTCGGCCGCGTCCGTCAGCAAACGCTCTTCGACCAGGCTGGGCAGCGCCTGGCGCAGCCGCGCCTCCGACATCCGGGGCGCCTCCAGGTTCGTCGCAAACAGGTCCGAGACATCGAACACGAGCTCAA
>DATBCI010000305.1:0-13764 GCA_036270555.1 Burkholderiaceae bacterium
GCGGCGGGAACGAACCGCTTCACCTGGAACTGGGCGCTGGCCGAGTGGAACCGGCAGTACGCCGCTGGGCAAAAGCCGTCAGCGATGGGTCTGAAAAAGCAGTTCAACGCGATCAAATACGGGCAATTTCCCTGGCTCGAGGAAGTGCATCGCGACAGTCACGCGCGCGCCTTCGAACATCTCGGCCGGGCCTGGGCGAAGTTCTTCGCCGACATCAAGGCTGGCAAGAAAGCACACGCGCCGCGCTTCAAGCGCAAAGGCCAGTGCACCGACAGCTTCTACGTCGCGAATGATAGGTTCAAAGTGCAAGGCGAAGCAGTGCGACTGCCGAAAGTCGGCCTGGTTTCGATGACTGAAGCGTTGCGCTTCGAGGGGAAGATCCTCGGTGCGACGGTGTTACGCACGGCCGATCGCTGGTTCATCGCGATTCAGGTCGACGTGGCTGACGCGAAGGCGATGCGCCGACGCAGCGGAGACGGGATCGAGGGTGTCGACCTCGGCGTGAAGGCCGCCGCCACGCTATCCACCGGCGAAGCAATCGAATCACCAAAACCGCTGAGGGCTGCGTTGCGCCGGTTGCAGATCCGGGGCCGGCGGTTGAGCCGCAAGCTCGAAGCCGCGAAGGTCCAGGCCGGGATCGGCCGTGGCGGTCGCGTCCCGAAGGGCACGAAGCTGCCCGTCTCGAACAACCGAAAAAAGTCGGCGCGAGCGCTGGCTAGCCTGCATGCCCGCATCGCGCATGTCCGAGGCGATTTCACACACAAGCTCACCACTCGGCTCTGCCGCGAAAACCAAGCGGTGGTGATCGAGGACCTCAACGTCAAAGGGATGCTCGCGAATGAAAAACTCGCGCGCGCTATCAGCGACGTTGGCTTTGGCATGTTCCGGCAGCAGCTCGAATATAAGTCGAAGCTGTTTGGCACCCAGCTGATCTTTGCCGATCGCTGGTTTCCGAGCAGCAAGCTTTGCTCGAGTTGCGGCACGAAACATGAGCAACTGGCGTTAGGCGATCGCCAGTGGACGTGTGCCGCGTGCGGCGCCGTCCATGACCGGGACCACAACGCCGCGATCAATCTTCAACGGCTGGCAACCGCAACTGCTCTACCCGAGGCGAGTTCTTCGGCAACGAAGAACACTGCCGGCGCGATGGTCGCTCCGGCTGTCGGGAAAGTCACGCCTGTCAGGCACGAGATCGGTCAGCAAGACGGCTCGGGGCGGGAAAAGAACCGTGCGCACTTGTGCGCACATTCTGGATAGCAGCATGATCCAATCGCCTCGCGCGAGCATCAGCGCGGGCCTCAGCCGCCTGGTCGCATCGCTGCTCGCACCGCTGGTCGCACCGTATTGTGCGGTGTGTCGGGTCGAACGCGGCGACCCGGTCTGCCCGGGCTGCCGACGGGACTTCTTCGACCCGGACTGCTTACGCTGCATGATGTGCGGGGACCGCCTCTGGCCTGGACCTGTGTCGATCCTGTCGCCGGTGCCGCAGTGCGGCCGCTGCCTGGCGGCGAGGCCCGCCTTCGACCGCACGATCGTGCTGGGCGACTATGCGCCACCGCTCGACGGCATGGTGACAGCCTTGAAAAGCGGGGGTCGGCTCGATCTGGCGCGGGTGTTCGGCCAGCTGCTGGCTGAGCGCGTCGGCCGGCATTGCGCGATCGAATGCCTGCTCGCAGTGCCGCTGGCCCGGAGCCGCCAGCGCCAACGTGGCTTCAATCAATCGATGGAAATTGCCCGCGTGGTGGCGCGCCATGCGTCAACACCGCTGTTACGGCGCGCGCTGGTGCGCACAGGAACCGGCCCGCCGCAGCAATCGCTGCCGTTGCACGCGCGGCGCGGCAACGTGAAGGGCGCATTCCGATTGCGCTGCGCACTGCCGATCCGGTGCGCTGCCGTGGTCGACGACGTGATGACCAGCGCAGCCACGCTGGACGAAGTGGCAGCGGTCCTGAAGCAGGCCGGCGTCGGGCACATCATCAATCTGGTGGTCGCGCGAACACCGCCATTTCCCGACCGGGGCTGAGCGCAGCGGCGCAGCGCGATCGCTGGCGGACGCTGGAACCCGAAGATGTTCAACGTCGTTCTGGTCGAGCCGCAGATTCCGCCCAACACCGGCAACGTGATACGTCTGTGCGCCAACACAGGGGCCCGTTTGCATCTGGTGCAGCCACTCGGGTTTGCCTTGGACCATGCACGGATGCGGCGCGCGGGCCTGGACTATCACGAATTCGCGCAGATCGCGCTGCATGCCAGTTTTGAGGCGCTGCTGCGGTCGGAACACCCGGAGCTTGCGCGTGCTTTTGCGCTGACCCGCCATGGCAGTGCGCATTTCGCCGAAGTCGAGTTCAGAGCCGGCGATTGGTTCGTATTCGGATCCGAAACGGAAGGTCTGCCGCTTTCGGTGCGGGCGCACTTCCCTGCGGGCCGACAGCTCAGGCTGCCGATGCGGCCCGGCAACCGCAGTCTGAATCTGTCCAACGCGGTGGCCGTCGTTGTTTTCGAAGCATGGCGGCAGTCAGGCTTTTCAGGCGGTGTGTAACGCTTTTCGGCCCTGCTCGCTAAGCTTTCCGGTCGAGCCGGAGCGCGTCGAATTCGAGCAGCGCCAGTGCCGCTTCGGCCGTGTCGGCGGCTGGCAGCAGTCGCGCTTGACCCTGCGCCACGAACCCGCACTCGACCGCGTGCTGCACCCAGCGCAGCAACGGATCGAAATATCCGCGGGTGTTGACCAGCACGACGGGCTTGCGTTGCAGTCCCAGCTGCAGTGCGGTGACCATCTCGAAGGTCTCGTCCAGGGTTCCATAGCCACCCGCAAGCACCAGAAAGCAATCGGCGCGATCGGCCATCAGCTCCTTGCGTTGCTGCATCGATTCCACCACGATCAACTCGGAAAGTCCCAGATGTACCACCTCGGGACGCATCAGCGGTCGTGGTATCACCCCGGTGACGTGTCCACCGGCCGCCATGGCCGCGTCGGCCAGCGCCCCCATCATTCCGATATGGCCACCCCCGTAGACCAGTCCGAGCGCACGCCCGGCGAGCAGCGCGCCGGTGTGGCGCGCAGCCTCGACAAATTGCGGATCATCGCCTCGCGCCGATCCGCAGAACACGCACACGTTCCTGATGCGGCCGCTCGCAGCGCTGCCGCGTTGGTGGTCGACCAGCGGTCGAGCACGGTGTGCGGGCACTAGGCGCTCTCGTTGCGTGGTTCGCGCGCCAGCAGGCGCTCGAGCGCAGCCCGGGGGTTCAGGCGCCCTTCGAGCACCGCACACACCGCTTCGGTGATCGGCATGTCGACCCCGACCTCGCGTGCGCGCGCGACGGTGGCCGGGGCCGACCACACGCCTTCGGCGACATGGCCCAGCTCGCCCAGGGCGCGCTCCAGACTGATCCCGCGTCCGAGCGCAAGCCCGACGCGCCGATTGCGCGACAGATCACCGGTGCATGTCAGTAGCAGATCGCCCAGGCCGGTGAGGCCGGTAAAGGTGCCGGCACGACCCCCGAGCGCCATGCCAAGTCGCGTGGTTTCCGCCAGGCCCCGTGTGATCAGCGCGGCGCGCGCGTTGTTGCCGAGGCCGAGGGCATCGGCGATGCCGGTGCCGATTGCCATCACGTTCTTCACGGCACCTCCCACTTCCACCCCGACCACGTCGCGTGTCGAGTAGACGCGCAGTGCATCTCCGTGCACCGCGCGCGTGACCTGTGCACAGAAGTCCGAGCTGCCGGCCACCGTCAGCGCGGTCGGCAAACCCCGCGCGACCTCGTCGGCGAAGCTGGGGCCCGAGAGCGGTCCGCATGGATGCTGCGGCAGTTCGACGGCGACGATCTGATGCGGCAGCATCCCGCTGTCGCGCTCGAAGCCTTTGCACAACCAAAGTACCGGGGGCAGGTCAGGCAGCTCGCGCAGCGCCTGCAACAGCGGGCGCAACCCGGCGGTCGGCGTCGTCACGGCCAGCAATCCCTGTTCGGCAAACCGGACCGCTTGCGGCAAGTTGCTGGTGACGGCGATCGACGGTGGCAGCGCGACGCCGGGCAGATACCGCTCGTTCGTGCGCTGCTGGTCCAGCTGTTGGGCGTGCTCAGGGGAGCGCGCCCACAGCATCACGTCCTGGCGGGCCGCCAGAGCGCACGCGAGCGCCGTTCCCCACGCGCCGCTGCCGAGAATTGCGATCCGCACTATCGGACCCCCGACAGACGGCCGCCGGCCGTACGCCGCTCAGCGAGCGAGGTCATGCAATTCACCGACGTCCAGACAACGGCGCCGATGCGCACCTACTGGCGCGTGCCGGAACCGGGAGGAACGATGATCGGCGATTGCGTCGCCGCGTTCCGCTCGAGCTTCTGTCGGTACAGGGCCTCGAAGTTGATCTCCGCCAGATGGATGGCCGGCAGACCGGTGCGACTGACCAGATCGGCAACGTTGGCTCTCAGATACGGATATACGATTCCGGGGCAGACGATCCCGAGCACCGGATCGAACTGCTCGACGGCCAGTCCGCGCACCTCGAAAATGCCGGCTTGCTTGGCCTCGACCAGGAAAAGCACCTTATCCTTGACCCGGGCCGTCACGGTGACGCGCACCACGACCTCGTAGATGGCGTCGGCGACCTTCTCGTTGCCGATATCCATCTGCACGTCGACCTGGGGCGGATTCTGCTCCAGCAAAATGGCCGGAGCATTCGGCATCTCGAGCGACGCATCCTTCAGGTAAATGCGTTGCACCGTGAACACGGTGCTCGCGGATTGAGCGCTGCCCGCGCCGTCGCCGCCCGCTGGTGTCGGGTTCTGTGTCATCGCGATTGTCTTCCTAAGGATCGCTCGGGAATCGGGTTTGGTCAGGTTTGTAGCAGGGCGGGAAGCTGACCGTCACGATCCAGCGCGGCCAGTTCTTCGAAGCCTCCGACGTGCCGGTCGCCAATGAAAATCTGCGGCACGGTACGTCGCCCTGTGATTCGGATCATTTCCTGGCGCAGCGTGGGGTCCAGGTCCACGCGCAGCTTCTCTATGGATCCGACTCCTCGCGCCAGCAGCAGGCGTTCGGCACGGATGCAATAGGGGCACATCGCCGTACTGTACATGCGTATCCGCGCAGACATCGGACCGGGCCGTGTCACTTGCGGATCGGCAGCCCGGCCTCGCGCCAGGCAGTGACACCGCCCGCCAGCACGTAGACCTCGCCGACGCCGCTGGCGCGCAGCTTGGACGCGGCGCTGTGCGCCGTGTGCCCGGGGTCGGACACCAGGATGACCGGACGATCCTTGCGCAACTCGCCAAAGCGCTGACCGATTTCTGCCAGGGGAATGTTGCGCGCGTTCGGTACCGAGCCGGTTGCAAACTGATCGGCCCCGCGCACGTCAACCACCTGGGCGTGGCGCGTATTGATCATTTGCGTGGCCGTGAGCGTGGTGACGTTATGACCGCCGGCGCCATCGCGCACCAGCGGCCACAAAAGAAGCCCGCCGCTGACGCAGGCCGTTGCAATCAGCAGCCAATTGAACGGGTCCAGAACGAATTGCACTTGGAACGCGCGAAGGGACGCAACAGCCAATTATAGAATGCGCCGATGAGCACTCACCAACTGGTACTGCTGCGACACGGACAAAGCCAGTGGAACCTGGAGAACCGGTTCACCGGCTGGACCGACGTCGACCTGAGCGAGCAGGGCGAATCTGAAGCGCAAGCTGCAGCCACGCTGCTGCGGGAGCAGGGTTTCGCCTTCGACATCGCGTATACCTCCATGCTGCGACGCGCGATCCGCACGCTCTGGATTGTGCTGGATGGCCTGGACCGCATGTGGATTCCGGTGGTGCACAGCTGGCGGCTTAACGAGCGCCATTACGGCGCCTTGCAGGGCCTGAACAAGCAGGAAACCGCGCTGCGCTATGGCGAGCAGCAGGTGCACCTGTGGCGGCGATCCTATTCGACCCGCCCGCCCGCGCTGGCGGGCGATGATGAGCGTTGGAGCGGGCGTGATCCGCGCTACCACCTGCTCAGACCGGAGCAGGTACCTACCACCGAATCGTTGCAGGACACGTGCGATCGGGTGGTGCCGTTCTGGAATGACTCGATCGCGCCGGCGCTGTCGCGCGGCCGCCGGGTGCTGGTTGCCGCGCACGGAAATTCGCTGCGGGCGCTGATCAAGTTCCTGGACCGGGTGTCGGACGATGCGATCGTCGGGCTGGAGATTCCCACCGGACAGCCGCTCGTATACGAACTGGATGACACGCTGCGCCCGATTGGGCATCGCTACCTGGCGGACAAATAGCCCGCCTCGATCGCGCATGCCGGTGGCGTGCGGCGCCGTCGCGCTGGCGCTGGCATGCGCGAGCGCGGCGCCCTGCTTCGCTAAAGGGCCGGAGGCGGGGGGCCAGAGCTCCTCGGCCAAGCCTTCGGAGAGCAAGGACCCCCTGGGTGGCCCGGTCAGCGCGCAACGCAAATCTCAATTGCAGGGCGAGCAACGTGATCTGCGCGCGCGGCTGGTGCAGCTGAAAAAGCGCTTGGCCGAGTCCGAGGCGGCGCACTCGGAGGCCTCGGACGCACTGGCTGAATCCGAGACGGCCATCTCGGCGGCCAACCGAAGGCTGCGCGAACTCGGCCAGGCGCGCCGCCAGGTTGAAACGCAGATCAGCGCACTGCAGGAACGGGAACGCAACACACGGTCGCGCCAGGGCAGCCACGAGTTGGCCGTGGCGCAGCTGATTCGAACCCAATTCGCTCTCGAAGGCCGGCGTCCGTGGCAGCAGCTCATCGATGGGACGCAGCCCGGTGGTGCGGCGCGCGAGCGCCTTTATCTCGACCGCATAATCCATGCCGAGGTGCGCCAGATCGGCGATCTGCGCCAGCGGCACGACCAACTGGTCGAGTTGGAGTCGCAATCGCGCGAGCAACGAGCCGAATTGGCGTCGATCGCAGCGGAGGAAACAACGAGTCGGACCCAACTGCTCAGCCAGCAGGCGAGCCACAAGGCCACGCTGGCGCGGCTATCGCGCGAGATCGCCGCCCAACGGCGCTCCGTCGCGGAACTGGAGCAGGACGAAGCGCGGCTCGGCTCGCTGATCGATCAGATCTCCCGCCTGCTGGCCGAGCAGGCGCGCAAACACCCTCCGGCGCGCCCTCCAACCACGACCCCGGTTCCGCGCGGAGAAGCACCCAGCTTGGCGGCGTTCGGCGCGCTTCGCGGCAAATTGGAGCTGCCGGTCCAGGGGCAGCTGGGAGCCCGCTTTGGCGCGCCCCGCCGGGACGAGGACGGCCAGCCTCAGGCGGGCGCGCCAACCTGGAAAGGACTGTTCATCCGTGCCCAAGCCGGAGCGGAAGTGCACGCAATCGCCGCTGGTCGGGTCGTATTCGCCGACTGGCTACGCGGCTTTGGCAACCTGATGATTTTGGATCACGGTAACGGTCTGTTGTCCGTCTACGGCAATAACGAAACGCTGCTGCGCGGCATCGGGGATTTGGTACAGGCGCGTGAGGTTATTGCGGCAGTCGGAAGCACCGGAGGCAGCCAGGATTCCGGCCTATACTTCGAATTGAGGTATCAGGGCAAGCCTTTCGACCCGCTCGCTTGGGTGGGTCCGCGCTAGCTTAACGCGGGTGTGAACATCCTTGGCCTGGAGGCGGCATGAGCGGTGGACGGTTGCGCAGTTGGAGTCTGGTCGGTGTGGGGGTCATTGCCGGCCTGTCGATTAGCTATGGCTTGACCGCCTACGCCTTCCGCGATGCGCGAGGTCCGATCCCTCTGGAGGAGATCCGCGAATTCACCGAGGTGTTCGGCGCGATCAAGGCGAACTACGTCGAGCCCGTCGAAGATCGCAAACTGATGCAGGAGGCGATCTCCGGCATGCTCGCCGGCCTGGATCCTCATTCGGCTTTCCTTGACGCGGACGCCTTCAAGGACCTGCAGGTCGGAACCCAGGGCGAGTTCGGCGGATTGGGTATCGAGGTTGGCGCCGAGGACGGTGCGGTGCGCGTGATCGCCCCGATCGACGACACGCCGGCCGCGCGTGCGGGCATCCGCGCAGGTGACCTCATCATCAAGATCGACGACAAGTTCACCCGTGGCATGGCGCTGGGCGACGCGATCAAGCTGATGCGCGGCAAGCCCAAGACCATGATCACGTTGACGCTGGTGCGCAAAGGCGAAAACGCGCCGATCGAAGTCAAGCTGATGCGCGACGTCATCCGCGTTCAGTCGGTCAAATCGAAGCTCTATGAGCCCGGCTACGCCTTTGTGCGGGTCACGCAGTTCCAGGAGCGCACGGTCGACGACCTGGCCAAGCAGCTTGGAGATCTTTACAAGCAGGGTCCGGTCAAGGGGATCGTGCTGGACCTGCGCAACGATCCAGGCGGCTTGCTGCACGCCGCGGTGGGCGTATCGGCGGTGTTCCTGCCGCCTGATGCGACCGTTGTTACCACCGAGGGCCGCACGGATGACGCGCACCGTCGTTACGCTGCCAACCCCTCCGACTACCAGCGCACGCACGGCGACGACGCGCTGGCGCACCTGCCGGCGCAGATCAAGTCGGTGCCCCTGGTGGTGCTGGTCAACGGCGCCAGCGCCTCGGCCTCCGAGATCGTCGCCGGCGCGCTGCAAGATCACAAGCGCGCCACCCTGATCGGCCTGCAGACCTTCGGTAAGGGATCGGTGCAGACGATCATTCCCATCCGCAACGATCGCGACAATCCGACCGCCATCAAGTTGACCACCGCGCGCTACTACACGCCCAGCGGGCGCTCGATCAAGGCCCAGGGCATCACGCCGGATTTGCAGGTCGACGACACGGCCGAAGGCAATTTCGCAGGCCTGAACGTGCGCGAGGCGGATCTGGCCCACCATCTGGAAAACCAGAATACGGCGGGGCTGGAGCCGGCCAAGAGCAGCGACCAGCTGAACGCCTCCGTCGGAGACAAGGACGATGGCCTGAATGCAGCGCATACGGTGGCGCCGCCGAAGCGCTACGAATTCGGCTCAGGCGACGACTTCCAGCTGAAGCAGGCGCTCAACTACCTGCAGGGTCGTCCGGTCGACACGGTCAAGAACAAGGAAGCGGTTGCGGCCAGCCCGGCTCCGACCCATTAAGTCACACCCTCACGCCCTGAAAAGGGGTGAGGGTCGCTTATTGGCGTATTAGTCCCCGAATAGCCGCTGCTTCATCTCGCGGCGCTGTTGTGCCTCGAGCGACAGCGTCGCGGTCGGACGCGCCAGCAGGCGAGGGATCCCGATCGGATCCCCGGTCTCCTCGCAAAACCCGTACTCGCCCGCATCGATCCGCTGCAGCGACGACTGCACTTTCTTCAACAGCTTGCGCTCGCGATCGCGCGTGCGCAGCTCCAGGGCGTGCTCTTCCTCGATCGTGGCTCGATCCGCCGGATCCGGGACGATCACCGTTTCCCGCAAATGTTCGGTGGTCTCGTCGGCGTTGCTCAGCAGCTCGCGTTCCATCTGCTGCAGTCGGTACTTGAAGAAGGCGAGCTGGTCATCGTTCATGTATTCGGCGTCGGGCATCCGCAGCAACTGCTCTTCGGTCGGCAGGCGCCGGCCGCTCACCACCACGGGCTCTTCGCTGCGGCCGGACGAACGAGTCAGCAGATATTCGTGGGCGGCCGCCAGGTCCTTGGGGCTGACCGTCTGCACCGGTCGAGCCGCGGATTTTGGAATGGGCGCCGCGATCTCGGGCGACGGCGCCGGTACGACAGCGACCGTCGTCTTGGGCTTCGCCGCGCCGGTCTTCACCGACGCGATCCGCGCTGGTGCTGCGGCGGGCGCGCTTTTGGCAGCCGGCTTGGTTGCGACGGCGGCCGGCCGAGTCGGCTTGTGCTTGGCCGCTTTGGCCAGCGGCTTGCTTGCCACGGGCCGTGTTGTCGGCTTAAAGACTGACGGCTTGGAGACCGCCTTGCTGACCTTGCGGGCGACCGTCTTGGCGGCTTTGCCGGTCGTTTTTGCTGCGGCCTTCGGCCGCGCCGGCGCCTTCGCTTTGGAAACCATTGGATTCGACCTCTTATGCCACCGAGCCTGGCCCTAGCGAGCCAGGCAGGCCTCGAGCCCCTTGAGAATTGCTTCCCGGGGTAGTTTGCGCCCTATGAACACGATCGTGCTTTCTGGTCGCTCGTTCTTGCTCCACGGGCGTCCGGGTTCAGCGGCAATCACCATATGTACTCCCTGCAAAACCTGGCGCCGCGGGGAGCCGCTGACAAAAAGGACGCCTTTATACCGAAGCAAGTCCTGCCCGTAAACCTGCGTTAAAGCACCCAGATACTCCTCGAGGCGCGCTGGCGCGAACGGGCGGCGCGAGCGGAACACGAACGCCTGGACTGCATCATCGTGCGGTCCGGGCTGGTGCCCGTCGTGGTCGGCTGTGGCGTGATCAGCACCGGCATGATCATGGCCGTCGTGGTCGTGATCGGCGCGGTGGCCGCCGTTGCGGCGAGCCGGATCCGTCCCGCCCTGGGCGGCCAGGAAGCTCGGATCAAGTTGCAGGATCGAATCCAGTTTGAAGCCCTGGATATCCAGCACTTCGCTCAATTCGACCTGCCCCATTTGCGAGATCCGGATGGGAGCTCTCGGATTCATTCGCAGGATCCGCGCTCGCAACGAATCGACTTCGTCCGCCTCGACCAGGTCGGACTTCGACAGCAATATCCGATCGGCAAAGCCGACCTGGTTCTGCGCTTCGGGCTGGGCATCCAACGTCGCATGGCCGTGCTTGGCATCCACCACCGTGACGACCCCATCGAGCCGGTAGTAGGCCGCGACACTCTCGTCGATGAAGAACGTCTGCGTCACGGGCCCGGGATTGGCCATGCCGGTGGTCTCGACGATCACCCGATCGAAGCGCAATTGCCCCGACTCGCGTTTGTCGCGCAGTTCGCCCAGGATGCGCGCCAGGTCGCCGCGCACCGTGCAGCACAGGCAGCCATTGTTCATCTCGACGATCTGCTCGCGCGTCTCGGTGACCAGCAGTTCGTGATCGATGCCTTCCGGACCGTACTCGTTCTCGATCACCGCCACGCGCTGGCCGTGGGCCTGCGAGAGAATGCGGTTCAGAAGCGTCGTCTTGCCGGCACCGAGAAAACCGGTGAGGACGGTGACGGGCAGCAGCGCCTGATCCATTGCTTGACTTGCGGGCAATCGAAACGGGGCGCGAAGTGTAGTGCAAAACGCCTCGGATCACCCGCCGCACTGCGGGGCCGTGTTTCGGCAGGCCTGGATGTTTACCGGCCGATGCGCGCAATTCGGCTATCCGCCAAGCCGATCGGATGGTGGCAGGCACGTGCTAGAGCATTCGCCGCAGCGATATTGCAGGTTATTCTTGATGGCACTTGAAGCGTCGCGTCGGTAACAACTGAGGCAGACGACAGCTGTTTGCGACGGTCGAGCACCGTCGCGATGTGTTCCGAGGCGTCGAATATAGGAGCGCGATCCATGCGGAAGGAATTGCGTCGTTCCCTGTTTGCAGCGGCGTGCGCCGGAGTGGCACTGGCCGGCTGCGGGGGCAACAGCAGCAGCTCTAGCAGCAGCAGCGGGGTTCCGGCGCCCGCCCCAAGTCCCTCGCCTTCGCCCGTCCCAACCAGCGCCGGTACCTACTTTCTGGTCGGCCGCGCGGGGGGAAGCACCACGCCGGGGAACATTCCGTTTGCCGATTCGCCACACGGAACCAGTCCTTTCGGACTGAGCTATATCGACCCGACGAACTTGCCGCCGCCTTTTAACGTGGACACCTTCCAGAACCAACTTGAGGCGGGGGGTACGGTGCTGCCGTTGGCCGCGGTCAGCGAGTATTTCCCGAACGGGGCCGGCAGCGCCAGCGCGTGGGGCACGCGCTATCGCGTCTACGCGAAGGTGTCCTCCTCCAACACCGCCGGCCTGCTGTACGCCGTCGATTTGCGCCAGACCAGCACGCCGCCGGCCGCTCCGACGCCGGTGCAACTGACCAGTAACACCATCACCGCAATGAAGCTGTGTTCGACCGCGCCGGTGGTCTTCGACAACTACCGCTCGGCCAACCTGTCGTGGGTCCTGTTTCACGTGCTGGTGGGGACCGGCGGTTGCGGAACGCTGGCAGATCAGTTTCTTGCAGTCCAACTGTCGATGGGGCCCACATCGAGCCCGCAGTCGCTTGGTCTACTTGAGCCAGTTGAGGCGACATACGACGGGGAAGGAACAATCACCGGTTATTTGGCGATCAATCACACGTCATCCCCGGCGCTGGCGCATCTGGATACGACCTTCAAGCCGATCACGACGCCTGCGTTACCCAATCTGGTCGGGACCGGTTTGAACGGTTTGAACACCGCCGGAGGCGACTTCGTGAGCCTGGCCACTTCCGGAAGCGCCTGGCTCTACCTGGATTCCTCGGCCATCAACGCGGTTAACTATTCCACCGGCACGGTGTCGTCGGCAGTCGTCACGCTGGGGATGGGCGACACCGTAAACAGCCGCGGCGTCGTCGACGGGACCAAAGCCTACATTGCCATCAACAACACTTCTGGATCTGGCATCGTTCAGATCGATCTGGCGAACAACAACGCGGTCTTGACAGGGGCGCGCGACGCTACGCTGTCGACGATCGACCTGGTCGGAGTCACATCCGGGGCGCTGGTGTACTTCGGGACTACCAGCGCCGGCGTTACCAATCTGCGCTCGGCGGTGAAATCGACGCTCGTTGCAAACCCGACGCCGCTGAATAACGCGCTCAGCGCCAGCCAGGCGATCGACTCGCTGATGGGACCGAATGGGGCCGCCTCCGGAGGGCCTGTGGCCTTCCTGGTCGGCGACACGGTGTTCTTCACGGTGGCCGATTCCGCGCCGGGTACCACGGGTTTCGCCAAGCAGGCCTTCTATGTCGCGATCAACAGCAGCGGCACGCCCGCCGTGGCCACGGCGATGGCCGGCAGCGTCAGCGCCGTGCTGGGCACGGTCGCATCCCCGTCCATTGCAACATCGGGCGCCAACACCAACGTCGGCGTGCTGGTGCTGACAGCGGGCAGCAACGCGGCCTCCGGCGCGACCGCGCCCGGAGGCGCGGCGTTCGCGGCAGGGCCGACCGCAGGATGCGTGGCTCCGTCGACCTGCGCGAGCCTGGGCCTGTACGCTGCCACGGGTCTGCCGGTCCAGACGGTCGTCGGCTCGCTGGGCTCGACCTCGCTCAGCGCGGGCGTGGCGCTGACCCAGCCCATTTTTTCCGTCGCGTTCGACAGCGGACCGGTTCAGGCGGGAATGCCGGCGATGCTCGAGCTCAATGGCAGCGTGCAGGCCTCTACCACGTCGGACTTGGCCGTGTACACGCCCACGACAGCATCGAGTCTGATGCAGGTGAGCGGCTTCTCGCAGTAGCACCCCGCGGCCCGAAGCCCCGGCGCCCCGCGCCGATCACGGGCACAATCCCCGGCTGCGGCCCAGCCAATGCTGGCCGCTTTCCGCATGCCATTTCCGAGGGGGAGCGGCCGATGACGGCCCAAGACTATTTGCGCCGCGTGCTGAACGCACGCGTGTACGACGTCGCGATCGAAAGCGCACTGGATCCGGCGCCGCGACTGTCGGAACGCCTTGGCAATCGCGTGCTGCTCAAGCGTGAAGACCTGCAGCCGGTCTTCAGCTTCAAGCTGCGCGGCGCCTACAACCGGATGGTGAAGCTGGCCAAGGCTGAACGGCGGCGGGGCGTCATCGCTGCCTCGGCGGGCAATCATGCTCAGGGGGTCGCGCTGGCTGCTCAGCGGCTGGGCTGTCGGGCCGTGATCGTGATGCCGATCACGACGCCCCAGGTGAAGATC
>DATBCI010000306.1:0-7046 GCA_036270555.1 Burkholderiaceae bacterium
GACCTTGAAATCCATATCGCCCAGGTGGTCCTCGTCTCCCAGGATGTCGGTCAATACGGCGAAGCGGCTGCCTTCCTTGATCAGACCCATCGCGATGCCTGCCACGTGGGCCTTGACCGGGACGCCCGCGTCCATCAAAGCCAGGCACCCTCCGCACACCGACGCCATCGAAGAAGATCCGTTGGACTCGGTGATTTCCGAGACAACCCGGATCGAGTATTGGAACTCCTCGGGCGGTGGCAGCACCGCCGCCAGCGCGCGCTTGGCGAGGCGCCCATGGCCGACCTCGCGTCGCTTCGGCGCGCCCATGCGGCCGGTCTCGCCGGTGGCAAAGGGAGGCATGTTGTAGTGGAGCATGAAGCGCTCGCGATACTCGCCCTGCAACGCGTCGATGATCTGCTCGTCCTGCTTGGTGCCCAGTGTGGCGGTGACCATGGCCTGCGTTTCGCCCCGCGTAAACAGGGCCGACCCGTGCGTGCGCGGCAAAACGCCGAGCCGGATCTCGATGGGACGCACCGTGCGGGTATCGCGGCCGTCGATGCGCGGCTCTTGATCCAGGATCTGGCTGCGTACGAGCTTGGCCTGAAGATCGAACAGGATGCCACCCACTTCGTTGGAGTCGGGCGGGCTGTTACCGGTCTCGGTCGCCTCGGCTTCCAGGGTGGCTGCCGTCTGCGCTTCGATCTGGGCAATGCGCCGCGACCGCTCCTGCTTGCTGCGGATCTGGTAGGCCGCGCGAAGGTCCGCTCCGGCCAGATTCACGATGCGCGCCAGCAACGGTTCGTTCTTGGCCGGCTGCTGCCAGTCCCACAGCGGCCTGCCGGCTTCGCGCACCAGTTCGTGGATGGCGTCGATCGCGGTCTGCATCTGCTGGTGCCCGAACACGACCGCGCCGAGCATCACCTCTTCGGTCAGCTGATCGGCTTCCGACTCCACCATCAAAACTGCCCGTTCCGTCCCTGCCACCACCAGATCCAGTTTCGAATTCTTCAGCTGCGAGGCGGTCGGATTCAGCACCAGTTGCTCGTCGACATACCCGACGCGCGCCGCGCCGATCGGACCCTTGAACGGGATGCCCGAAAGCGCCAGCGCTGCCGATGCGCCGATCATGGCCGGAATATCGGGGTCGATTTCCGGATTGATCGACATCACGTGCAGCACAACCTGCACCTCGTTGAAGAAGCCGTCGGGAAACAACGGGCGGATCGGCCGGTCGATCAGCCGCGAGGTCAGCACTTCCTTTTCAGAAGGCCGCCCTTCGCGCTTGAAAAAGCCGCCCGGAATGCGCCCCGCCGCATAGGTTTTTTCCACATAGTCGACGGTCAGCGGGAAAAAGTCCTGACCGGAACGGGCCTTGGACGCTGCAACCACGGTGGCCAGCACCACGGTGTCGTCCATCGAGACCAGAACGCTGCCGCTTGCCTGGCGGGCAACCTCGCCGGTCTCCAACTGCACTGTGTGATCGCCGTACTTGAACGATTTCGTCACTTTGTTGAACACTTCGATTCCTTTCGAGCTCAGCCAGGGCCACACTGGTCCCGGCGGCCATCCGCCCGGCCAATCGGCTCAGCAATCCGAGTCATTCCGATGACGGGTCGGCGCCCAATAGCCTGGGGTCGCGGCTTACTTGCGAAGGCCCAGGCTTTCGATCAAACCCTTGTAGGCGTCGGGCTTCTTGCCCTTCAGATAGTCGAGTAATTTGCGACGCCGGCTCACCATCTTGAGCAGGCCACGCCGGGAGTGGTGGTCCTTCACGTGCGTTTTGAAATGCTCGGTCAGTTCGTTGATGCGAGCGGTCAGCAGCGCGACTTGCACTTCCGGAGAGCCGGTATCGTTAACCGCGCGCTGAAACTTGGCGACGATGTCGCCCTTTTTGATATCTGCAACCGACATCAAGGTCCCCTTCGGCCATAACATGCGGTCGCGGAAGGGCCTCCGCGCCGTGAAGGGCGGCATTATATGCCAGTCGACCTCGGGGCGCCGCGCCTGGCAGGGCGGAGCGCCGGGTTGCCTGTCCCTACGGGGCGAGCGAGATCTGCGGGTTCAGACGCTCCGCGGTCGTGTACAGCTTGTTCAGCGCGTTGATGTAGGCCTTGGCGGAGGCGGCGATGATGTCCGGATCGGCGCCGGTGCCGTTGACGATGCGGCCGGCGCGCGCCAGCCGCACGGTGACTTCGCCCTGGGCCTCGGTTCCGGCGGTGATCGCGTTCACCGAGTACAGCGTCAATTCGCTGCCGCTGTTGATCCTGCTTTCGATCGCCTTGAACGTCGCGTCCACCGGGCCATCACCGTCGGCTTGCGCATCCATCTGATCGCCGCCGACTCGAAACACCACGCGTGCATGCGGTCGCTGGCCGGTCTCCGACCGCTGCGACAGCGAGATCAGGCGGAAATGCTCTTTGTGCGGAACCACCGCCTCGTCGGAAAACAAGGCCTGAATATCCTCGTCGAAGATCTCCGCCTTGCGGTCGGCCAGATCCTTGAAGCGGGCAAAGGCGGCGCCCAGTTCCTCCTCGCTGCCAATCGGGATGCCCAGTTCCTGTACGCGTTGGCGGAACGCGGTGCGGCCGGACAGCTTTCCCAGCACGATCCGGTTCGTGGTCCAACCCACGTCCTCGGCGCTCATGATTTCGTAGGTCTGGCGCGCCTTGAGCACGCCGTCCTGATGAATGCCCGAGGCGTGTGCGAACGCATTGGCGCCGACCACGGCCTTGTTAGGCTGCACCGGAAAGCCGGTGATATTGGATACGAGCTTGGAACTGGGCACGATCTGCGTGGTATCGATTCCGACGTCCAGACCGAACACGTCACGCCGCGTTTTGACCGCCATCACGATCTCTTCGAGTGAGGTGTTGCCGGCGCGCTCACCCAGGCCGTTGATGGTGCATTCGACCTGTCGTACCCCGTTCTGAACCCCGGCCAGCGAATTGGCCACCGCCATGCCCAGGTCGTTGTGGCAATGAACCGACCACACCGCGCGGTCCGCTCCGGGCACGCGCTCGCGCAGCGTGCGCAGCAGCTGGCCGTACTGCTCGGGCACCGCGTAGCCGACCGTGTCGGGAATGTTGATCGTGGTCGCCCCTTCCTCGATCGCCGCTTCGATCACCCGGCACAGGAAATCGAGTTCCGAGCGGCTCGCATCTTCGGCGGAGAACTCCACATCGTCGGTGTGGCGCCGTGCCAGGCGCACCGCTTGCCGAGCCTGCTCCAGCACCTGCGGCGGCGTCATCCGCAGCTTCTTTTCCATGTGCAGCGGCGACGTCGCGATGAAGGTGTGAATCCGCCGCGATCTGGCATTCGCCAGCGCCTCAGCGGCCCGGGTGATGTCGCGCTCGTTGGCGCGCGCCAGCGAGCAGACGGTGCTCTCGCGCACCGCCGCCGCGATCGCGCGAATGGCCTCGAAGTCCCCATTGGACGACGCCGCAAAACCGGCCTCGATCACGTCCACCCGCAGCCGCTCCAGCTGCTTGGCGATCCTGAGTTTTTCTTCCCGCGTCATGGCAGCGCCCGGGCTTTGTTCGCCATCGCGCAAGGTGGTATCGAAGATGATCAATCGGTCCATCGGAGCTCTCCGTCGAGGCGTAACCGGTCCGCCTGGGTGTTTCTCAGGCCGGGTCCAACACGAATTGTGGGTCGGGGGAGTTAGCTGCGCGCGGGGCGCAGCAGTCGCAGCCGCAGCGGTGGCCGAACCATCTCGGCGCAAGCGGCGGCGCAGGCGGTGGTGTGGTCGGTGATTTTCGTGTCCACCAATTCACTATAGGCGAAAGGCTGCGATTGCACAACCGTCGCCGACCGTGCACCGCATTGGCGCAGGTCGGGCTGAGCGCGACTTCAATACTTGGGCGGAGCTTCCGTACGCGGGGCCGGACGAGCCGGATTGGCTTCGCCGCGCCAGCGCCGCCAGCCCCAATAGAGGTATCCGGACACCGCGTATCCGCAGAAGAGCATGAACAACACGATGGGCGCATTCAAGGACACGATGAAGATCGCCACCACGATCGCAACCAGCACGCCGAACGGCACGCGAACGGCCACCTGGAAACTCTTGCCGCTATAGAACGGCGCGCTCGATACCATCGTGAGCCCGGCATACACGGTCAGGCCAAAAGCCACCCACGGCAGCCAGATCTCCTGGATCCGCAGTTTGTTGTCGACCGCCAGCCAGACGAAACCGGCGATCAGGGCCGCGGCGGCAGGACTCGGCAGCCCCTGGAAAAAACGCCGGTCCACGACCCCGATGTTGGCGTTGAAGCGCGCCAGCCGCAGCGCCGCGCCCGCGCAGTAGACAAACGCCGCCGCCCAACCCCATTGGCCCAGGCCGCGCAGGGCCCATTCGTACATCACAATCGCCGGGGCGACTCCGAAGGAGGCCATGTCGGACAGTGAATCGAAATGCGCGCCGAAGGCGGTCTGGGTGTTGGTCAGCCGGGCCACCCGGCCGTCCATGCCGTCGAGCACCATGGCCGCGAAGATGGCGACGGCTGCCCAGTCGAAACGCTGGTTCATCGCCTGGACCGTGGCGAAGAAGCCCGCGAACAGCGCCGCCGTCGTGAACAGGTTGGGCAGCAGGTAGATGCCGCGCCTGTGCCGTATCGGGACCTTGAACTCGTCGGGCAGTGCGCTGGCGGTGGCAACCGACGGCCGCAGCTTGCGCCGGCGAAAGCGCATCGACATCTTCATCAGAACTCGGCCAGCACCGAGGTACCCGCATAAACGGAGTCGCCAACCACCACCATCGGACGCACGAAGCGCGGCAGATACAGGTCCACGCGCGATCCGAAGCGGATGAAACCGAAGCGCTCTCCGCGCACAACCTGCTCACCCGGGCGCACGTAGCACAGGATGCGACGCGCAATCAGGCCGGCCACCTGGACCACGCTGATCCGTTCGCCGCTGGTGGTGCGCAGCACGATCGCGTTGGCTTCGTTGCGCTCTGATGCCTTGTCCAGGTCGGCCTGCAGGAACGCCCCCGGTCGGTATTCGATGCGCTCGATCACGCCGTCGACCGGCGCCCGGTTGCTGTGAACGTTGAACACGTTCATGAATACGCTGATCAAAAGCGCGTCGCTGCCGGTGTTGGGATCGCGCACGGCTTCGATCCTGACGATCCGCCCGTCAGCCGGAGACACGATCGCGCCGGGGCCGGCGCGCACCTGCCTGGGCGGATCGCGGAAGAACTGAACGACGAAAGCGGCCAGCAGCCAGAACGGGACCGACCACGCCGCGCCTGCGACCCAGGCCACCACCGCCGCCAAGGCGACCGTCGCGGCGATGAAGGGCCAGCCCTCCCGGGCCAGCCAGGGTGGCGTGCGATTCGTCATGTCCGGGCCAGGCGCGCCCTGCGGCGACCTTCGCGGTTCGACCCCACGCTAGTTGCGCGACCGGTCGACCAGACGATCTTTCTTGATCCAGGGCATCATCGACCGCAGCTTTTCGCCGATCTGCTCGATCGGGTGCTGCGCGGTCAGTCGCCGCCTAGCCTGCAGCGTCGGGGCACCGACGCGGTTCTCGAGCAGGAAGCTCTTGGCGTACTCGCCGTTCTGGATCCGCTCCAAAGCGCGCCGCATCGCCTGGCGCGAATGCTCGTTGATCACCTCCGGCCCCGTCACATACTCGCCGTATTCGGCGTTGTTCGAGATCGAATAATTCATCGTGCCGATCCCGCCCTCGTACATCAGGTCCACGATCAGCTTCAACTCGTGCAGGCATTCGAAGTAGGCCATCTCCGGCGCGTAGCCGGCTGCAACCAGAGTTTCGAACCCGGCCTTGACCAGCTCGACGCATCCGCCGCACAGCACGGTCTGCTCGCCGAACAGGTCGGTTTCGGTCTCGTCGCGAAACGTGGTCTCGATGATCCCGGCCTTGCCGCTGCCGATCGCGCTCGCGTAAGACAGCGCCAGATCGCGCGCCGCGCCGGAGGCGTCCTGGTGAACCGCGATCAGCGAGGGTACGCCGCCCCCCTGCGTGTAGGTCGCCCGCAACGTATGGCCCGGCGCCTTCGGGGCGACCATCAACACGTCCAGGTCGGCGCGCGGCTGGATCTGCCCATAGTGGATGTTGAATCCATGGGCGAACGCGAGCGCGGCTCCCTTTTTGATGTTCGGCTCGATCGACTCACGGTAAACCTGGGCGTGGTTCTCGTCCGGCAGCAGGATCATCACGACGTCGGCGTCGCGCACCGCATCGCCGACCTCCTTGACTTCCAGGCCGGCCTTGCTCGCCTTCTGCCAGGACAGGCTGTCGCGGCGCACCGCGACCGTCACCCGCACTCCCGAGTCCTTCAGGTTCAGCGCGTGCGCGTGTCCCTGCGATCCGTACCCCACCACCGCAACCCGGCGGCCTTTGACCAATGACAGGTCCGCATCCTTGTCGTAAAAGATTTTCATGAAGCCTCCCTTGAAACGTTCCCCAACCGTGTCCTTCCTCAAATGTCCTGGCCGCGCCGCGGCGCTGTGCTCAGACGCGCAGCACCCGCTCTCCACGGCCGATCCCTGAGCTGCCGGTGCGAACCGTCTCCAGGATCGAGGCGCGGTCGATCGCCCTGATGAAGGCGTCGATCTTCGAGGTGTTGCCGGTCAGCTCGATCGTATAGGTGCGCTCCGTGACGTCGATGATGCGGCCGCGGAATATGTCGGCCATGCGCTTCATCTCGTCGCGCTCGCGCCCGGTGGCACGCACCTTGATCAGCATCAACTCGCGCTCGGTGAACTCGCCCTCGGTCAGATCGACCACCTTCACCACCTCGATCAGCCGGTTCAGGTGCTTGGTGATCTGCTCGATGACGTCGTCCGACCCGGCGGTGACGATCGTCATGCGCGACAGCGACGCATCCTCGGTCGGAGCCACCGTCAAGGTCTCGATGTTGTAGCCCCGCGCCGAGAAAAGGCCTACCACGCGCGACAGGGCGCCCGCCTCGTTTTCCAGCAGAACGGAAACGATATGGCGCATCAGAGATCCTCCGAGCCCAGCAACATCTCCGTCAAGCCCTTGCCGGCCTTGACCATCGGCCACACGTTTTCGGTCTGGTCGGTGATGAAATCCATGAA
>DATBCI010000307.1:0-4518 GCA_036270555.1 Burkholderiaceae bacterium
CGACGGAAACCGCCGCTCTTCATCTCGCCCTCTCCCAGCCTGAGGAAGTCGCTCAGCCCAAGCCGTTCGGCGATCTCAGACAGCGACTGCTGCTTGACCAGATTGGCGCGCAGCCTCGACAGATCACCTTCATCGAGCCGCCCGTATTTTTGGAACAACAGCTGCGCGATCACGCAGTTCAGCACCGCGTCGCCCAGGAACTCCAGGCGCTCGTTGTGGACCGAGCCGTGCGAACGATGGGTCAGCGCCTGCTGCAGCAGCGCCGCACCTGCGAACCGATACTGCAGGCGTTGCTCAAGCGCCTCCAGATCCATGTGTCCGCCCGTCTACCACTCCGGTCATGGCGATTTCCCATGCCGGTCTCGCGTAGAGCCCGAATAATCGATCACCAGCCGCACGTTGTCGGCCAAGGGGACCGAATACGAATAGGCGTAGGTGATCACCACCCTGTCACCGTCCTTCGTGATATCCAGGTCCTTGCTCGAGATCGATTTGATGTCGTCGATCGTTGCGTACTTGTCGAACGCGCCGCGGATCTCGCGCACGGTCGAACCCTCGCTCTTGATCTTCTGCACGTCCCGGTCGATCGCCAGATACTCGATCAGCGATGGCACCAGCTTGAAGCCGATCGTCAGCAGCACGACGGCGATCACTCCAAGAAAGATCAGGCTGACCAGGCTCAGACCCCTCTGTCGCTGGGGCGGGGCCTTGAACCGCTCAATGAAAGCGACCGATTCGTCCGACATTACCGAAATTCATCCAGATAAAAAACGCGCGACCTACCAGGTTGCGGTCGGGCACAAAACCCCAGAATCGGCTGTCCTCGCTGTTGTCCCGATTGTCGCCCATCACGAAGTAGCTTTCCGGCGGCACCGTGCACGTGACGCCGCCCGCACTGTAGACGCAAGCGTCCCGATTTGTATGTTGCAGTGCGGGATGAATGGGGGTGCCTTCTCCCTCGTTGAAAATCGCCCGATGATCGACCGTCCCCAGCGTCTCCACATACTGCAAGTAACTCTGAACCCTGCCGGGGTCGAAATATGGCCCCACTTCGCGCATCGGAACCAGCGTCCCGTTGATCGTCAGCCGGCGGTCGCGATAATCGACCTTGTCACCCGGCAGCCCGACTACCCGCTTAATGTAATCCTGGCTGGGTTGATGCGGATAGCGAAAAACGATGACATCGCCGCGTTGCGGGCGCCCGAGATCCAACACAGTCCGATTCAGCACAGGGAGCCGAATTCCGTACACGTACTTGTTGACCAGAATTAGATCCCCTATCTGCAACGTTGGTATCATCGAGCCCGACGGAATCCGAAATGGCTCGAACAGGAAAGATCGCAACACAAAGACCAGCGCGATCACGGGGAAAAAGCCCGCGGTGTATTCGACCCACCAGGGCCGGCGCGAAAGCTGCTCCTGCAGGCCCGAGCGCTCATTGTCGAGCGCCTCCGGTCGCGCTCCGAGCGACGTCTTGTTGCGACGGTCGAACTCGAGCAGGGCCCGCACCGTTTGCTCGCGCCGGCGTGGAGCAAAAAACCACGCCTCGGCGCCGAAATAGGCCCCGCTGACGACCGTGCAGATGAACAGGAACAGCGCGAAATCCGTGGGTACCTGGCCACCGATCATGGCCAGCACGTAAGCGCCCAGGGCGCCGAGCACCACCGCGGTCAACACACTCATAGGACTCACCGGAGGGACGATAGGGTAGTTCCCTCTCCCGCCTGCCGGAGAGGGCAGGGTGAGGGCGTGTGCAACGGCAAGACGCCGTTATGGAGACCCTCACCCCTGGCCCCTCTCCCACACCGCGGCAGAGGGGAAGTGTTCCTGGTGGAAACAACGTATTGCAAGCTCACCACTAGTCCTCCACTTGCAAGATGGCCAGGAACGCCTCCTGAGGAATTTCGACGCTGCCGACCTGCTTCATCCGCTTCTTTCCGGCTTTCTGCTTTTCGAGCAGCTTGCGCTTGCGCGTGATGTCGCCGCCGTAGCACTTGGCCAGCACATTCTTGCGCAGGGCTTTGACGTTCTCGCGGGCGATGATGGTCGAGCCGATTGCACCCTGAATCGCGACATCGAACATCTGCCGCGGTATCAGCTCCCTCATCTTGGACACCAGCTCACGGGCGCGCCGCGCCGCATTGGCCCGGTGCACGATGACCGACAGGGCGTCGACCCGATCTCCATTGATCAGCAGATCGACCTTCGCCACGTCCGCCGGCCGACTCTCGCGCGCCTCATAGTCCATTGAAGCGTAGCCGCGCGATACCGACTTCAGCCGATCGAAGAAATCGAGCACGATTTCGGCCAACGGCAGTTCGTAGGTCAGGTGCACGTGGCGTGCGTGATAGCTCAGGTCGGTTTGCACGCCGCGTTTGTGGGTGCACAGCGTGATGACGGCGCCGACGTACTCCTTCGGCACGAAGATGGTCACCTCCACGATCGGCTCGCGAATCTCCCCGATCTTGGCCTGATCGGGCATTTTCGACGGATTGTCGACCTGCACCTGCGAGCCGTCGCGCAACACGACGTCGTACACCACCGACGGCGCGGTCGTGATCAGATCCATGTCGTATTCGCGCTCGAGGCGCTCCTGCACGATGTCCATGTGCAGCAGGCCCAGGAACCCGCATCGAAAGCCGAAACCCAGCGCCTGCGACACCTCCGGCTCGAAATGCAGGGCCGAGTCGTTCAGCTGCAGCTTGGTCAGGGCGTCGCGCAGCGCCTCGTACTGGTTGGCTTCGACCGGGAACAGGCCCGCGAAGACCTGCGGCTTGACCTCCTTGAAGCCGGGCAGCGCAGTGGTGGCGGGGCGCGTGCTGTGCGTAATCGTGTCTCCCACGCGCGCGTCGCGCAGGTCCTTGACGCCGGCCACCACGAAGCCGACATCGCCCGCGCCGAGCTGCTCGCGCGCCTGCGCTTTGGGCGTGAAGACTCCGACCTGTTCGCACAGGTGGGTGGCTGCAGTCGCCATCAGCAGCACCTTGTCCTTGGGCTTGAGCACGCCGTTGACCATCCTGACCAGCATCACGACGCCCGCGTAATTGTCGAACCAGGAGTCGATCACCAGCGCCTGCAGCGGCAGGGCGGGATTACCGCGCGGCGCGGGAATGCGCTCGATGATCCGTTCCAGAATCTCGTCGACGCCCTGCCCCGTCTTCGCGCTGGCCAGGATCGCGTCGTGGGCGTCGATCCCGATCACATCCTCGATCTCGGCCCTGGCCTGCTCCGGGTCGGCCTGCGGCAGATCCATCTTGTTCAGCACCGGCAGCACATCGACGCCCAGTTCGATCGCGGTGTAGCAGTTGGCCACGGTCTGTGCCTCGACCCCCTGCGAGGCATCGACCACCAGCAGCGCTCCTTCGCACGCCGACAGGGACCGGCTCACTTCATACGAAAAATCGACGTGGCCCGGGGTGTCGATCAGATTCAGGTTGTAGACCTGCCCATCGCGCGCGCTGTAGCGCAGCGCCGCAGTCTGAGCCTTGATCGTGATGCCGCGCTCGCGCTCCAGGTCCATCGAATCGAGGACTTGTTCTGCCATTTCCCGCTCGGCCAGACCCCCGCAGCGCTGAATCAGCCGATCAGCCAGCGTCGACTTGCCGTGGTCGATGTGCGCGATGATCGAAAAATTGCGGATGTGCTGCATTCGACTGCAGGGATCCTGACACGCAAAGGGGGTGAGCCCACCGGATCACCCCCTGGTTCCCGCCCGGAAGTCGGCCTCCCGTGCCGGCCGAGCCCTGAAACTGTCGATTCTAACCCGGCCGCCGGCCTCTCACAGCCTCTACTTGTCCGAGGGGTGGATGATCACATACCGGCTCTGCTCACCGCTGCGTACCAGCAGCGCGGCCGCCTTGGTCAGATCCAGCTTGGCCACCATCTCGCCAAACTGCTTGGCGCTGGTCACCTCGACGTTGTTGAGCGATACGATCATGTCTCCGGCGCGGACCCCCGCCAGGGCGGCCGGACCGTCCACGTTGTCGACCTGCACACCGCCCTTGATCTTCAGTTCTTTCTGCTGGTCGGGGGCAATGTCGGACACGGCAAGGCCCAGCACGTCCACCGCGGGCGCGGCGCCGTGACCCTGGTCGGCCTTCGCGCTGCGCGGCTGATCGGCCTGCATCTCACCCACTGTGACCTGCAGATCGCGCGGCGCGCCGTTGCGCCAGACCGTCGTGGTGACCTTGGTGCTGGGTTTGGTCGACGCCACCATCCGCCGCAGATCGCTCGAGCTCTCGACCTGCTTGCCTTCGTACTTGATGATCACATCGCCCGGCTTCACGCCGCCCTTGTCGGCCGGACCATCGCCTTCGACGCTGGACACGAGCGCACCGGCCGCCTTCGGCAGGCCGATCGCGTCCGCCACCTCGCGCGGCACTTCGCCGATCAACACGCCGATGCGGCCGCGCACGACCTTGCCCTGGGTGCGCAGCTGATCGCTGATCCGCATCGCCTCGTCGATCGGGATGGCGAACGAGATCCCCGCATAGGAGCCTGAGGTCGTGAATATCTGGG
>DATBCI010000308.1:0-12256 GCA_036270555.1 Burkholderiaceae bacterium
ACCTCGAGCAGGCGCGCACCGGCTTCCACCGCGAGGGCCGGAATGAAGCGGTGCAGTTCGCCGTACAGCTTCACGTTGGCCAGGACCGAGCGGCGGTACACCTTCAGCGCACAACCGTAGTCGTGCAATCGAACGCCGGTCACGGCGGAGATCAGGCGGTTCGCGATCCAGGAAGGCACCTTGCGCGACCAGGTCCGGTCCTGGCGCTGCTTGCGCCACCCGGATACGACGTCGATCGAGCGGTCGGCGTCGAGCAACCCGAGCAGCCGCGGTATCTCGGCGGGCTCATTTTGAAGGTCACCGTCCAGCGTCACCACCAGATCGCCCCGGACGTGGTCAAAACCCGCCTGCAGCGCGGTCGATTGGCCGTAGTTGCGGATCAGCAGCAACGGCCTGAGCCATGGGCGATCGGCCGCAAGTTCCGCCAGCACTGCGCGCGAGTCGTCGGTTGAGCCGTCATCGACCAGGATCAACTCGAAGGCCCGCTGCGCGGGCGTCATCGCCGCCTCGACGCGGTCGACCAGTTCGCGCAGGTTCTCGCCCTCATTGAAAACCGGGATCACGATCGACACCATCGGCGACGCCGCGGCTGCGCCGCCCGCTGCCGGCACCGGGTTGCCGCGGCTCAGACTGGCGATCGTCATCGCTGGGTGCTCATTGGGCTTCGGAACCGAGCTGTTTCATCAACTGGTAATGATAGCCGCCCAGGAGAGGCAGGCATCGCGCAGGTAAAATCGCCCCGCCCTGAAGAGTACGTCCGCGCCGCACAGTCGAGGATATCCAGATGAAGCTTACGATCATCGGGACCGGTTATGTCGGGCTGGTCACCGGAGTGTGCTTTGCCGATGTCGGCAACGATGTGCTGTGCATCGACATCGACGAGTTGAAGGTCCAGCGCCTGCTGCGGGGCGAGATGCCGATTCACGAGCCGGGCCTGGATGAGGTGGCCGCGCGCAACCTGCACGCCGGGCGCCTGAATTTCTCGTCGGACTACGGGCGTGCAGTGGCTCATGCGGAGGTCTTTTTCATCGCCGTCGGCACACCGACCGACGAGGACGGCTCGGCCGACGTGCGGCACGTCGAGAAGGCGGCACGAGAGCTCGGGCGCCGTATCGCGCGGCCGGCGTTGCTGGTGGTCAAGTCCACCGTGCCGGTCGGCACCTCGGAGCGCGTTCGCCGCGCCGTCAACGAGGAGCTCGCCGCGCGCGGCGTCAAGGTCGCGATCGCGGTCGCTTCCAACCCGGAATTCCTGAAGGAAGGCGCGGCAATGCATGACTTCATGCACCCCGACCGGATCCTGATCGGAACCGAGGACCGGCACGCGATCGAAGTGCTGACCGAGCTGTACGCGCCGTTCAATCGCAATCGCGAGCGGCTGCAGGTGCTCGACGCCCGCTCTTCGGAGCTCGCCAAGTACGCGGCCAATGCCATGCTGGCCACCCGGATCTCTTTCATGAACGAGCTGGCGCGCCTGTCCGAACGGCTGGGTGCCGACATCGAGCGCGTGCGTCATGCGATCGGGGCCGACCCACGCATCGGGCCCAGCTTCCTGTATGCCGGCGCGGGCTATGGGGGATCCTGCTTTCCCAAGGACGTGCGGGCCCTGCTGGCGATGGCGCGCGAGAACGTGCTGCCGGCCCGGATCCTGTCAGCAGTGCACGACGTGAACGAGGAGCAGAAGCACCTGGTCGCGAGCCGCCTGCGCGAGGCGCTGGGCAGCGATCTGCACGGCAAGGTCATCGCCGTGTGGGGCCTGGCGTTCAAACCGAACACCGACGACGTGCGCGAGGCGCCAAGCCTGGTTCTGATCCGCGAGATGGTCGATTCGGGCGCGCGCGTGCGCGCTTACGATCCGCAGGCCAGCCACACCGCCGCCAACGCCCTGGATGAGCTGCGCGGGCGCATCGAGTACTGCGAATCGGCGCCGCAAGCCTGCGAAGGCGCCGACGCGCTGGTGGTGGTGACCGAGTGGCTCGAGTTCCGCAGCCCGGATTTCACATGGCTGGCCGCAACGCTGCGCGCGCGGGTCCTGGTCGACGGGCGCAACCTGTACGAGCCCAAGCTGGTCAGGTCGGCCGGGCTGCTGTACTACGGCGTCGGGCGCGCATGAATCCTGGCGTAACGCTCGTCACCGGCAGCGCCGGCTTCATCGGCCACGCCGTGTGCGCTGCGCTGCTGTCGCGCGGCGAGTCGGTGGTCGGAGTGGACAACTTCAACCCGTACTATGACCCGTCGCTCAAGCGTGCCCGGGTCGAACGGGTGCGGCGCATCGCGGGCGGCGGGCACTTCGAACAGGCCGAGGCGGATCTGGCGGATCGCTGCGCCGTGGACGCCCTGCTCGCACGCTTGCGCCCGCAGCGAATCGTGCATCTGGCGGCGCAAGCCGGCGTGCGCTACTCGTTCGAGCATCCCGAAGCCTATGTGCAGAGCAACCTGGTCGGGTTCTTCAATCTGCTCGAGGCGGCGCGCCGGGACGGCAGCATCCAGCATGTCGTGTACGCATCGTCCTCGAGCGTGTATGGCGGCAACCGGAAAGTGCCGTTTTCGACCACCGACCGGGTCGATGATCCGATCAGCCTGTATGCCGCGACCAAGCGCGCCGGCGAGCTGATGGCCCAGGTGTACGCGCTCCAGTTCGGCCTCAAGCTGACCGGGCTGCGCTATTTCACCGTGTATGGACCGTGGGGCCGTCCCGACATGGCGCCGGTGAAGTTTGCGCGCGCGCTGCTTGAAGGCCGCCCGATCGAGGTCTACGGACACGGCGCGATGCAGCGCGATTTCACGTACATCGACGACATCGTGGCCGGTACCCTGGCCGCGCTGGACGACACCGGGCACTTCGGCGCGATTCCGCATCGCCTGTACAACCTCGGCAACAGCCACCCCGAGACGTTGATGCGTTTCATCGAGACGCTGGGCCGCATTGCCGGGAAGACGCCGGAACTTCAGATGCGGCCGATGCAACCGGGAGACGTGAAGACGACCTCGGCCGACATCGAAGCGACCACGCGCGATCTGGGCTGGCGTCCCACGACGTCGATCGAAGCAGGGCTGCCGCCGATGTTCGAATGGTGCCGCAGCTACTACGGCGCCGCCGCCTGACCCACATCCAAGTGCGCCGCCTCCAGCGGCACAAAGATCCACATCAGCACGTAGACAATCACGCCGGTTCCGGCGCACAGCACGAGCAGGGTGAACAGGAGGCGCCAGATCCAGGCAGGCGCGCCGGTAACCTGCCCCAACCCTGCGCAGACTCCGCCGAGCCATCGATCGGTTCGACTCCTGCGAAATGCGTTGATCGCGCCCAGAGCCGGCGACTGGTACCTGGCGGCTGCAGCGCCGCTGAGGACCCGGGCCTTGGCGCGAGTGAACTCGTCGTCGGACAGCTTTGCGCGCTGATGCAGTTCCGCCAATCTGGCGAGCTCGTCGCTTTCGGACATCGTGCTCTCCCGGAATTCCGACCGTCGATCCCCACAGGGTAGCGCGATCATGGGCGCTGCAACATCGAAAAGCGACCGGATGCGGATTGGAGCGACAGGATGTCGCAATTCGTCGATGGGCGTACGGAGGCGCCCCAGCGACTACGGCAGCGGCCGGGACGGGATCTGAACGCCGCGCACCACCGCCGGACGCGCCACAAACGCGTCCAGCGCCCGCGCCACGTGGGGAAAATTCGAGATGCCGACCAGCTCGCCGGCCCCGTAGAACCCGATCAGGTTGCGCACCCACGGAAAGATCGCCATGTCGGCGATCGTGTACTCGTCGCCCATGATCCAGGTGCGGTCCGCCAGCCGTCCCTCCAGAACGCCCAGCAGGCGTTGCGACTCTCCGACATAGCGGTCGCGCGGCCGCTTGTCCTCGTAGTCCTTGCCGGCGAACTTGTGGAAGAAGCCGACCTGACCGAACATCGGGCCGACGCCGCCCATCTGAAACATCAGCCATTGGATCGTCTCGTAGCGCCGCGCCGCATCCGCCGGGATGAAGCGGCCGGCCTTGTCGGCCAGATAGATCAGGATGGCGCCGGATTCGAACAGCGCAATGGGTTTTCCGCCTGGCCCGTTGGGATCGATGATGGCGGGGATCTTGCCGTAGGGATTGAGGGACCGGAACGCGGGCGACAGCTGATCGTCGGTCTCGAAGCCGACGCGGTGAGGCTCGTAGGGAAGCCCGGTCTCTTCGAGCATCACCGACACCTTGATTCCGTTGGGTGTCGGCAGTGAATACAGTTGAATCCGCGCCGGATCCTGCGGCGGCCACTTGTTCGTAATGGGGAACGCGGAAAGATCCGTCAATCGACCCTCACCTTCCAAACGAAAGTCTCGCCCACGCCCAGCGGGACCACCCGCTCCTGCCCGAACGGGAGATCGGCGGGCACCTGCCAGGGCGTCCGCTGCAGCGTGACGTGGTCGCGGTTGCGCGGCAGGCGGTAGAAGTCCGGGCCGTGGAAGCTGGCGAAGGCCTCCAGCCGCTCCAGCGCGTGCGCCTGCTCGAAACACTCGGCGTACATCGACAGTGCCGATGGGGCGGTGAAGCACCCGGCACACCCGCAGGCGGACTCCTTGTCCTGTGCCGGATGTGGCGCGCTGTCGGTACCGAGAAAGAACTTCGGGTTGCCGCCGGTGGCCGCGGTCACCAGCGCCTGGCGGTGCGCTTCGCGCTTGATCACGGGCAGGCAGTACGCGTGCGGGCGCAGCCCGGTGCGGCCGTCGGCAGCCGTGAACAGGGCGTTGCGGTTGTAGCGCAGGTGGTGCGCGGTGATGGTGGCGGCCACGCGCGGATCGGCCTCGCTCACATACTGCACCGCCTCGCGCGTCGTGATGTGCTCGAACACGATGCGCAGCAAGGGAAACGAGCGCCGCAGCGGAATCAGCATCGAATCGATGAAGGCGCGCTCGCGATCGAATACATCGACTGCCGGGTCGGTGCTCTCCCCATGCACCAGCAGCGGCATGTCCAGTTCCTGCATCGCCTGCAATGCCTCGGCGCATCGATCCAGCCGGGTGACGCCGCTTTCGGAATGGGTGGTGGCTCCGGCGGGATACAGCTTGACGGCGTGCACCAGCCCGGAGTCGCGCGCGCGACGGATCTCTGTCGACGGCGTGGCGTCGGTCAGGTAGAGGGTCATCAAGGGTTCGAAGCGATGCCCGGCCGGCAGCGCCGCGATGATCCGGTCCCGGTAGGATCGCGCCTGCTCGGTGCGAGTCACGGCCGGCCTCAGGTTGGGCATCACGATCGCGCGGGCGAACACGCCCGAGGTGTGCGCAAGCGCGTCCCTCATCGCGGGGCCGTCGCGCAGGTGCAGATGCCAGTCGTCCGGGCGCGTGATCGTGAGCGTCTGCATCAACCGGTGTTTTTCAAGTCTTCGCCTGGCGCCGGATCCGCGTCGGGCGTGTCAGCACGTCGGGCTGCAGGATCTCGCGCAGCTGGGCCGCCGAAATGAGCCCGCGCTCGAGCACCAGCTCCGCGACCGGTCGCCCCAGCCTGACGGCATCCTTGGCCACCTCGGCCGCGGCTTCGTAACCGATGTAGGGATTGAGCGCCGTGGCCAGCCCGGCCGACATGTGCACGCGCTGCCGCAGCAGCTCGACATTGGCGCGAATGCCATCGACGCAGTTGTGCGCGAGGGTGCCGCAAGCCGCATGAAGATGCGTGATCGATTTGTACAGCGCGTACGCCATGATCGGTTCGAAGGCGTTCAATTGCAGCTGCCCGGCCTCCGATGCGAAGGTGACCGTCGTATCGTTGCCGATCACTTCGAACGCCACCTGGTTGACCACCTCGGGAATGATCGGGTTGACCTTGCCCGGCATGATCGAGGAGCCGGCGGCCTTGGCCGGCAGCAGGATCTCGTTGAGCCCGGCCTGAGGTCCCGAGGACAGCAGGCGCAGGTCATTGCAGGTCTTCGACAGCTTGCAGGCGACGCGCTTGAGCACGCCGGACAGCTGAACGAAGGCACCCGTGTCCTGGGTGGCCTCGATCATGTTGGCGGCCGGCTTCATCGGCACTGCCGAGAACTGCGCCAGGTAACGGCAGGCGAGCGGCGCATAGTCGGGGTCGGTGTTGATCCCGGTGCCGATCGCGGTGGCCCCGAGGTTGATCTCGGTGATCAACGCCATCGCCTCGCGCAGGCGCTCTTCATCCTCGCCGATCATCACCGCATAGGTCGAGAACTCCTGGCCCAGCGTCATCGGCACCGCGTCCTGCAGCTGGGTGCGGCCGATCTTCAGCACCTCGCGGAACTCGAAAGCCTTTTTCTCGAACGACGCGCGCAAGTCCGCCATCGCAACCAGCAGGCGCTTGATCGCGAAGCACAAGCCGAGCCGGACCGCGGTCGGATAGGTGTCGTTGGTGCTTTGCGAGGCGTTGACGTCATCGATCGGGTGCAGCGCCAGGTAGTCGCCGCGCTCGCGCCCGAGCAGCTCAAGAGCCCGGTTGGCGATCACTTCATTGAAGTTCATGTTGGTCGACGTGCCGGCCCCGCCCTGGATCACGTCAACCACGAACTGGTCGTGCCATTGGCCGGCTTCGATTTCCTCGCAGACCCGGACGATGATCGCGGCCTTGGCCGGATCGATCAGCTCCAGATCCTTGTTGGCGCTGGCGGCGGCCCGCTTGACGATCGCAAAGGCGCGGATCAGGTCGGTGATCACGCCGATCGGCACCGACGAGATCGGAAAGTTCTCCAGCGCCCGCATCGTATGGATCCCGTAGTACGCCTTGGCCGGCACCGCCATCTCGCCCAGCGAATCGCGCTCCATCCGAACCTGACCGCTTGTTTCCCGGTTCACCTTCGTATCAGTCATTCCTGGTCCCCTTTAGTGTCGCCGCCTCCCTTGACATTGCCCGAAGAATCACAGGGCGGTCACGCGGTCTCGTTCATCCTCACGCTGCTGCAGCGCCCACAAGCGGGCGAAATGCCCCTGGCGCGCCAGCAATTCCTCGTGCGTGCCACGCTCGACGATGCGGCCGCGATCCATCACGACGATCTGGTCGGCGTCGACAATGGTCGACAAGCGGTGTGCGATCACCAGTGTCGTGCGATTGGCCGCCACCTCGGCCAGTTCGGACTGGATCACGCGTTCCGTGCGTGAGTCCAGGGCCGAGGTGGCTTCGTCCAGCACCATGATCGGCGGATTCTTCAGCAGGGTTCGCGCGATCGCCACGCGCTGCTTTTCGCCTCCCGACAGCTTCAAGCCGCGCTCGCCGACCATGGTCCGGTAGC
The DNA here is from genome assembly GCA_036270555.1 of Burkholderiaceae bacterium. Lineage (GTDB taxonomy): Bacteria > Pseudomonadota > Gammaproteobacteria > Burkholderiales > Burkholderiaceae_F > VBCK01. Next base: position 7,223 of record DATBCI010000308.1, read on the forward strand.
CGTCCGGCAGCGACTCGATGAACTCGTGGATGTGGGCCATGCGAGCCGCCGCGACGATCTCGGCATGGCTCGATCCGGGGCGGCCATAGCCGATGTTGTATTCGATCGTGTCGTTGAAAAGGACCGTGTCCTGCGGAACGATGCCGATGGCCGCGCGCAGCGACTGCTGGGTCACCGCCTGCACGTCCTGGTCGTCGATCAGGACGCGTCCGGACTGCGCCTCGTAGAAGCGGAACAGCAAGCGGGCCAGCGTCGATTTTCCGGACCCTGTCGGTCCGACCACGGCGCACGTGGTGCCGGGGGCGATCGACAGGTCCACGTCGAACAGGACCTGGCGGCGCGGATCGTATGCGAAGTTGACGCGCTCGAAACGCACGCCCGGGCTGCTCCCATCCGGCGGCAGCACCAGGGCAAGCGCGCCCGGCCGGTCGGACACCTCCTGCTGCTCCTGCATAAGGCGGAACATCCGCTCGACATCGGCCAGGGCCTGCCGCAATTCCCGGTAGATCACGCCCAGGAAGTTCAGCGGCACATACATCTGCAACATGAAGGCGTTGACCAGCACCAGGTCGCCGATCGACAGGCGCCCGGTCGATACCCCGACCGAGGCGCGCCACAGCATCAAGGTCAGCCCGATCGCGATGATCAGCTGCTGGCCGCTGTTCAGCACGTTCAGCGACTGCTGGGCCAGGATCGCCACATGCTCCTGTTCGGCCAGCGTCGCGTCGTAGCGCCGCGCCTCGTACTCCTCGTTGTTGAAGTACTTGACCGTCTCGAAATTCAGCAGCGAGTCGACCGCGCGCGAGGACGCCTTGGCGTCGAGCTCGTTGACCTGGCGCCGGAACTTGGTGCGCCAGTTGGTCACCGACAGCGTGTAGCTGATGTAAAGCGCAAGGCTGACCCCGACGATCAGCGCGAACGAATTCTCGTAGTGCGTCAACAGGTAGCCGATCACCAGCCCGATCTCCACCAGCGTCGGCAGGATCGAATACAGCGTGAAGCTCACCAGCGAGGACAGTCCGCGGATGCCGTGGTCGATTTCGCGCGTGACCGCGCCGGTGCGACGCTCCAGGTGAAACCGCAGAGACAACGAATGCAAATGGCGGAAGGTCTTCAGCGCCAGCGTGCGAACCGCCGACTGGGTCACGCGCGCGAAGAAGAACTCGCGCAACTCGGTGAACACCGACGTCGCCAGCCGCAGTGCGCCGTAGGCGACGATCAGCGCGATCGGCACCACCACCGGCGCGGCGCCCGCCGGCACCGACAGGCGGTCGACGATGTGCTTCAACAGCACCGGGACGCCGACCACGGCGAGCTTGGCCGCCACCAGGCACAGCACCGCGAACACCGCGCGCGCCCGGTATGCCCACAGGTAGGGCAGCAGCATCCCTATCGTGCGCCATTGGCTGCGCCCGGCCTCGGGCGGCAGGCGTGGCACCCGCCCTGGCGGCGGTCTGATTCCTCTCACGCGAACATCTCGGCTTCGAAAGGCACCTGGTTATCGGCTTGACACTGCACGATGCTGGCCCACAATGCGGCCACCACGCTCCCATTATCGCCTGCGCCGCCCCCTTGAGGATCAAGGCTTCACCGACATGACCGAACGCACCGCCCTGCCCGACGAGGATCCGGTACTTCGCGTCGTTCCGATGCCGGCCGATGCCAATCAGCACGGTGACGTGTTCGGGGGGTGGATCATGTCGCAAGTCGACATCGCCGGTGGCATCCTGGCCGCTCGCCGCGCCAACGGACGCGTGGCCACGATCGCGGTCACCAGCTTCGTGTTCAAGCAGCCGGTGTTTGTGGGTGATCTGCTCTCGCTGTACGGCACCATCGTGCGCACCGGACGCACGTCGATCACGGTCGACGTCAGCGTCTACACCGAACGCAGCCGGTTGAAGGCGCAAGTCGTCAAAGTCACCGAGGCCACGCTCGTCTACGTCGCCACGGACGCTCACCGTCAGCCCAGAACGCTGCCGCCGCTGGAAGAGTAACCGGACGCTCGCTCAATGAAACGGGTACGGGGCGCCGAAGTCGCTCGTGTAGGCGGTGTGGGTCACCAGTGTCTGACCGGTCCACAGATGCAATTGAAAGGCGGGCGGCTCCATCACGAAACGGGCTGAGCTGCGCGGCTTCAGGTCGAGCAGCACCTGGTGCGCCGTGCTCGGACAGACGCTGGCCATCGTTGCGGCGAACAGTGCCTGGATCGGGCGATGCAAGTGGCCGCAAATGAGGCGCTGTACCTGCGGAAAGCGGCGTATGACCTGCGCGAGCGCGGACGGGTTGTCGAGGCCCATCCGGTCCATGTGGTCGATCCCGGTCGAAAACGGCGGGTGATGCAGCGCGATCACGGTGGGGGCGTCGGACTCGGATAAGCGCTGCTCAAGCCAGTGCAGACGTTGTGCGCACAGTGTGCCTCCCGGCTCACCTCGAATCACCGTATCGAGCGCCACCAGCCGCACCGGATACTCGTCGATCGCGTAATGCAGGAAGTCCCCATCGCGCGGCAGGTAGCGATGGTCGGGAAACCCCGCCCGCAGTTCCTGGCGCTCGTCATGATTTCCCGGCAGCACAAAGACCGGCAGCGGCAGCCTCGCCAGGATCTCGCGCAGTACTCCGTACGAACGCGCATCGGGGATGTCGACCAGGTCGCCGGTGGCGATGACCACATCCGGCAGCGGGTCCAGGCCGACGATGCGCTGCACACAGCGCTCCAGGCACGACGCGGTGTCCACGACGCCATAAGCCAGCTTGCGTCCGGCCATCACGTGCAAATCGCTGATCTGGCATAGCAGCATGACTCGTCTCTCCCAATGCCGGCAGCGCGCAGTTGCCGGACCACGCGACCCGGTCCATAGTAGCGCTGCCGCCAAGGTGCGCTCGGCGCGCGTCCAGAAAAAGAAGGAGGAGGCCTCACATGTTTACTCAAATTCTCGACCCCACCGGAAATCTGTTTGTCACCTGGCTGGTCGCGCTGATTCCCGTGGTGGCACTGCTGTCCATGCTGGCCGGACTGCGCTGGTCGGCATGGAAAGCGACACTGGTCGGTTCACTGATCACTTTCGTGCTGGCGCTGTGGGTCTGGAAGATGCCGTTCGACCAGGGTGTGCTCGCCTACGTGTATGGCTCGGCCACCGGCATCTGGAACGTCGACTGGATCACGTTCTGGGGCGTGATGCTGTTCAACACGCTGGTCGTGACCGGCACCTTCGACAAGCTGCGCCGCTGGCTGATCGCGCAGGGCACGCAGGACGTACGGGTTCAAACGATTCTTTTCGCGTGGGCCTTCGGCGCGCTGCTGGAAGGCCTGGTGGGGTTCGGATATCCCTGGGCGTTCGTGGCGCCGATCCTGATTGCCCTGGGCATCCCGGATCTGGACGCCATCCGCGTCGCCGCCATCGCGAACAACGCGCCGGTGTCGTATGGGGCGCTCGGAGCGCCGATCATCGCGCTGGCCGCCGTCACCGGATATCCGCTGCTGGCGCTGTCGGGTTCGATCAGCAAGATCGTCGCCATCCTCGCCCTGCTGCCCCCTTGGATCCTGCTGTACCTCGTGTCCGGGAAGAAGGGGATGTGGGAGGCCTGGCCGCTGGCGGTGGTCGGGTCGCTCGGCTACATCGCCGGCCAGTTGCCGGTCGGCACCTATCTGGGCCCCTACCTGCCGGATGTGGCCGGTTCGATCGCCTGCTTCATCTGCATCCTGGTCCTGCTGAAGGTGTGGCAGCCGGCCCAGGTGCGCGGGTACGGAGGCAATCCGATCGCGACGGACTCTTCAAGCGCGACGGGGCACGGGCTGGCCTCCGGAGACGTTGTGCAAGCCTGGCTGCCGATCGCGGTCCTGGTCGCGGTCGTCGTGGCCTGGACCGGTCCGTGGTCGAAGCTGCCGGGCATCTCGCCTCTGCAGCTTCAGGTGACGGCGGCCTCCTCGATTTCCGAGGGCGCGAAGATCTCGGCGATCTTCAAATGGACGCCTTTCGTGGGCGGCTCGGCGATCCTCGCCTCGTGGATCATCGTCGCGCTGCTGCTGCGGGTCAGCGCCCAGCAACTGGCCGAGATCTTTGCCAGGACCTGGTCCCAGATGTGGGGCGCTTTGCTGGTGGGCGTGTTCATCTTCGGCCTGGCGTACGTCTACAACTTCTCGGGGATGGCGGCGTCGCTGGCCAAGGCGTTCTCCTCGCTGGGGACTGCCTTCATCGTGGTGGCGCCGATCCTCGGCTTCATCGGGGTCGCTCTGTCGGGCAGCAATACCTCGACCAACGCGATGTTCGGTAAGTTCCAGGCGCTGGTCGGCCAGATCCTCGGCTTTCCGCCGCTGCTGTTGCCGACCGTAAACTCCGTTGGAGCCGAAATCGGCAAGCCGGTGGCGCCGCAGACCGCAAGCGTCGGCGTTTCGACCACGCGCTTCGTGCGCAACGAAGGCGAAGTGATCCGACACAATTTCGGCTGGTGCCTGGCGGTGCTGGTTTACCTGATCGCGATCAGCGTTGCCTGCTATCTGCTGTTCCCCGGGATCGCCATGTTGCCGGCGACCTCCGGCTGATCCCGCGGCAAGGCGGCTCGGTGCCCGGGCCGGAGCGGTCGGGTTGCCCGATGGCTCCGGCCTATCGCCGCCAGCAGCGCTCCAACCAGGCCGCCGCTGCGAACAGCAGCGCGTCCTGGCCCGGCCGCGCAATCACACTGACACCGATCGGAAGACCCTGGGGTCCCCGCCCGAATGGCAGGCCGATCATCGGGCAGCCGAGCAACTGCCAGGGCCGATTGAACAGCGGATCGCCGGTATGGGCCAGCGTGGCGGGAGCCTCGCCGATAGCGCTGGGAGCGATCAGCACTTCGGCATCGCCGAACAGCGATTCGATTTTGGCCGCGCAGCGGCGTCCGGTCTGCATGGCGTCGAAATAACGACGCCCGGCAAAGGCGTGCGCCTCCTCGATCGCATCGATCAACTGCGCCGACAGTTGCGACCTGCGGTAGGCGTACTCAGGCGCCAGGGAGCGCGCGGTCTCGGCCAGCTGAATGGTCCGATGGGCGTCAAAC